>NZ_CP021024.1:3697500-4077500 GCF_002117725.1 Rhizobium sp. TAL182 | reverse complement strand
GATTGCACAAGTTGTTCTGGTTTATTGGATTATCAGGGCAGCGGAGCGGTTCCAGGAAATAGCTCCACCGTATAGACCGTACCCGAAACCGACACAGGTGGTCAGGTAGAGTATACCAAGGCGCTTGAGAGAACTATGTTGAAGGAACTCGGCAAATTGCACGCGTAACTTCGGAAGAAGCGTGACCCCATATGAGGCAACTCTTGTGGGGTGGCACAGACCAGGGGGTAGCGACTGTTTATCAAAAACACAGGGCTCTGCGAAGTCGCAAGACGACGTATAGGGTCTGACGCCTGCCCGGTGCTGGAAGGTTAAGAGGAGAGGTGCAAGCTTTGAATCGAAGCCCCAGTAAACGGCGGCCGTAACTATAACGGTCCTAAGGTAGCGAAATTCCTTGTCGGGTAAGTTCCGACCTGCACGAATGGCGTAACGACTTCCCCGCTGTCTCCAACATAGACTCAGTGAAATTGAATTCCCCGTGAAGATGCGGGGTTCCTGCGGTCAGACGGAAAGACCCCGTGCACCTTTACTATAGCTTTACACTGGCATTCGTGTCGGCATGTGTAGGATAGGTGGTAGGCTTTGAAGCGGGGACGCCAGTTTCCGTGGAGCCATCCTTGAAATACCACCCTTATCGTCATGGATGTCTAACCGCGGCCCGTCATCCGGGTCCGGGACAGTGTATGGTGGGTAGTTTGACTGGGGCGGTCGCCTCCGAAAGAGTAACGGAGGCGCGCGATGGTGGGCTCAGACCGGTCGGAAATCGGTCGTCGAGTGCAATGGCATAAGCCCGCCTGACTGCGAGACTGACAAGTCGAGCAGAGACGAAAGTCGGTCATAGTGATCCGGTGGTCCCGCGTGGAAGGGCCATCGCTCAACGGATAAAAGGTACGCCGGGGATAACAGGCTGATGACCCCCAAGAGTCCATATCGACGGGGTTGTTTGGCACCTCGATGTCGGCTCATCGCATCCTGGGGCTGGAGCAGGTCCCAAGGGTTTGGCTGTTCGCCAATTAAAGCGGTACGTGAGCTGGGTTCAGAACGTCGTGAGACAGTTCGGTCCCTATCTGCCGTGGGTGTAGGAATATTGACAGGATCTGTCCCTAGTACGAGAGGACCGGGATGGACATATCTCTGGTGGACCTGTTGTCCTGCCAAGGGCATAGCAGGGTAGCTATATATGGACGGGATAACCGCTGAAGGCATCTAAGCGGGAAACCCACCTGAAAACGAGTGTTCCCTATCAGAGCCGTGGAAGACGACCACGTTGATAGGCCGGGTGTGGAAGTGCGGCAACGCATGAAGCTTACCGGTACTAATAGCTCGATCGGCTTGATCGTTCTCATTGTTCATGCTCATCAGCCAAAGGCTGATGATGCCTGACCTTGTCCTGACGCGCCAAGGGCGCTGCGGACGGCCCGCGCCACAAAGCGCGACGGCCTCTGGCCTGTATCGGTGCCACAAGCACCCGCAGCCGGAAAGATCAAAGACGTGTTCAAAACAAAACAGGCTAACGCCTGCCAGCTTCTCAAACAAAGTTGCGCTTTGCCGACCTGGTGGTTATGGCGGGGTGGCTGCACCCGTTCCCTTTCCGAACACGGCCGTGAAACGCCCCTGCGCCCATGGTACTTCGTCTTAAGACGCGGGAGAGTAGGTCGCTGCCAGGTCTGCAAATCGCAACTCAACGCATGCGCCCGGAGCCGTCAGGCTTCGGTAAGCTGCATGCGTCAACAAAGACTATCTTCTCAATCACAATCCAACGGCCCAAAGCCGAACAAAGGGCCGCTCAAAAGCGGCCTTTCGTGTTATAATACTTCCGCGGGGTGGAGCAGCCCGGTAGCTCGTCAGGCTCATAACCTGAAGGCCGCAGGTTCAAATCCTGCCCCCGCAACCAAAAGTCCCAAAAGCCCGCCAAAAGCGGGCTTTTTGTTTTGATAACGGTCGAGGAGTTAACGCCTCATCAGGGGCCTGCAAGCAGGCAAAGCCGACGCCACGGGACAGAAAACCCCAAAGCACGCCCCGAACCAACCTTCCCTCTCCAAGTATCACAAAGCCTTTATCGCTGGTGGAAAAGCTCCGCTTTCCCTTAGCGACCGTAGCTCGTCGTTCGCTAAAGCTCACCATAACCTGAAAAAGTACGCCTGCGAACGGTTCAAATCCCGCCCCCGCAACCAATCTTCCCTTCATCTCCTGCAACACCACGCTCAGCTATCGCTGGCGCGAGGACTTCATCTTCGCTGGTCAGTTCCCGCATGCCGGACATCATTGCTGGAAAATCAACAGGACGTAAGCCAGGAAAAGCACGAGATGGACCGCACCCTGCATCAGATGCGTGCGACCGCTGGCAAAGGTGATGATGCTGACGGCAAGAGTGAGCAGCAGCATCACAAGATCTCCATGCTCCAGACCGAGTGTTACCGGGTGTCCATAAAGGCGGCTGATGACGAGCATCGCCGGCACGGTCAGCCCGATCGTCGACAAAACCGACCCGAGAAAAATATTAACGGAGCGCTGAAGATTGTTGGCGATGGATGCACGCACGGCGCTGATTGCCTCGGGGGTCGCGACAAGAACGGCCATGACGACACCGCCAAATGCGGTTGGCGCCCGCAGGGTTTCGATGATGTAATCGATCGGCCGCGCGAGTTGTTCGACCAGGAACACCACAGGCCCCATATAGGCGAACAGCAACAGGGCATGAGGCCACACCGGCTCGTGGTAAAGCGCTGCTTCGCCAGGAGGTTCGCGGCGATTGCTGCCGTCGGTGAAATAGTCCTGATGGCGACCGGCTTGCAGAAACAGAAACGTGGCATAAAGGCCGACGGAGAGTATGCCGAGGATCAATTGCCGCGGCGCCGACGGGTGCTGCCCGTCCGGGCCGGAAAGAAATGTCGGCATCACCAGGCTGAGCGTTGCCAAGGGCACGATGACGCCGAGATAGGCGTTGGCGCCCTGGAGGTTATGCTGTTGCTCCGGCCGTCGCCATGCACCCAAGAGCAATGACAAGCCGACCATGCCGTTCAGGATGATCATGACGACCGCAAACAAAGTGTCGCGGGCCAGCGTCGGGTTGTTTTCGCCATGAATCATCACGGCGGAAATCGCCATCACTTCGATCGAAGTAATGGCGAGCGTCAGAATAAGGGTGCCATAAGGTTCCTTAAGGCGCTCCGCCAGGTGATCCGCCTGCCGCACGACCGACAGAGCCGAACCGAGCACGACGGCAAATAGCCACGCGAAAACGACGGTGAACCAAAGCGGATCGGGAAGTCGGCTGAAGAGATCGTCCTGGAAAACAAGGAAGGCCAAGCTCGTCGCGATGCTGACGCCCAGGAACCATTCTTCGCGCATCAGATCGGTTGCGCCGGTGGGCAATGCCGGCCCGTCAGCCATCGCAACCACCGTGATCCGGCAGATGCCGCCACAATGCGATCATTGACACCATCGCCTGCTCGATCCCGAGATAAACGTCGTTCATTTGTCGTCGGCCCACAATAGCAAAAGGACCGTACTCCAGGCCAGATGGCAGTGACCATTCCGAATGCGCACCGCTTGCCTATTCGCGGCCGGTGGCCGGGATCGCTGCGCCGGTAACGACGGCTGCGGCGGGCGATATCAGGAAGGCGATGAGCCGGGCGATCGACTGCGGCGATACCCAGGCGTCCGTTTTTGCATTGGGCATGGCAGCACGATTCTCGGGCGTGTCGATCGTGCCGGGCAGAATGCAGTTGGCGGTGATGCGATCATCGCGGCATTCGGCAGCAAGCGCTTCCGTCAGCCGGATGACGGCAGCTTTCGAGGCTGCATAGGCGGCCTGGTTAGGGCCGGCCTTCAGGCCGGGCATCGCAGCGACGTGTACGATGCGGCCGTAGCCTGCGGCCTTCATCGTCGGGAGAACCGCCGCGCTGATCGTCAGCGCGGTACGGGCGTTTGCCGTCATCATGGTATCCCATTGCGCGGGGGCCTCCGGCCCAACCGGTCCCATTTGAAAACCGCCGACGGTGTTGACCAATGCGCCTACGCCGCCGAAGCGCTTGACGGCTCGGGCGACGGCGGCAGCGCAGGAGGCGTAGTCGGTGAGATCCGTTCCGGCGATCGAGAGAAACTCCGTGGACGCGGGAAGCTCACCGGCCAAAGTTTCCAGCTCCTGGCTCGAACGGTTCATGCAGACGAGTTTTACGCCGGCGCCTGCAAGCTCCCGGACAACGGCGCTGCCGAGGTTGCCGCCGGCTCCCGTGACGATCACGGCTTTCTGGTCGTTCATGGCAAGCGATCTCCTGACGGTGCCGGTGCTGGATGATGCCGCGCATTGTTGGTCCAGGCTGCGCCGCAACGCAACCCCTGCGCAGCCGCGCCAGTCAGGTATCTTGAGAATGCTGGCGGAGCTGAGAGCTCCGTCTGTGATCATCCCAGGTTCGTCGGACTAGAGCGGTTCAGCTTTTCACGGAAGCGCAGAACCGCTCTAATCGTTTTTGCCTTCAGTGATATTTTTCCCGTTCGCGGCCGAGGATGACCGGCGCATCCAACTCAGAGATCGGGCGGGTGACATCTGCCGGGATGTCACCGGCGAGCTGCAGGTCGAGATATCGGGCGCAGCAGACGCGCAGGAAGGATGTGAAGTTCCCGAGATCATGGCCGGCATCGATCGATTCATGGTGCAGCCGGGTAATCAGCTGCACGACGTTCATGCCGTCGCGCCGCGCAATTTCCTCAAGCTTCGACCAAAAGAAGTTCTCCAGCCTGACGCTGGTGACCATGCCGTCGATGCGCAACGACCGGGTGGTGCTTTCCCATAGCCGCGCATCCGCCTTGATGAAGAGTTCACACATGTCGTCCTCCCGGCGCCGCCTCGTCAGGCGGCGTTGGTTTCAGGTATTGACGAGGCATCGAGTACGGCCATGAACTGCCGCAGCCAGGAGGGATGCGCCGGCCAGGCTGGCGCAGTGACCAGGTTGCCGTCCGAGATGGCATCGGTGATTGAAATATCGGCGTAAATGCCGCCGGCAAGTTCGACTTCCGGCCGGCAGGCGGGATAGGCCGAGCAGGTGCGGCCCTTCAGCACTCCGGCGGCGGCAAGCAGCTGTGCGCCGTGGCAAATGGCTGCAACGGGTTTTCCGGCATCGAAGAAATGCCGGACCGATTTGATGACGTCGGCATTGAGGCGAAGATATTCCGGCGCGCGGCCGCCGGGGATGACCAGGGCATCGTAATCCTCCGCCCGCACGCTGTCGAAAGTGGCGTTCAGCGCGAAATCATGGCCGCGTTTTTCCGAGTAGGTCTGATCGCCCTCGAAATCATGAATCGCGGTGGCGACGGTCTCGCCCGCCTTTTTGCCGGGGCAGACGGCATCGACGGTATAGCCGCAGGCGAGCAGTGTCTGAAACGGCACCATCGTTTCATAATCTTCGGTGAAATCACCCGTGATCATCAGGATCTTAGAAGCTGGCATCGCATCCTCCTTTGAAACCAACAGACGAAGATTAACAAAGACCGCTCAGCAGCAGGTACTATGGGAATACTACAGACGAAATTCTCGGCCGGAAGAAAGTGAGCATCACGACGAGAGTGCTCTCAGATCCTCTCCTGGATGTAAAACCGTTGCATCCATCGGGCGGCAGGGATCAGACCTTCCTGACTGTCGCATCCGGGACGGCACAGGCCTCGCCGCCGCCGAAGAGACGGGAACGGGTGAGAAAGCGTTTCTCGCGGCCGTTGTCGAGCGAGAACATGCCGCCGCGGCCCGGCACGACGTCGATGATGAGCTGAGTATGTTTCCACGCCTCGAACTGGCTGACGCTGATATAGACCGGCACGCCGCCGATCTCGCCGAGCTTGATGTCACTGTCGCCGACCATGAACTCATTGGCGGGATAACACATGGGGGAGGAGCCGTCGCAGCAGCCGCCGGACTGGTGGAAGAGGATATCGGGATGATCCCGCTTGATTTCTGCGATCAGATCGAGGGCCGCATCGGTTGCGAGAACACGCGGTTCGCCATTGACGGTCGTTTCCATGGTTCTTCCTCCAAGGTTCTGGAAAGGGGGTTCCCTCCCCACCCCCCCCCCACAAGAGGGAGGGGCTTAACTTGTTGAACTGCCCCGTTCTAAAAGCGACGTGTCGGCTTGCTGAGACTTCGGCAAGGAAAGCTGGTGGGGCGGTATCATAAGCCCCTCCCCCTCGCGGGAAGGGGTTGGGGAGGGGTCTTCAGCCTCTCCCGCTAAGCTGAAAGCATTTCAGAAGAATCCGAGTGCCTTCGGGCTGTAGCTGACCAGCATGTTCTTGGTCTGCTGGTAATGCTCGAGCATCATCTTGTGGGTTTCGCGGCCGATGCCGGATTGCTTGTAGCCGCCGAAGGCGGCATGGGCGGGGTAGGCATGATAGCAGTTGGTCCAGACGCGGCCGGCCTGGATCTCGCGGCCGAAACGGTAGCAGCGATTGGCGTCGCGGCTCCAGACACCGGCACCAAGACCGTAGAGCGTGTCGTTGGCGATTTCGAGCGCTTCCTTTTCGGTTTTGAACGTCGTGACCGAAACGACCGGCCCGAAGATCTCCTCCTGGAACACACGCATCTTGTTGTGGCCCTTGAAGATCGTCGGCTTCACGTAATAGCCGTTCGCCAGGTCGCCGCCGAGATCGTTACGCGAGCCGCCAGCCAGAACCTGAGCTCCTTCCTGCTTGCCGATATCGAGATAGGCGAGGATTTTCTCAAGCTGCTCCGTCGAGGCCTGAGCGCCGATCATCGTGGCCGGATCGAGCGGGTTGCCTTGCTTGATCGCCTCGACACGTTTGACCGCCTTTTCCATGAAGCGGTCATAGATCGATTCCTGAACCAGGGCGCGGCTCGGGCAGGTGCAGACTTCACCCTGGTTGAGGGCAAACATCGCAAAACCTTCGAGCGCCTTGTCGAGGAAGTCGTCATCCTCGGCCATCACATCGGCGAAGAAGATGTTCGGCGACTTGCCGCCGAGTTCCAGCGTCACCGGAATAAGGTTCTGGCTGGCATATTGCATGATCAGCCGGCCTGTCGTTGTTTCGCCGGTGAAGGCAATCTTGGCGATCCGAGGGCTGGTCGCCAGCGGTTTGCCGGCCTCGATGCCGAAGCCGTTGACGATGTTGAGCACGCCGGGCGGCAGCAGATCGCCGACCAGTTCGGCCCAGAGCAGAATCGAGGCCGGCGTCTGCTCGGCAGGCTTCAAGACGACGCAGTTGCCGGCCGCAAGCGCCGGAGCCAGTTTCCACGTCGCCATCAGGATCGGGAAGTTCCAGGGAATGATCTGGCCGACGACGCCGAGTGGCTCGTGGAAGTGATAGGCGATCGTATCGTGATCGATCTCGCCGATCGAGCCTTCCTGGGCGCGAATGCAGGAGGCGAAATAGCGGAAGTGATCGATCGCCAGCGGAATGTCGGCCGCCATCGTTTCGCGGATCGGCTTGCCATTGTCCCAGGTCTCGGCCTGGGCGAGCAATTCCAGCTTGTCTTCCATCCGCTGGGCGATCTTCATGAGGATATTGGAGCGCTCGGCAGCCGAGGTGCGGCCCCATTTTTCCTTGGCCGCGTGAGTGGCGTCGAGCGCGAGATTGATGTCCTTTTCATCGGAACGGGGAATGTCGCAGAGCTTGCCGCCGGTGACCGGCGTCAGGTTTTCGAAATACTTGCCTTCGACCGGGTCGCGCCATTCGCCGCCGATATAGTTGCCGTATTTCAGCTTGAACGGCGACTCGACGATTTTCTGATGAAGCATGTCATCCTCCCATGATGAGCCAGGTTCCCAAGTGAACCAGTGGGAAGAAAATGTGCGTGTTTTGGCGAAGAGAACAGGGCGGCTCTTTCATACCGCAGTGCACAGTGTCGCAGAGTTGCGACAGGATCGCGTCACCATTGCCGTCGTGGCGGAACCTTTAAGCCGATCAGTGGAGGTCGAGCTTCTTCATCTTCCTGTGCAGGGTGGCGCGGCTGATGCCAAGCGCGATCGCCGCCTGGGAGACGTTGCCGCCGGCGCGCGACAGCGCCCGCAGCAAGGCGGCCTTCTCCGCCTCGACCATCTCTTCCTGCTGTGAGACGCTCGCCTCGCGGAGAGCATCGGCGGCCGGAATGCCGGCGGCGATTCGCTTGTCGTCCAGCTGCAGCGCGATGCGGGCGGCGCGCGTCGCCCCGAGCACGAGGTCATGCCGGTCGACGGCCAGCAGGGCGGCGGCCGAGTTGGCGCCGGCCGGAACCATCAGGAAGCGGGCGCTGGGAAAGGCCGAACGGAAGAGGTTGAGTTCGATGCGCATCGCCGCATCGCGTACGGTCTGCGTCAGGATCGCCAGGGTCATCTCGTTGACGTCTTCACGGCAGGTGGAGATGTCGAGGGCCGCGGCCAGTCGGCCACGATGATCGCGGATCGGCGCAGTCGTGCAGCTGAGGCTGGTATTGGCGCAGAAGAAATGCTGGTCGCGGAAGATGGCGACGGCGCGTTCATCGGCAAGCGCGGTGCCGATGCCGTTTGTGCCGATGCTTGCCTCGGTCCAGACGGAGCCGGTCCAGAGGCCGAGTTCGCGGAATTCCTTGTCGTCGCCGGCCGCTCCCCGCCGCTCCAGCGCAATGCCATTCTTGTCAGTCAGAAGCAGGCAGCAGCCGGCCTTGCCGACGGTGGTGAAGAGGCGATCGAGCTCTTCCGTCGCGCTGGCGATCAACTGCCCGGATTGTTCGCGGGCGCGCCGAAATTCCTCATCGGTCAGGCGCAGCGGCGCCCGTTCATCCTCGGGGGCGAGCTGATGCATGGTCATGCATCGCCGCCACGAGGCGACCACCGGAGAACTGGCCGCGGCGGAATCGCGCTGAGCAGAGGTATAGACATGCTCCGCGTGCGCTGACTGTTCGTGCATCTGCTCCTCCCACGGAACTTCAGCACAGTCTGATGGAAAAACCGCGGGTTTGCAATCAGGCGGCGCGTGGCGGTCGTCAGCGTGCGGCGAAAGGGGGCGGCATCACATTTCGGTGTTTGAGCGGTGAGAATGTAACAAAGACTTCTCTCGCCCGTATTTTCCTACAGAGCAAGGCTTTGTCAGATGGGGAGATCCTGATCATGTTGAACAGACGATTGTTGCTGATGACGACCGTTTTCGGGGCGCTTGCCGTTCGAGTTAGCCTGGCCGGCAAGGCGATCGCCGGCGAAACGTTTGCGGTGACCCATACCGATGAGGAATGGCATAAGCTGCTGACGCCGGATCAATTCGTCATCCTGCGTCAGGCGGGCACAGAAAATCCCTTCAGCAGCCCGTTGCTGCATGAGGAGCGGAAGGGCACTTTCGCCTGCGTCGGCTGCGAGCAAAAGCTCTTTTCCTCGGCGACCAAATTCGATAGCGGCACCGGCTGGCCGAGCTTTTGGGCGCCGCTCGACCATGCCGTCGGCACCACACACGACACCAGTTTCGGGATGGCGCGCACGGCGGTCCATTGTAGCCGCTGTGGCGGCCATCTCGGACATGTCTTCGATGATGGCCCGAAGCCAACCGGACTTCGCTACTGCATGAATGGTCTTGTCATGACGTTTCGTGCAGCCTCGGCCTGATCGAAGGACGTTCTTGTTTGCTGTTCAGCCTGCGAGCGCCGGCGCTTATCCGCGCAGCCAGGCCTCGATGCCGCGCGCGGCGGCGCGGCCTGTCGCAAGGCAGGCGGTGAGGAGATAGCCGCCGGTCGGCGCTTCCCAGTCGAGCATCTCGCCGGCGACGAAGGTGCCCGGCAGCGCCTTCAACATGAAGTCTTGATCGATGCTGCTCCAGCGGATGCCGCCGGCAGAGGAGATGGCCTCGCCGATCGGCCTCGTGTCGAGAACCGGGACCGGCAGGGACTTGATCACGCCGGCGAGGCGTCCGGGATCTGCGCGGTCGCGCTCGGGTGCGAACTCCCGTAACAGCGCCGCCTTAACACCGTCGAGGCCGGCGCCCTTGCGCAGGCGGTTCGAAAAGCTCGATTTGGCATCCTGGCGCGCGAGGTCGCGGGTCAGCCTTTCGGTCGTCCGACCCGGGGCCAGGTCGAGCGTCAGGGCAGCGCTGCCGCGGTTGAGCAGTTGATCGCGAAGGCTTGCTGCATGGGCATAGACCAGGCTGCCCTCGATGCCGTTTGCGCTGATGACGAATTCGCCGGGAAAGGTGCCGGCATCGGAGGTGGCGGTGACCGATTTCACCGGCTCGCCAGCGAAACGCTCGCGGAAGCTTTCGCTCCAGCCGACGACGAAGCCGCAATTGGCGGGCCGGAAGGCGTCGATCTCGACGCCCTTCTCCGATAGGCACGGCAGCCAGCTTGCATCGGAGCCGAGGCGCGGCCAGCTGGCGCCGCCGAGCGCCAGGAGGGCTGCGTCGCAATGGACGATGCTGCGTACTTCCGGCGTTTCGAAAACATAGCCCCCATCGGCAAAACCGATCCAGCGGTGGCGGGTGCGCAGCATAGCGCCCTGCGCCTCCAGCCGTTTGAGCCAGGCGCGCAGCAAAGGCGAGGCTTTCATCACATCAGGGAAAACCCGGCCGGACGAGCCGACGAAAGTCTCGGTTCCGAGCCCTGCTGCCCAATCTCTGATATCGCCAGGGGTAAAGGCATCGAGCGCCGGGCGCAGGCGGGCGGAGGCCGCGCCGAAGCGCGTGACGAAACGGGCATAATCCTCGGAATGGGTGATGTTCAGCCCAGACTTGCCGGCCAGCAGAAACTTGCGGGCGAAGGTCGGCATGGCGTCGTAGACCGTCACCGCATGGCCGGAGAGCGAAAGCAGTTCGGCTGCCGCCAGGCCCGCCGGGCCACCGCCGATGATGGCAATTCGCTTCTGGTTCATGGATGCCTTCGCCCGATTCTTTCCGGTGCAGTTTTGGCGCGGCTGCGCCTTGACTGCAAGGCCGGGATCAGTGATGCGAATGCGTGCACTGGCCGTGGTCGGCGAGAACCTCGATGACACGGCATTGGTCGACGCGACCGTGGCCGCAGCCTTCCACCATGGTTTCCAGTTCGGCCTTCAGCGCCATCAGGCTGCGGATGCGCTGCTCGACCTCGAAAAGGCGGGCCTTGGCAATGGCATCGGCCGAGGCGCAGGATTGGTGCGGATCATCCTGCAGGGTGAGCAGCGTGCGGATCGCCTCGATCTCGAAACCGAGCTCGCGCGCGTGGCGGATGAAAGCGAGGCGGCTGATGTCGGCAGGTTCGAAGGATCGCTGGTTGCCTTCGCTGCGGCTCGGCGCCGCGAGCAGGCCGATGCTTTCGTAATAGCGCACCGTTGGCACCTTGACACCGCTTCGACGGGCCGCCTCGCCAATCGTGATCTTTTTCATGATTTTTCTCTTGCACCTCTAGTCGCTAGAGGATGTAGGGGGGATGCTTCTGTTTGACAAGGAAGCGGATATGGCTGAGACGAGCGAGACACGATACAGGGTCGGCGGCATGGATTGCGCCGCCTGCGCGAGCAAGATCGACACCGCAGTCAGGCGCATAGCAGGCGTTGCCGATGTCACCGTCTCGGTGGTGACAGGCACCATGACCGTCCGGCATGACGGCAGCAGCGATCTCGAGGCAGTCGAGAGGAAGGTGACGGGGCTTGGTTATTCCGTCTCGCCCTTTACCGGAAATGAGACGCCCGCGCGTGAAGGCCGCCCGCACCATCACCACGATCATGCCGCTCATGGCCATGGCGATCACGACCATGCCGGGCATGATCACGACCATGCCCATGACGAGAAGGAAATCGAAGGCCTGCATGGGCACGACCATGCGCCGATGACCGGTCCTTGGTGGCGGAGCAGGAAAGGCCGCCTGGCCATTTTTTCGGGTGCGGCACTCGCTGTCGCCTATGCCGTCGGCCATCTGGTGCCGGCGATCGCGTCCTATGCCTTCTTGGTCGCGATACTGGTCGGTCTGCTGCCGATTGCGCGGCGAGCCGTCATGGCGGCTTTGTCAGGCACGCCGTTTTCGATCGAGATGCTGATGACGATCGCCGCCGTCGGCGCCGTCATCATCAATGCGGGCGAGGAAGCGGCAACGGTCGTATTCCTGTTCCTCGTCGGCGAGCTGCTCGAAGGCGTGGCGGCGGGCAGGGCGCGTGAAAGCATCCAGTCGCTGACGGCCCTGGTGCCGAAGACCGCGCTGCTCGAAGACAATGGGCAGATGCGCGAGGTGCCGGCGGAAAGTCTTGCCGTCGGCGCGGTCATCATGGTTCGTCCCGGCGACCGCATCTCTGCCGACGGCGTCATCGTATCAGGCGAGAGCGCGATCGACGAGGCTCCGGTGACGGGCGAGAGCACGCCGGTGCGTAAGGGCGTCGATGCCGTCGTCTATGCCGGTACGGTCAATGGCGATGCGGTGCTCAGGGTTCGCGTCACGGCAGCCGCTGCCGACAATACCATCGCTCGCGTCGTCAAGCTGGTGGAAGAAGCGCAGGAATCGAAGGCGCCGACGGAGCGGTTCATCGATCGGTTTTCGCGCTACTACACGCCAGGTGTCGTCGTCGTCGCCGCACTGGTCGCGGTCATTCCGCCGCTGTTTTTCGGCGGCGCGTGGAGTGAATGGATCTACAAAGGCCTTGCCATCCTGCTGATCGGCTGCCCCTGCGCCCTCGTCATCTCGACGCCGGCGGCGATCGCCGCTTCGCTGTCGGCGGGCGCACGGCGCGGGCTGCTGATGAAGGGCGGAGCGGTCCTGGAGACGCTCGGCAAGGTGACGATGGTCGCCTTCGACAAGACGGGCACGCTGACGGAAGGCAAGCCTCGGGTCACCGACATCCTTTCCTTCGGATTGAGCGAGGCGCAGCTCCTGTCGCGCGCGGCTGTGCTCGAGCAGGGCTCCAGCCATCCGCTGGCACTGGCGATTCTCCACCGCGCCAAAGCGGACGGCGTGCCCGTGCCGCCCGCCTTCGAACTGGAAGCGCTGCCGGGCAAGGGGGTCACCGGCAAGGTCGGCGGCGAGACAGTGGATCTCTTATCGCCGCCTGCCGCACGCGAGCGTGGGGCGCTCAACGGGGAACAGGAGGCGCGTATTGCAGGGCTCAATGATGAGGGCAAGAGCGTATCGGTGCTGCTCGTCAATGGCGCTGCGGCCGGCCTGATCGCCATGCGCGACGAGCCGCGCGAGGATGCCGAAGTGGGGCTCTCGGCGCTCAAATCGGCCGGTGTCAAGGCGATGATGCTGACGGGCGACAACAAGCGGACGGCGGCCGCCGTCGCCGGCATGCTCGGCATCGACTGGCGCGGCGAGATGATGCCCGAGGACAAGCAGCGGGTCGTCGGTGAATTGAAGCGCGAAGGTTTCGTTGTCGCCAAGGTCGGCGACGGCATCAACGACGCGCCGGCGCTCGCTGCCGCCGATATCGGCATCGCCATGGGTGGCGGCACGGATGTGGCGCTGGAGACGGCCGATGCCGCCGTGCTGCACGGACGCGTCGGCGACGTGGCGCGGATGATCGCGCTTTCCAAGCGCACGATGCGCAATATCTTGCAGAATATCACCATCGCCCTCGGGCTGAAGGCTTTCTTTCTGGTGACCACGATCGCCGGCATTACCGGGCTCTGGCCGGCGATCCTCGCCGATACCGGCGCCACCGTGCTGGTGACGATCAATGCGCTGCGATTGCTTCGGATAAAGGTATGAACCCGACTGGCGGTGGGAAGACTGCCGATTCGGGCCTACCCCGGGAATCGAAAATAGCGGAGCCGGCCATCTGCCGGCTCTCAGTTTGCTGACAAAGTCTCCTCCGTCATGCTCGGCCTTGTGCCGAGCATCTAACCACCGCAACTATTAGACAGGAAAACGGTTTAATTTTCAGATGCTTAATTGGACGTGCGCAGATCCTCGGCACAAGGCCGAGGATGACGTCGCGGGTTGCAGTGCTTTGTCAGCAGCCTAGGAGGCAGCTTGCCGGCCGGTTCACGTCGAGGCCTTCTCCACAGCCTGTTTTCGTTAAGCTTTCGTTATCCCTGTTTTTCACAGGAATACAGCGATTTCAAACCTGCCGTAACGCAATGCACAAACCATCCGTTGACGTGAATTTGGATTCGCGTACTATATCTAGTGTTCGAGGTTCCCTCGATTCGTGAGGATCGAGGGCTAAGACGGGAATACGGTGCGTTGCGCCATCATGGCGCGGCGATGCCGGAGCTGCCCCCGCAACTGTAAGCGGCGAGCAACTGCCCAATTTCAGGTCACTGAGGCATGATGCCTTGGGAAGGCTGGAGCAGAGTGCTTTGACCCGCGAGCCAGGAGACCTGCCTTGAACGAAACGTCCACGGGCGGGGTGTACGGAAGGTCGCGTGATCGAATGCGGAATGATCCGCGCCTGTTGCGCTGCCCCGAACGTCCGCATGAGCACTTCGGGGTTTGAAGTCATGTCGAGAACATCAAGGCCGTCGCCCGCGCACATCCTGCGAGGGATGATATCAGGCGTTTAAAGCGCCAACCTTGCCACATCATTATCAAGCATTGTCCCGGACGCCGTACGGCGCCCGATCCAGCCCTGCGTCCTGAATCCATTGACATCACGAGGAACATGATGAGCGTTACCGTTTACAGCAAGCCGGCCTGCGTCCAATGCACTGCCACCTACCGCGCCCTCGACCGCCTGGGCGTGGACTATGAAATCGTCGATATTTCCCAGGATGCCGAAGCGCTCGATCGTGTGCGCGGCATGGGCTACATGCAGGTTCCGGTCGTGGTTGCCGGCAGCCAGCATTGGGCGGGTTTCCGACCCGACATGATCAGCGCGCTTTCCTGAGCTGAGAAAAGCGATGGGGCTGATCGTCTATTATTCCAGCCGATCCGGAAATACCCATCGTTTCGTCGAGAAGCTGGGGCTGCGCGCGGCGCGCATTCCCCTTGGCGCTGAGGACATCCATATCCGCGAACCTTATGTGCTGATCTTGCCTACCTATTGCGGCGACGGCGGCCCCGGGATCGTAAAGGGAGCCGTGCCCAAGCCGGTGATCCGCTTCCTCAACGATGCGGAAAACCGCTCCAACATCCGCGGCGTGATTGCCGCGGGCAACAGCAATTTCGGCGAGACCTACGGGCTAGCCGGCGATGTCATCTCGAAGAAGTGCCAGGTGCCGTATCTCTACAGGTTCGAGCTTCTGGGAACGGCCGAGGATGTCGCCAATGTCAAAGACGGGATGGGACGATTTTGGACACGGGAACAAATCTGACGCGGGATGCGGGCGCAAAACCGCTGAAGGCGGCTGAAACGCTCGATTATCACGCGCTGAACGCGATGCTGAACCTCTATGACGATGACGGCAAGATCCAACTCGACAAGGATCGCATGGCGGCCAGGCAATATTTCCTGCAGCATGTGAACCAGAACACCGTGTTTTTTCACAATCTTCGAGAAAAGCTCGATTACCTCGTCACTGAGGGCTATTACGAGCAGGAGGTGCTCGACCAATATTCCTTCAATTTTGTCCGCGACCTTTTCGATCAGGCCTATGCCAGGAAATTCCGTTTTCCCACTTTCCTCGGCGCTTTCAAATATTACACCAGCTACACGCTGAAGACCTTCGACGGAAAACGTTATCTCGAGCGCTACGAAGACCGCATCTGCATGGTGGCGCTGACTTTGGCGCGGGGCGACGAGGCCCTTGCCCGCGACATGGTCGACGAGATCATATCCGGCCGTTTCCAGCCGGCGACGCCGACCTTTCTCAATGCCGGCAAGAAGCAGCGCGGCGAACTGGTCTCCTGTTTCCTGTTGCGCGTCGAAGACAATATGGAATCGATCGGCCGGTCGATCAATTCGGCGCTGCAATTGTCGAAGCGCGGTGGCGGCGTGGCTTTGTCGCTGACGAACATACGGGAGGCCGGTGCGCCGATCAAGCAGATCGAGAACCAGTCCTCCGGCATCATCCCGGTGATGAAGCTGCTCGAAGACAGCTTCTCCTATGCCAACCAGCTCGGTGCGCGCCAGGGGGCGGGCGCGGTTTATCTCAACGCCCATCATCCCGACATCATTCGCTTTCTCGACACCAAGCGCGAAAATGCCGACGAGAAAATCCGCATCAAGACACTGTCGCTCGGCGTCGTCGTGCCCGACATCACCTTCGAACTCGCCAGGAACAATGAGGACATGTACCTATTCTCGCCCTACGACGTGGAACGCGTCTATGGTGTGCCCTTCACCGAGATTTCGGTGACGGAAAAGTACCGGGAGATGGTGACGGACGCCCGTATTTCGAAGAAGAAGATCAAGGCGCGCGAATTCTTCCAGGTGATCGCCGAAATCCAGTTCGAAAGCGGTTATCCCTACATCATGTTCGAGGACACGGTGAATCGGGCGAACCCGGTGGCCGGGCGCATCTCCATGAGCAATCTCTGCTCGGAGATCCTGCAGGTGAGCGAGGCGAGCCAATATAACGATGATCTCTCCTATAGGGATCTCGGCAAGGATATTTCCTGCAATCTCGGTTCGCTGAACATTGCGGCGGCGATGGATTCAGCCGATTTCGGCAAGACGATCGAGACCTCGATCCGGGCGCTGACGGCGGTCTCCGACATGAGTCATATCTCCTCGGTTCCGTCGATCGAGAAGGGCAATGACGAGAGCCATGCGATCGGGCTCGGCCAGATGAACCTGCACGGCTACCTCGCCCGCGAACGCATCTATTACGGCTCCGAGGAAGGCGTCGACTTCACCAATATCTATTTTTATACGGTGACCTATCACGCTATCCGAGCCTCGAATCTGCTGGCGGTCGAGCGCGGCGCCCGCTTCACGGGTTTCGAGAATTCGAAATACGCCTCGGGCGAATATTTCGACAAATATACCGAGCAGGAATGGAAGCCGGCGACCGAGAAGGTGCAGTCAATTTTCGACGACGCCGGCATACATATTCCGACGAGGGAAGACTGGGTGGCGCTGAAAAAGGCGGTGATGGCCTCCGGCCTCTATAATCAGAACCTGCAGGCGGTGCCGCCGACGGGATCGATCTCCTACATCAATCACTCGACCTCCTCCATCCATCCGATCGTCTCGAAGATCGAGATCCGCAAGGAAGGCAAGATAGGCCGGGTCTATTATCCGGCGCCGTTCATGACCAACGACAATCTCGATTATTACCAGGACGCCTACGAGATCGGGCCGGAGAAGATCATCGACACCTACGCGGCGGCGACCCAGCACGTCGACCAGGGTCTGTCGCTGACCTTGTTCTTCCGCGATACGGCAACGACGCGCGACATCAACAAGGCGCAGATCTACGCCTGGAAGAAGGGCATCAAGACGATCTACTACATCCGCCTTCGCCAGATGGCGCTTTCGGGTACGGAAGTGCAGGGGTGTGTGTCGTGCACGTTGTGATTTGATTTCGCTTCTGAGGATTTGCCCCTCACTCTAACCCTCTCCCCGTAAAAACGGGGAGAGGGGACGTGCCAAACGCAGTGTCGAGGATTGACGAAGCCGATGCGGCATATCCTTCGCCCCGCAGGCAGGGAGAAGGTGCCGGCAGGCGGATGAGGGGCAAATCCGGACACATTCCTCAAGAGGGACCACAATGAACATGCAACTGAAGCCAGCCTCCCGCGTGCGCGCCATCAATTGGAACCGCATCGAGGACGACAAGGATCTCGAAGTCTGGAACCGGCTGACCGGCAATTTCTGGCTGCCGGAGAAAGTGCCGCTGTCGAACGACATTCCTTCCTGGGCGACGCTGACGGCGGCCGAGCAGCAGCTGACCATCCGGGTCTTCACCGGTTTGACCCTGCTCGACACGATCCAGAACGGCGTCGGCTCCATCAGGCTGATGGAGGATGCGGCGACACCGCATGAGGAGGCAGTGCTATCCAATGTCTCCTTCATGGAGGCGGTGCATGCGCGCTCCTATTCCTCAATCTTCTCGACGCTGTGCTCGACGCCCGATGTCGACGATGCCTATCGCTGGTCGGAAGAGAACGAATTCCTGCAGCGCAAATCGGCGCTGATCATCGAGCAGTATCGCTCCGGCGATCCCCTGAAGAAGAAGGTCGCCAGTGTCTTCCTCGAAAGCTTCCTGTTCTATTCCGGCTTCTACCTGCCGATGTACTGGTCGAGCCGCGCCAAGCTCACCAATACGGCCGACATGATCCGGCTGATCATCCGGGACGAGGCGGTGCACGGTTATTATATCGGCTACAAGTTCCAGCGCGGCCTTGAAACGCTCTCCGAAGAGCGCCGGCTGGAGATCAAGGATTTCGCTTTCGACCTCTTGCTCGAACTCTACGACAACGAGGCGCGATATACCGAAGCGCTCTATGACGGCGTCGGGCTGAGCGAAGACGTCAAGAAGTTCCTGCATTACAACGCCAACAAGGCGTTGATGAACCTCGGCTACGAGGCGCTGTTCCCGGCCGAAGCCTGCAAGGTCAATCCGGCGATCCTTTCGGCATTGTCGCCGAATGCCGACGAGAACCACGACTTTTTCTCCGGCTCCGGGTCCTCCTATGTCATCGGCAAGGCAGTGGCCACCGAGGATGAAGACTGGGATTTTTGAGACTTGATCGCAGTTTCCCCTTATCATTTGCCTGCCTGTCGACCACATACAGCGGAAATCGGATCCGGCTTTTGCCGGTGACGCGGCGTAACGGGAGTTTTTGATGTCGTCTTTTCCAAGCAAGGTCGGGAGTGCCGTTGAGGCGGAGGAGGGTGTCTGGCCGATCCGCAGGAGACGGATTCTCGACTGGCTGGTGAACGAGACGCGCGGCGAGCGCTTCATCGACAATATCCTGGTCGAGATGTGCGGCAAGCTGCTTTCGGCAGGGGTGCCGGTGACGCGGGCGACGCTGCATTTCCGCACGAACCATCCGCAATGGATCGGCGCCCGCATCCTGTGGAAGGAAGGTCTGGCGGAGGCCAAGATCGACACATTCGCCTATGGCATCGAAAACACGCCGGAGTTTCTGAACAGTCCGATCAATGCGATCCATCAGGGTGCCGAGGAGCTGCGCAAACGGCTGGAAGGCGCAGCCGACGGCGACCTGGATTCATTCTATCAGGAACTGCATGACGACGGCCTGACCGAATATATCGCTTGGCCGATCGAACACACCTTCGGCAAACGGCATGTCGTGACATTTTCCACCTGCCGGCCGGGCGGTTTTGCGAGCGAACATGTCGATTTCCTGCGCGATCTCCTGCCGGCCCTGACCCTCGTCAGCGAAATCAGGCTGAAGAACATCATGGCGCGCACGCTGCTGCAGACCTATGTCGGTCCGCATGCGAGCGAGCAGATCCTGTCGGGTGTCACGACCCGCGGCAGCGGCGCGACCGTCGGCGCGGCCATCATGATCTGCGACCTGCGCGATTTCACGGCGATCTCGGATCTCTGGCCGCGCGACGACGTTATCCATCTTCTGAATGATTATTTCGATGCCATGTCGGACCCGATCGAACGGCATGGCGGGGAAATCCTGAAGTTCATGGGAGACGGGCTGCTGGCGATCTTCCCATTGGCCAAGGAAACGGCCTGCCTCGATCTGCTGGAGGCGATCCGCGAGGGGCAGGCGTCGATGGCCAAGCTGAACGAGGAGCACCTGCGCACGGGACGCGAACCGCTACGCTACGGCGTCGGTGTGCATGTCGGCGACGTCATGTATGGCAATATTGGCTCTCGCCGACGGCTGGATTTCACCGTCATCGGCCCGGCGGTCAATGTCGCCTCGCGGCTGGAAAGCCTGACCAAGGAGGTCAAGCGTCCGGTACTCTTGTCGCGGGCTTTCGTCGAAATGGCAGGCTGCGCGAAAGACATGGACAGTCTCGGCACCTTCCCGTTGCGCGGGCTCGGAGAGCCTGTCGATGTCTTTGCTTTCCCGGAGCGGTAGAGCATGTCGCGCAAAAGTGCGCAGCGGTTTTACGACAACGAACTGCGTAAAAACAAAGACCTAAAGCGTGGAGCGAATCTGAAAGAGATCGCGACACGCTTCAGGCGGGCTCAGACGCCGCGCTTGTTTCCCCACAGCAGCACGTGCAGTTGCGGCAGCACGCGTGGCGCAAACCATCCGTCGGCCGTCACCTTCTCGACAAGCCAATGCATGCGATCCATCACGCCGTCGATATCGATGCGCGCGTCGTCGTCTTCGGGTGGGGGCGGCGTGTGATTGCCCGGCTGAAGGTACAAGGGAATATAGGGGTAGCGCTGGCCCACCTCTCGGGCGAAAGCATAATCGGGATCATCGAAGACGACGACTTTCAGCACGATCTCCGGCCCGCCGGCTGAAAGCCGTAGACAGTCGTCGATTTCCCCCCACTCGGTTTGCATTCCGCTCGACGGCGGCTTGGGACTCAAGACCAGGACATCGAGATCGCGAAACCAGTTCCGCGCCACACTTCCCTGCGTTTCCAGCGCGAAGCGGTATCCCTTGGCATGACCGAGTTCGATCAGCGGCCCCAGGGGCTGGATCGCCGGATTGCCTCCGGAAAGGGAAACCGTCAGCGGTCTGCTTCCGGAAAGTCTTGTGACCTCCTGCCAGATCGCCTCGACGGACATCGGTATCCATTGATCCCGGAACACGCTATCGACTGCATGAAGGCTATCGCACCAGGAGCAGCGGTAATCGCAGCCGCCCGTCCTGACGAATACCGTCGGCAGCCCGATCAATGCGCCTTCGCCCTGTATGGTCGGGCCGAAGATCTCGCTGACGCGGATGGTCTCCGCGCTCATGGCCGGTACTCCGCCCAGGTTTTCGGCGTTTCGCTGACGCGGACGGACGAAGTCTCGGGAAAGCGCTGCTTGCACCAGTCGTAGAAATGCCTGGCCAGGAACTCGGAGGTGACTTTCGAATGACCGAACACGTCGTTCAGATGCCGATGATCGAGGGTCTCGTCGATATAGCGCTTGAGCGGCGAGAGGTCGTGATAGTCACGCACGAAGCCATCGTCATTCAGGGTTTCTGCAGAAAGCTCGACTATGACGACATAGTTGTGGCCATGGAGCCGGGCACATTGATGATCGGCCGGCAGGTGGTCCAGCTGATGCGAAGCGGACAGGTGAAACTCCTTGGTGATGCGGTACATCAACGCACCTCCGCGGCTGAATATTGCGACACCGCCGCTTTCCAGAAATCCCCGTCTTCGTATTCCGTCGGATCGGAAATGCCGGCGAGATGGAAAGCCTCGCGGCGTTCGACGCAGGTGCCGCAGCGTCCGCAATGAAGCCTGCCGCCCTTGTAGCAGGACCATGTTTCCGCAAACGGTGTCCCATGTTTCGCGCCGTCGGCCACGATCGCCGCTTTGGGAACGTCGACATAGGGTGCAAGCAGTCTGACGCTGGCATAACCGTCCAGCGCTTCGTCCTGCATGTGCTGGAAAGCATCGATAAAGCCCGGCCGGCAGTCGGGATAGATGAAGTGGTCGCCACCGTGCACGGCGACGGCGACCGCATCCGCCTTTTGCGCGGCCGCCAGGCCGAAGGCGATCGCCAGCATGATGGCGTTGCGGTTGGGCACCACGGTGGCCTTCATGGTTTCCTCGGCGTAATGGCCGTCCGGAACGTCGACATTGTCGGTCAGGGCCGATCCGCTGAGATGGCCGCCGATGGCGGCGATGTCGATGATATGATGGGGGACGGCAAGGCGCGCGGCGCATTTGGCGGCGAAGTCGAGTTCCTTGCGATGCCGCTGGCCGTAATCGAAGGAGACGAGACCGATAAGCTGCTCTTCCGCTGCCATTCTGTGGGCAAGCGAAACGGAGTCGAGTCCGCCGGAGCAGACGACGATAGTTTTCATATTTTGGATTCCCTTGTTTTGACCGGGTGGGCTGCGACCGGATTACACGGTGCTTTTAAGTCAAATCACGCGCCATGAAAACAGTTTTAATATGACCGCCCTTCGATCCGGCGGGCTAACCGATCGGAAAGTTGATCTGCGGCGACAGCAGGAGGTGCAGATCCTCGGCGTCGGGGTTGTTAATGCGCTGCAGCAGTATGCGGCCGAGATCCTCTCCCGCCGCCGTCAGGTCCTCATGGATCGTGTCGACCTTAGGCTGCAATTGGGTGAGAAGGCGGGATGTCTCCTTGGCGACGATATCATAGTCGGCGGCGAGTGTGCGGCCGGCATCGCTCATGCCGCTGATGACGGCAAGCGCCGAAACTTCGCCGGGGCAAACGAAACCATCGGGAGCCCCCGGGGCGGCGGCGCGGCTGCGGATGAAGTCGCGCAACACATCCGCCGGAGTGTCGAGATCGACGATCTCGGGGATTTCGTATGCGATGCCGGCCTCGCGCACCGCCGTCATGAAACCGTGCAGGATATGCTGGCAGAAGGTCAGCCGCTTCGGCGGCAGGATCACCGCCACTTTTGTGCGGCCCTTCGCGATCAGCCGGCGGGTGGCTTCATAGGCAAAGGTGAAATTGTCGTAGTCGACATAGGGATGCGGTGTCGAAAATTCGGTGCGGCCGTGACAGATGAAGGGAAAGCCGGCTTCGAGCAGCAGGCGGACGCGGGCATCGAGCGGCTCGGTCCGCGTGAAGATCAGCCCGTCGGCAAGGTGGTTGCGGATGATGTATTCGGCAGCTTCGGCGTTGGTCGTCGACAGGAAGTTCGGGGCGACGACAAGATGGTAGGGCGTCTCTTTCAGCGCCTTGGCGATGCCGTACATGATCGAGGTGGTGAAGCCGACCACCTCCTCGTGTGGATCGAGCAAGATGGCGACGACGTTGGTGCGGCCGGTCTTCAGACGCTGGGCGGCACGATCCGGGAGATAGCCGATCTCGCGGGCAATGCGGTGCACGCGCTGGCGGGTTTCAAGAGAGATCTGCGGCGCATCGGAGAGCGCCCTCGACACGGTTGTCACCGCAAGGCCGGCGATCGTGGCGATCGTTCGCAAGGTCGGCTTGCCGCGCTTGTGCATGATATCGAGATTTTCGCCGCGATGCGGCCGGGACGGTTCGGTCACTCTAGGCTTTCCATGCTGGAATTGCCGATACAATAACACGATGACTCGGGCGAGCAATCTGGGAATGAAAACGTTTTAAATTTTAACGCTTTATTATCCAATTGGATTATTTTAATGTAATTCAATAGGTTATGGGAGTAATCATATTTTTCTCGAGAGTCGAGAAAGGGCTTGACGTCCAAAGGCTTATAACGTTTTAAATTGTTAACCGCGCGGAGGAGCGCGGTTTCATGCCGACCGCTGCAATGGCGGGATGCATCTGGTGGCGGGGAGGATCCTGCCGCCGATTTCAAACGGGAGGAAATTCATGCGCAAATTCATGAGCTCGGCAGCGGTTGCTGTCGTGATGCTGGCTGGTTTGGGTGCGGCGCAGGCTGCCGACGTCAAGGAAGTGCAGATGCTGCACTGGTGGACGTCTGGCGGCGAAGCGGCGGCTTTGAACGTCCTAAAGGAGGATCTGGCGAAGGAAGGCTTTGCCTGGAAGGACGTGCCGGTTGCCGGCGGCGGCGGTGATGCGGCGATGACGGCGCTGAAGGCGATGGTGGCGGCGGGTACTTATCCGACGGCCTCGCAGATGCTGGGCTACACCGTGCTCGATTATGCCCAGGCTGGCGTCATGGGCGACCTGACCGAGACGGCGAAGAAGGAAGGCTGGGACAAGTCGGTGCCGGCAGCACTGCAGAAGTTCTCCGTCTATGACGGCAAGTGGGTCGCAGCCCCGGTCAACGTCCATTCGGTCAACTGGCTGTGGATCAACAAGGCTGTCATGGACAAGATCGGCGGCAGCCAGCCGAAGAGCTTCGACGATCTGATCGCGCTGCTCGACAAGGCCAAGGCCGCAGGCGTCATCCCCTTGGCGCTCGGCGGCCAGAACTGGCAGGAAGCGACGATGTTTGATTCCATCGTGCTGTCGACCGGCGGGCCGGAGTTCTACAAGAAGGCGTTCAACGACCTCGACGAGGCGTCGCTGAAGTCGGAGACGATGAAGAAGTCCTTCGACAACCTGGCGAAGATCGTCAAATATGTCGATCCGAACTTCTCCGGCCGCGACTGGAACCTGGCGACCGCCATGGTCATCAAGGGTGACGCACTGGTGCAGGTGATGGGCGACTGGGCCAAGGGCGAATTCGTTGCCGCCAAGAAGACCCCGGACAAGGACTTCCTCTGCTACCGCTTCCCCGGCACCGAAGGCAGCGTCATCTACAACTCCGACATGTTCGGCATGTTCAACGTTCCTGAAGACCGCAAGGCGGCGCAGGTGGCGCTGGCAACGGCAACGCTGTCGAAGAGCTTCCAGTCGGCCTTCAACGTCGTCAAGGGTTCGGTGCCGGCCCGCACCGACGTTCCCGACACCGACTTCGACGCCTGCGGCAAGAAGGGCATCGCCGACCTGAAGGCCGCCAATGAGGGCGGCACGCTGTTCGGCTCGCTGGCCCAGGGCTACGGCGCGCCTCCGGCGATCGCCAATGCCTATAAGGACGTCGTCTCGAAGTTCGTCCACGGCCAGATCAAGAGCTCCGACGAAGCCGTCACCCAGCTCGTCCAGGCGATCGACGACGCCCGCTAAGGGTCGTCGATGACAATGCTTCCCCGCTTGTCTCGCGGGGAAGCTTCAGGCTCCGCAGCGATAAATGCCGAGCGATCCTGCGGGAAGGGAGATGATATCCATGAGCACAGTTGCCACCACCGATCCGGTTCTGACGCCGCGGCAAGCGACGCGGGTCTCGCTGCGGGGCCGGCTGCAGGATGCGCTGCCGAAGATCGTGCTGGCGCCGAGCTTCGTCATCACGCTGATCTTCGTCTACGGCTTCATCGTCTGGACGGCCTATCTGTCCTTCACCAATTCCAAGACCTTTCCGTCTTATGCGCTGACCGGCGCACGCGCCTATCAGCGGCTGTGGCGCTGGACCTTCGAGAACGATCCGCCGTCCTCCTGGTATACCTCGATCACCAACATGGCGATCTTCGGCTTCCTCTATGTCGGCATCTGCTTAGGCCTCGGCCTGCTGCTCGCCATCCTGCTCGACCAGAAGATCCGCGGTGAGGGGTTGCTCAGGCCGATCTTCCTCTATCCGATGGCGCTCTCCTTCATCGTCACCGGGGTGGCCTGGAAGTGGTTCCTCGATCCCGGCCTCGGGCTCGAACAGACGCTGCATCACTTCGGCTGGACGAGCTTCCACTTCGACTGGATCAAGAACAAGGACTTCGTCATCTATACCGTCGTCATCGCCGGTGTCTGGCAGGCCTCGGGCTTCGTCATGGCGATGTTTCTGGCGGGCTTACGCGGCATCGACGGCGAGATCATGAAGGCGGCGCAGATCGACGGCGCCTCGCCCTTCCAGCTTTATCGGCGCATCGTCATTCCGCTGCTGCGGCCGATCTTTCTGTCGGCCTTCATCGTGCTCGCCCATATGGCGATCAAGTCCTACGACCTTGTGGTGGCGCTGACCTCGGGTGGGCCGGGTGGCTCGGCCTGGCTGCCGTCCAACTTCATGTATGAATATACCTTCAAGCGCAACGAGATGGCCGTCGGCTCGGCCAGCGCCATCATCATGCTGATGACGATCTCGGCCATCATCGTTCCCTATCTCTATTCCGAACTGAAGGAGAAGGCGCGATGAGCAGCCTCACCTCTTCCATCGGCACGTCGGCCGCAATGCTTTCGCAGAGCGGCGATAGCAGGACTAACAGCGCCCGCTGGATCGGCCGACTGGTCATCTACGGCCTGCTGGTCATCTTCGCCATCCTCTACCTGATGCCGCTCTTCGTCATGCTGACGACTTCGTTCAAGACCATGGACGAGATCCAGGGCGGCAACATGCTGGCGCTGCCTGAGGCCCCGACCTTCGATCCCTGGGTCAAAGCCTGGGGCGAGGCCTGCGTCGGGCTGACCTGCGCCGGCATCAAGGGCTACTTCTGGAACTCGATCAAGATGGTGGTGCCGGCCGTGGCCATCTCCACCATCATGGGGGCATTGAACGGTTATATCCTGACCAAATGGCGCTTCCCCGGCCATACGCTGGTGTTCGGGCTGATGCTGTTTGCCTGTTTCATCCCGTTCCAGTCGGTACTGCTGCCGATGGCGACGATCCTCGGCTCGCTCGGCCGCTTCGGCGTCACCCTGCAGAACGCCACCGGCTGGAACTTCGGCTTCGGCAATTCGACCGTCAATCTGGTCTTCGTCCATGTCGTCTACGGCCTCGGCTTCACCACGCTGTTCTTCCGCAATTTCTACGAGGCCTTTCCGACCGAGCTGGTGCGCGCCGCCCAGGTCGACGGCGCCAGCTTCTTCCAGATCTTCCGCCGCATCATGCTGCCGAACTCGCTGCCGATCATCGTCGTCACCGTCATCTACCAGTTCACCAATATCTGGAACGACTTCCTGTTTGCTTCCGCCTATGCCGGCACCGGTGACTCCATGCCGATGACGGTGGCGCTCAACAATGTCGTCAACACCTCGACCGGGGTGGTCGAATACAATGTCAACATGGCCGCGGCGATGATCGCGGCCGTTCCGACGCTCATCGTCTATATCCTCGCCGGCCGCTACTTCGTGCGCGGTCTGATGGCGGGCGCAGTCAAAGGGTAAGTCATGGCCTTCCTGGAAATCTCCGGTCTCAGAAAGCGCTTCGGCGCCGTCGACATCCTCAAGGGCATCGACATCGAACTCGAAAAGGGCGGCTTCCTGGTGCTGGTCGGCCCGTCCGGCTGCGGCAAGTCGACCCTGCTCAACACCATTGCCGGGCTGGAGACGATCACCTCGGGCGAGATCAGGATCGACGGCCGGGCGATCAACGGCCTGCATCCTTCCAAGCGCGACATCGCCATGGTGTTCCAGTCCTATGCGCTCTATCCGAATATGACGGTGGCGGGCAATATCGCCTTCGGCATGGAGATCCGCGGCGTGCCGAAGGAGGAGCGGGCCAAGGCGATCAAACAGGTCTCCGACATGCTGCAGATCGGCCATCTGCTCGACCGCAAGCCGAGCCAGCTCTCCGGCGGGCAGCGCCAGCGCGTCGCCATGGGCCGGGCCTTGGTGCGCAATCCGCAGGTCTTCCTGTTCGACGAGCCGCTGTCGAACCTCGATGCCAAGCTGCGCGTCGACATGCGCACCGAGATCAAGCGGCTGCACCAGCGCATGGGCACCACCTTCGTCTATGTCACCCATGACCAGATCGAGGCGATGACGCTGGCGACCAAGATCGCCGTGCTGAAGGACGGGGTGCTGCAGCAGTTCGGCACGCCGGCCGAGATCTATAACAGCCCCGCCAATCTCTTCGTCGCCGACTTCATGGGCTCGCCGGCGATGAACCTGCTCAACGCCACCGTCGAGAACGGTGCGGCCGGGCTGGCCGTCTCGCTCGAGCGGCCGAACGGCGCGCCGCTCAGGCTGCCGGTCGTCTCCGGCAATCACGGCCTGTCCGCCTATGCCGGCAAGCCGGTGATCTTCGGCATCCGCCCCGAAGCCTTGACCGATCCCGACGGCGCCGACCGCAAGGCGCGCTCGCTGACCGAGGACGATTGCCTGATCGAGGTGGTCGAACCGGCCGGCTCCGACACCTTCGCCGTCACCAAACTCGGCGGCAAATCCGTTGTCGCCCGCCTGCGCGCCGATGCTGGCATCGCTCCGGGCCAGAACACCCGCCTCGCCTTCAATCTCGACAAGGCGGTGTTCTTCGATCCGGAAACACAGGCCAGGATTTCGTAAGTGGCGCGCCGCGCGTCTGATAACACGCGGCGCTCTATGCTCTCAGAAAATCGATTTCGATTTTCGGGCTATGCGTTAGGCGACGGCGGTTACGTTGAGGGTCACTGGCGCGAAGCGTTGGGAGACCGCTTCGACGGTAATTTCTCCCACGAGCCCCGTCGCTTCCAGCCAGAAGCCTGATGTGCCGCCCTGCAGCGGCACATTCGTCGGGCCGACGATCCTTGCGGGTCCATGCACCTTCAGCGAAATGCTGTCGTTCATGAAAGGCAGGCGCTGGCCGCACTGGTCGAGGGCGCGGATGATGACGCGGGTGCTGTCGCGTTCGCGAGTCTTCAGTGTCGAGCTGTCGGCGACCATTTCCAATGTCGTCGGCAAGGGATCGGCTGCCAGCTTCAGGCTGGCCACCGCTTCGCCGGCGATATAGCCGGTGAGGGTGCCGTCGATCCATTCCAGGCCCCAGGTGCCGAGCTCATCGGCGGTGAAGTGCCGGTGATCGAGCACAACAGGCGGATGCGGCAGATGCGGATAATTTTCGCGGTCCGGGCCGACGCGCTTGCTGAGAGCGCCATATTGCAGCTCCACCTCGTCACAATTGGTCAGGATGATCAGCGGCAGCACGCCGCCGATATTGCGCTCGCCGCGCGCCCAGAAGGTCGCCGGCTTCATGACGATCTCATCGGAAGGATCGCACTGGCTGATATAGGCATAGGCCGCGAATTTCGGTTCGCGGAACATGTCCATGACGCCGTGATAGCAGATGCGGTCGCCGGAGCCGAAATCCTTGTGGGTGTTGTAATCGAACATGCACCAGCCGATGGCGCCTGAAATATCCGGATCGCCGTAGGCGGCGTTCAGCACTTCCAGGTGACGGCGCACATGCTCGGCCTGGCGCTGCTCCTGATCGTAGATCTTCGTCGGGTGCATATGGCCGTTGAACTCGGTGATGAGGTACGGCACCTTGCGGGATAGGCCGGTGTTTTCCTGCTGGCCGCGAAGGACCGTGCGCGGTCGGTTGGCGCCCGGCAGCTCCTCGTTGCCGAGGATGAAATCGTTCATCGTGTAGACGTCTTCAAGCAGCTCGCTGTCCGTGATGTAACGTACGCCGCCGGTCTGGCGGGTGCTGTCGAGTTCGCGGGCCAGCCGGTTGGTCTCGACGTAGAAATCGTGACTGTCCTGGGATTCGTTGATGCGCACGCCCCAGATGATGATCGACGGATGATTCCAGTCCCGCTCGATCATGCGGCGGACGTTTTCGATCGATTCCTTCTGCCAGTCGGCATCGCCGATATGCTGCCAGCCGGGAATCTCCTCGAAGACCAGCAAGCCGATCGCATCGCAACGGTCGAGGAACCATTTCGACTGCGGATAATGCGAGGTGCGGACGATATTGCACTTCAGCACGCTCTTCATGATGTCGGCGTCGCGCTCCTGGGCGGACCGGCCGGCGGCATAACCCACATAGGGGAAGGCTTGGTGGCGATTGAGGCCGCGCAGTTTCAGCGGCTTGCCGTTCAACAGGAAACCTTGCGTCGTGAATTCGGCGGTGCGGAAGCCGAACCGGGTGGAGAGGCGGTCGGAGCCGTGCTCGGTCCTGACTTCGACGGTAATCTCATAGAGCGTCGGGTCGGTGATGTCCCAGAGCGCGATGCCGGTGAGGCCGCCGAAGGAAAGCGTCGTGCGGTCGCCGATCGTTTCGGTCGCTGCGGTGGCGATCACCGTGCCGTCGGCCTGTTTCAGCGCGGCGGTGACGGTCGCCGAGAAGCTGCGGCCCTCGGGGTTGGCGAGATCGACGCGGATGCTTGCCGACTTATGAGGAGCGAGAACGTCAGCCGTTTCGATCTTGAGATTACGGATCGAAACCGGGTCGGTGACCTTCAGCCAGACGTCGCGGTAGATGCCGGCATAGGTCAGATAATCGATGCGGCCGCCGAAGGGCGGGATCTCAGGGTTTTCGCTGCCGTCGATCTTGACGGTCACGAGATTCTCGCCTTTGAGGAGCTTGCCGGTGAGGCGGGCCTCGAAGGGTGTATAGCCGTCCTTATGGGCGATGATCTCTTCGCCGTTCAGGTAAACGACGCTGTCGGCCATGGCCGCGTCGAAGACGAGGGAAACCTCGCGACCCTCGAATTCCGGCAGCCAGCGCAGCACCTTCTGATAGGTGAAGGCGCGCTGATAGCTCTTCTCATCGAAATAGTTGAAGGGCAGTTCGACAGCGGTGTGGGGCAGGCTGACCGACTTGGCGGCATCGAAGCTTTCGAGCAGGCGCTGGCCGAAGCCCTCGTGGAAACTCCAGCCCTCGTTGAAGGAAACGACGGAACGCATCTCAGGCTCTCCCGGTCGTGGCGTCAGGAGCCGTGCGGCGCCCCTTGGTGCGTGGAAATCGGATCATCGGGTACTCCTCGTTGATGCAATGAGGTGCGAGCGCTCCAGCGCGTCACATCAAATCTGATTCATGCGACGCGCTTTAGCTTTTTTCGGGCAGGTCGTCATCCGGAACCGCTGCCGCCCCTTGCAGATGACGCGCCGTGCAACACCGTCCTGTCCGGCGATGGCGATATCGTCAGGCGTGTCTGTCGAGCGCACGGCGCCCTGTGCTTCCGAAGGTTACGGATATTGTGCGCCGTTCGTCTTAGTATAGATCGAATAGACCGAACGGGTCGCGGTGATGAAGAGCCGGTTCTTCTTCGGGCCGCCGAAGGTGAGATTGGACACTGTCTGCGGCACTTTGATCTTGCCGAGCAACGTGCCGTCGGGTGAGAAGCAATGCACACCATCACCCGCGCTCGTCCAGAGATTGCCGCTGACATCGAAACGAAAGCCGTCGGGATGGCCGGCATCGAGGCTGCAGAAATAACGGCTGTTGGCAAGCTTTCTGCCGTCGACGACATCGAAAACTCTGACATGGCAAGGCACTTCGTGTTTGCCCGAACCGGAATCGGCAATGTAGAGTTTCGTTTCATCAGGTGAGAAGGCAAGGCCGTTCGGCTGGATGAAATCCTCGACGACGGCGTCGATTGCGCCGCTTGCGGGGTCGATCCGGTAGACGTTGCGCGTCGGCTGCTCGGGCTCGGCCTTATGGCCCTCATAGTCCGAGAGGATGCCGTAGGTCGGGTCAGTGAACCAGATCCCGCCGTCCGAATGGACGACAACGTCGTTCGGCGAGTTCAGCCTTTTGCCGTGGTAGCTTTCGGCGAGAACGGTGATGCTGCCGTCGAGTTCCGTGCGGGTGACGCGGCGGCCGCCATGTTCGCAGGAGACCAACCGGCCCTGCCGGTCGCGCGTATTGCCGTTGACATAGTTCGAGGGCGAGCGGAAGACGGAGACCGTTCCATCCGGCGTCCAGCGCATCATGCGTTCGTTCGGGATATCGCTCCAGAGAAGGCAGTTCAGGTCGGAAAACCAGACCGGGCCCTCTGTCCAGCGGCAGCCGGAATAAAGCTCCTCGAGGGCGGCGGTGCCGACAACCAAAGCGGCGAAACGTTCATCGCGGATCTCATAAAGCGGATTGTCAGCCACGCCAGTTCCTCCCTCAATGCTATCGACCTTCTCCTAACGATAAATCCTCCCAGGTACCAGAGCCCGGCAACGAGAAATGTAAGCTCGGCTTTCTCAGAGAGCGGCGACCGGATGCGGCGAGCCGTCGTAAGCCCCCCAGATCGATTGGTCGAAGCAGATGACGGAGCCGGTCATCAGGCCGGATTCCGCCGATGACAGGTAGGCGCAGGCGCGCGCCACCTCGTGCGGATCGACGAGCCGGCCGAAGGGCTGGTTCGCCGCCGCCTTCTCCAGCCAGTCGGCAGGTGCATCGTGATATTCGCGCTGGATGCGATCCTCGCCTTCGGAGGCCATCCAGCCGATGTTCAGGCCGTTGACGCGGATGCGGTTGCGCAGCAGCGCATAGGCGGTGTTCTTTGTCAGGGTTTCCAGCGCCCCCTTGGAAGCGCAGTAGGCTGCGATGAATGGCTGGCCGGCTTTGGCCGACATCGAGCCGATATTGACGATGGTGCCTTCGATCTTTTCGCGGCGCATGACCTTCACCGTTTCCTGCATCAGGAAAAACGGTGCGCGCACATTGATGGCGAACATGGCGTCGAAGAGTTCGGGGCTGGTGTCGAGGATCGTGCCTCGATCGGTAATGGCGGCGGCATTGACCAGGGCGTCGACACGACCAAAGGTCTGGTCGCAGACGTGCACGACGTGGCTCGCATCCTCGACTTTGGCGAGGTCAGCCTTGACATAGACGACCTTCACGCCGGTCGCAGCCGAAATCTCTGCCGCCTTCGCCTTGCCCTTGGCTTCGTTGCGGCCGCAGATGACGATGCCTTCCGCGCCGCGTTCGGCGAAGAGACGGGCGATGGTTGCGCCCAATCCTTGCGTGCCGCCGGTGACGATGGCGATCTTGCCGTCGAGGCGTCCGTGATCTTTGCTCATGTGGTTGCTCCTTGGTGATGATGTGCGAATGGCCTCCCGCGCGTGCGGGAGGCTCGTATGTCGGTGCCGTGTGGCCCCCTCATCCGCCTGCCGGCACCTTCTCCCCGGTGGGGAGAAGAGACAGGTGGCGGCGCCTCGATTCTCCCTTCTCCCCTCGGGGAGAAGGTGCCCGTAGGGCGGATGAGGGGGCTCCGATTTCCAAAGTCAACTCAATTTCCTTTGCGCCTGCTCGGCAAGCGCTGCCTTAAAAGTCTCGTCGCTCCAGCCCTCCCTGAGTGCCTCGTGCATCAGTTGTGCCTGCGTTTTCGGCGCCAGTCCGCCGAGCGGCGGGTCGCGGTCGAGATTGGTGGGGAAGGAATAACCTTCGGCGCAGGCGGCGACGGCGTTGGCGATTTCGTCGGGCGAGAGCCGGTCTTGCAACGCCTTCAGGGCGGGAAAGAGTCTGGCGCTCATTCTCTCTCGGTTGACGGTCTCCATGGCTCGTCCGAAGGCGGAGGAGACCTGCAGGAGGTTGGCGACACGCTTGATGTCGGCCGAGCGGTTGGTCCCGGCGGCGTGGAAGAGGGCGGGATTGAAGAAGACGACGTCGCCCTTTTCGAGCGGCAGTTGGACGTGGTTGGCCTCGAAATAATCCCGGAACTCCTGGCGCTTGAGCGAGAGATAACCCGGTACATAGGTCTGGCTGTGCGGCAGGAAGAGTGTAGGACCGCTTTCGAGCGGCATCTCGCAATGGGCGACCGCGCCCTGCAGCGTCAGAACCGGAGAGAGACGGTGCACATGTGCCGGAAATTGCTCGATGACCGCAGACGACTGGAAGCCGAGATGGTAGTCGCGATGGGCTGACTGCGCCGCACCGCCCGGATTGACGCGGTTGACCTGCGCCGTCATCTGGTAGCTCGGTCCGAGCCAGGCCTCGCTTGCCAGCGCGATAATGGCGTTGCCGTAATATTCGGCGAAATTTTCCGGATCGGCGAGGCAGTGTTTTTCCAGCGAATTCCAGATGCGGTCGTTGGCGCCGGGCTTGGCGAAGTGATCGCCGCCGCCCGTCGAGGTGCGGTGCTGTTCCTCGATGATGGCCTCGAAAATCGCGCTGGCGCGGTCGATGATGCCGGTGTTTTGGTATGCGTGTTTGAAAACGACGACACCCGGGCCTTCGCCGAAGGCTTCGCAGATTTCGGCCAGCACGAGGCGTTTGCCTTCGCCGGCTGCCGCCGCCGTTACCTTGCGGCTGTCGTAGATCAGCACGTTCTTCTCGACTGCGGAAGCTGTCGGGTAATCGGCGAGGGCGGTCGTCTTTTGCGCAAGGCGGCGAAAATCGTCGAGGTCGCAGGCGTCTTCGCTGAGCCAGACACGGTCGGCGCGCAGCTTCTGCGGATTGTCGGTCTTCATATTGGGCTCCTCCCGTTTTCCAATGGCGGCACTATACGCCGGGCTGCAGGATGATATAGATCAGGAATCCATCAAAAAACCATCAGACGGATTTCCATGGCCCATCCCTTTCTCGTCAAGGACATCGCCTTCCAGGCGGGACTGAGCACTGCCACGGTCGACCGGGTGCTGAACGGCAGACCGGGTGTGCGCCAGCAGACGCAGTTGCGGGTGAACGCGGCGATCGCGGAGCTGGAGAAGCAGCAGACGGGGGCGACGAGCGGCGGGCGCATATTGGCGATCGATATCGTTATGGAGACGCCTCAGCGTTTCAGCGATGCGGTGCGCACCGCCTTCGAGTCGGAGATGGCGACCTTCCTGCCTGGCGTCTTCCGCTGCCGCTTCCACTTCGCCGAAGTGATGAAGCCGGCCGAGCTGGCGCAGCTTCTCGATCGCATCCGGCTACGCGGCACTGATGGCATCGTGCTCAAGGCGCCTGATGTCGCCGAGATCGCTGCCGCCGTCGCGCGGGCGGATGTGGCCGGCATTCCGGTGGTGACGCTGGTGACCGATTTGCCGAATTCGCTTCGCATCGCCTATGCGGGCGCCGACAACCGGGCGGCGGGAGAGACCGCCGCCTATCTGATCGGCGAATTCCTCGGCCGTGACGGCGGCAAAGTACTGGTGACACTGTCGAGCGGGCGGTTCCGCGGCGAGGAGGAGCGTGAAATCGGTTTTCGTCGCATCATCCGCAGCCGTTATCCGGATATCGGCATCACCGAAATCAGCGAAGGGCACGGCAGCGACAGGGCGACGGGAACACTTGCGGCGGCAGCGCTGGCGACCGATTCCGCCATCAATGCCGTTTATTCGATCGGCGGTGGCAATCGCGCGGTGCTGGCGGCCTTCGATGCCGTCCACCGTCCCGTCCGCGTCTTCGTCGCCCATGATCTCGATGCCGATAACCGCGCCCTGCTTGCCGCAGGCCGGATCGGCTTCGTGCTGCATCACGATCTCAGAACCGACGCCCGCTCGGCCTTCAGGGCGATCATGAGCCGGGCACAAGCACCCGGGCGGATCGTTCCCGCTTCGCTTTCTTCCATCGAAATCGTCACGCCCCATAATATGCCTACGGGCGGTTGAACCAATTGACTTCCTTCCACGCTGAGTTCGCGCTACAGCTTGGGCAGAAGCGAAGGTGAGCGGCATGGATTACAGCGACGTCAGCACGATTGCGGCCTGGGTTACGGAGCAGGGACTGAAGGGCGCTTCGGAAGCCGAGCTCATGACCGGTTTCTGCGCGGCCTGTCGGGATGCCGGCCTGCCGCTCGACCGCGGCATGGCGTTGATGGATACGCTGCACCCCGTGCATGAAGGCCGCGCCTTCCGCTGGGACAGCGTCGAGGAGATCGAAACCGAGTTCGAGTATGGCCCGACGGGCTCGGGCGAAGCGGCGGCGAGCTGGCAGCGCTCGGCCTTCTACCATCTTTGGTCGGGCAACGAGCGGGAGGTGCGCCGACGCATCGGGTTTGGCGATCCGATCGATTTCACCATGCTGGACAAGATCGCCGAAGCTGGAAACACGGATTTCGTGGCGATGATGCATCGTTTCAGCGAAGCCGGCACGATCGGTGAGATGGATTGCTTCTTTTCGCATTTCGCAACCAAACATCCCGAGGGCTTTTCCGATCACGATCTCGCCATCCTGCGCAAGCTGGTGCCGGTCCTCGGACTGGCGATCAAGTGCATTGCGCTCGGGCGCATCGCCCGCACCATCGCGGAAGTCTATCTCGGCGAGGATGCGGCGCGGCAGGTAATGGAAGGCAAGATCAGCCGCGGTAAATCGGAACGGATCTCGGCCGCGCTGTGGTTTTCCGATCTGTTGAACTACACCAAGATTTCCGATCGCGTGCCGCCGGAGGAAATCATCCCGCTCCTCAACGATTACAGCGAGGTAGCCATCTCGGCGATCCATGAGGCCGGCGGCAATGTGCTGAAGCTGATTGGTGACGGTGTGCTCGCTATCTTCAAGGGCGAGGTGCCGGCCGAAACCTGCCGTGCGGCGCTCGGGGCCGAATCGCTGCTGCGGGAAAAGCTCGCCAGACTGAATGCAGCGCGCGCTGCCGACGGCCGGGCGACGACCGACGTCTATATCGGCCTGCATATCGGCGATGTCTTCTACGGCAATATCGGCAGCCAGGACCGGCTGGACTTCACCGTCATCGGCCCCGCCGTCAACGAGGTCAGCCGGATCGCCTCCATGTGTCGTTCGGTCGACCTCAACCTGCTGATCTCCTCCGATTTCGCCGCGGCCATACCGGCGGAAGCGCGCGCCGCGCTTGCCTGCGTCGGACGTTATGCGTTGCGTGGGGTGCAGCGTGCGCAGGAACTCTATACGCTCGACAGCGCCCGGCTGAATGGCTGAATTCCGCCAAACCTTCGAGCATTACCGCAACAGGCCCTGGCCGCCGTCGATCCAGATCGGCGTACCGGTGATGTGCCGGGCGCGGTCGGAGGCAAGGAAGAGGATGGTTTCGGCAACATCCTCGCTTTTGCCTGCCTTCCCGCCGGCAATCGGGATATCGCCCTGCGGCCAGATGACCGGAACCTCCGTCTCCTCGCGACGGCGGCTATCGGTATTGGCATTGATATTGGTTTCGATCTCGCCGGGGCAGACGGCATTGACGCGGATGTCGTGGCGGCCGAGTTCCAGGGCAAGCTGCTGGACCATGGCGACTTGGCCGGCCTTGGTTGCGCTGTAGGCGGTGGCGCCCGGCGTCGTGAAGGTGCGGGTGCCGTTGATCGACGAGACGACGACGATCGAACCGCCGCGGCGCTTCAGATGCGGAACTGTCAGGTGCAGGGTCAGATAGGTGCCGCGCAGATTGACGGCGATGGTCCTGTCCCATTCATCCGGTTTCAGATCGTCGATCGGCGCCCAAACTCCGTTGATCCCTGCATTGGCAATGACAATGTCGAGGCCGCCGAAGGTGTCCGTCAGCTTCTTCACCGCGGTTCGCATTTGCGCTTCGTCGCTGGTATCGGCCGTCAGGGCGATCGCCTGACCGCCGGCGGCGTTGATTTCGGCGCAAGTCTTTTCGACCTCGTCGGCGGTGCGGCTCAGTGCTGCAACCCTTGCTCCCTCGGCAGCGAGCCTTAACGCGGCCGCCTTGCCGATACCGGAACCGGCACCCGTCACCAATGCGATCTTTCCCTCAAGCTCCATGGCTGCCTCCTTGAGCTTCTGCCGATAGGCAATGTTCGGCGCGGCCGTTGGTTCCGGAAGCAGCGGATGGCTGACTATCTCAGGAGCGTTTGCCGCAATGCCCATTTCTCCGGCCCATGGACGGCGGCGAAGAGCAGGCCGGCGAGGAAGGTGAAGTGATCGACGAAGAAGCCGAATTCGGCCTGGTTCTGTTGCCAGTGGGACGGTCCGTGGAAGGCGAAGGCAAGGAAGATCACGTAGATGCCTGCCAGCAGGCTCGCCTCGATGAAGAAGGCGCCCGATATGAAGGCAACGGCCAAGGCGATCTCGAAAAAGGCTGCGACCCAGGTGAGGAAGGTCGCCATCGGGAAGCCGGCGGCGGCAATGTAGCTCGCCGTGGCGCCGATATCGGCGAACTTGAAGCCGGCGGCCATGAAGAAGATGAAACTGAAGATGATGCGGGCGACGATGATTGCGATTGCTCTGGCCATGGGAACCTCCTCTTGAGCTTCCATTATGACGCAAGAGACGGCTTATATCCTACACTGCGAATGAAAAAGGGCCGCTTGCGCGACCCTTCGCTCTCTCACCACTCGGCAAAGCTGCCATCGGCATGCCGCCAGATCGGGTTGCGCCAGCGATGTCCCTCCTTGGCGCGCACGATGACATAGGCCTCGTCGACCTCGACGCCGAGGCCCGGCCCCTGCGGGATCGAGACGAAACCGTCGGCATAGCGGAACACCTCCTTGTTGGAGATGTAGTCGAGGATGTCGTTGCCGGTGTTGTAATGGATGCCGAGGCTCTGTTCCTGGATGAAGGCATTGTAGCTGACGGCATCGACCTGCAGGCAGGCAGCGAGCGCAATCGGGCCGAGCGGGCAATGCGGTGCGAGCGCCACATCATAGGCTTCGGCCATGGCCGCGATCTTGCGGCATTCGGTAATGCCGCCGGCGTGGGAAAGATCCGGTTGAATGATGTCGACATAGCCGTCCGAAAGGACCTGCTTGAAATCCCAGCGCGAAAAGAGCCGTTCGCCGAGCGCGATCGGTGTCGAGGTATGGTTGACGATATCGCGCAACGCTTCCTTGTTCTCCGACAGCACCGGCTCCTCGATGAACATCAGCTTGTAGGGCTCGAGCTCCTTGGCGAGCACCTTGGCCATCGGCTTGTGCACGCGGCCGTGGAAATCGACGCCGATGCCGATATGCGGACCGATCGCCTCGCGGATGGCGGCGATGGTCTCGACCGCCCTTTCCACCTTCTCGTTGGTGTCGACGATCTGCATTTCCTCGCAGCCGTTGAGCTTGATCGCCTTGAAGCCGCGCGCGACCACGTCCCTGGCATTGTTGGCGACGTCGGAAGGACGGTCGCCGCCGATCCAGGAGTAAACCTTGATGCGGTCGCGCAACTGGCCGCCGAGCAGGGAATGGATCGGCTGGCCGAGCGCCTTGCCTTTGATGTCCCAGAGCGCCTGGTCGATGCCCGAGATCGCGCTCATATGGGCAGCGCCGCCGCGATAGAAACCGCCGCGATACATCACCGTCCAATGATCCTCGATCAGGAAGGGATCCTTGCCGATCAGGTAATCTTCCAATTCGTGGACGGCGGCCTCGACCGTCAGCGCGCGCCCCTCGACGACCGGTTCACCCCAGCCGACGATGCCCTCATCGGTCTCGACCTTCAGGAACAGCCAGCGCGGCGGAACGATATAGGTGGTGAGTTTGGTGATCTTCATCTTAGGTCTTAATCTCTTCTCGGATTTGCGATGGGACAGCGCGTTCACGGCTTTTCGTGATTGATCATTTCGTCCTGCCGATCGCCTTCTCTGCGGCGGCAAGGTCACGGACCGCAAGGTCGAGCATGCGATTGGCGCATTCGCGGGCGCCGGCCTTGTCTCGCATCCGCAATGCCTCGACCAGCTCGCCGTGAACGAGCACCGCATCCTCCCGGTTTTCGACGGCGATGTTGGAGGCATGCAGCGCATATTTCAGGGCAGCATGGATGGCGCTGGACAAACGCCGGAACACCTGGTTGTGGCTGGCGGTCAGCAGCACCGTATGAAACATCACGTCGGCGTCGGTGAAGCTTTCCGGATCGCCTGCGCTGTCGCGCATCTGCCGCCAGGCCTTATCGAGATCGGCGATCTCCTGGGCGCCGGCACGTTCGGCGGCATATTCGGCGGCTGCCGGTTCTATGGTGCGCCGGGCTTCGAGAATGCATCCCAAAAGGTCGAAGTCTTTGATGTAAGGCCCCATCCAGTCGAGCACCTCGGCGTCCAGGATGTTCCATTCATCCCGGTCGCAAACGGTCGTCCCGACCCGCGGCTTGCCGCGTACGAGCCCCTTTGATTCCAAGACTTTCAATGATTCGCGGATCACCGTGCGGCTGACGCCGTAGAGTTCGCAAAGGTCGTTCTCGCGGGGCAACGGTGAGCCCGAGGGATAGCGGTCCGCGCAGATGTGCTGAGCGATCGCTGCCGTCACGTTGCGGCGTACCCGCGGTCGGCGTTCGCTGCGGGAGCTTTCCGTTCGGCCATGTTCCTCAGTCGATTCCAACTTCACCTCTCCACGCTCTCTCCCGGGCTGCAACCGAACCTGATTATCCGAATTCGATGCAGTTTGCGACGCTCCATCCGACTCCCGTTCCTATCCTATTATTCCAATCATCATACATTGGCAATTGACTGGTATGATGATTTAACATAATTCATTGGGCGCTGCCTGGGAGGCAGTTGCTCGATTTTAGAGTTTAGGGAGAGAGACATGCGCTTGTTCAAAGCAGCTATTCTGGCTGGCACTTTCGCCATTCTGACAGCCGGCTCGGCATTTTCCGCAGACGTCAAGATCGGTTTCATCGTCAAGCAGCCGGAAGAGCCCTGGTTCCAGGACGAATGGAAATTCGCCGACCAGGCCGCCAAGGAAAAAGGCTTCACCGTCGTCAAGATCGGCGCTGAAGATGGCGAGAAGGTCCAGTCGGCGATCGACAATCTCGGCGCGCAGGGCGCGCAGGGTTTCATCATCTGCACGCCCGACGTCAAACTCGGTCCCGGCATCGTCGCCAAGGCCGAAGCCAACCAGTTGAAGCTGATGACGGTCGACGATCGCCTCGTCAGTGCCGACGGCAAGCCGCTGGAAGACGTGCCGCACATGGGCATTTCGGCCACCAAGATCGGCGAGACCGTCGGACAGGCGATCGTCGACGAAATCAAGAAGCGCGGCTGGGACATGAAGAACGTCGGCGCGATCCGGGTTTCCTACGATCAGCTGCCGACCGCTGTCGATCGCGTCGAAGGTGCGATCTCGGTCCTGAAGTCTGCCGGGTTCCCGGCCGAGAACATCTATGATGCGCCGCAGGCGAAGACGGATACCGAGGCAGCACTCAACGCGGCGACCACCGTCCTCAACAAGCATGCCGACGTGAAATACTGGGTGGCTTTCGGCCTCAACGACGAAGCCGTTCTCGGCGCCGTCCGCGCCTCGGAATCGGTCGGTATTCCGGCTACCAACGTGATCGGCGTCGGCATCGGCGGCGCGGAATCGGCGATCAATGAGTTCAAGAAGCCGGTCGCGACGGGCTTCTTCGGCACCGTCATCATCTCGCCGAAGCGTCACGGTTATGAAACGGCGCTCAACATGTACGACTGGATCGCCAACGACAAGGAGCCTGAAAAGCTGACGCTGACCTCCGGTTCGCTGGCGCTGCGCGGCGATTACGAGAAGGTCCGCAAGGATCTTGGCATCGAGTGATCATGCTTCCAAAATGATCAACCTCCGGCGGCCGCTCCGCGTGCCGCTGGATCCTTGTCGGCGGAGCGGCGATGGCGTTTCTCGAATTCAAACATATCTCCAAGGGTTATCCCGGCGTGCAGGCGCTGTCGGACGTCTCCTTCGCGGTCGAGAAGGGCGCCGTCCATGGCCTGATGGGTGAGAACGGCGCGGGCAAATCGACGCTGATCCGCGTATTGTCAGGCGATCAGGCCGCCGATGCCGGCAACATTCTCATCGATGGCGAAGAACAGAATTATGCCTCGGTGCGCGACGCCTTCCATGCCGGCGTCATCGTCATTCATCAGGAACTGCAGCTCGTTCCGGAGCTGACGGTGGCCGAAAACCTCTGGCTTGGCCGCTTCCCCGGGAAGGGCGGAGTGATTAATGCCAAAACACTGATCGAGACGGTGCGATCGAAACTCGAAGAGATCGGCATCGATGTCGATCCGTCGGCCAAGGTCGCCTCGCTTTCGATAGGGGCGCGGCAGATGGTCGAGATCGCCAAGGCGGTGATGCTCGAGGCGCGGGTGATCGCGCTCGACGAGCCGACCTCCTCGCTTTCCTCGCGCGAAAGCGAAATTCTGTTTTCGCTCATTGATAGGCTGAAGGCGAAGGGAACGGTCATTCTCTACGTCTCGCACCGCCTCGACGAGATTTTTCGGCTTTGCGACAGCCTGACCGTGCTGCGCGACGGCAGGCTTGCCGCCCATCATCCTCGGATCGGCGAAACGACGCGCGAGCAGATCATTGCCGAAATGGTCGGGCGCGAGATCAGCAATGTCTGGGGATGGCGTGAGCGCCCGCTCGGCGGCGTCAGGCTCGAGGTCAAGGGCCTGTCGGGGCCGCGGCTGCGTATGCCAATCAGTTTTTCCGTCCGCCAAGGCGAGATTCTCGGCTTCTTCGGCCTGATCGGCGCCGGCCGCAGCGAGATGGCGCGACTGCTTTACGGCGCCGACAACAGACATCAGGGCGAGGTTACGATCGACGGCATTGCGGTTTCGCCGAGCAATCCGAAAGCGGCTATCAGCGCCGGCATGGTGCTCTGCCCGGAGGACCGCAAGTTCGACGGCATCGTCCAGGGCCGATCGATCGAAGAGAATATCGCGATCTCGTCGCGCCGGCATTTTTCGCCCTTCGGCATATTGAACCCGAAGAAGGAGGCGGCGCTGGCCGATCAGTTCATTGCCCGGCTGCGGGTGCGCACGCCGTCGCGCAAGCAGGACATCATCAATCTCTCCGGCGGCAACCAGCAGAAAGTCATCCTTGGCCGCTGGCTCTCCGAGCAGGGCATCAAGGTTCTCGTGATCGACGAGCCTACGCGCGGCATCGACGTCGGGGCGAAGTCGGAAATCTATGAAATCCTTTATGAGCTGGCGGCCGGCGGCATGGCGATCGTGGTGATCTCAAGCGAGCTGCCCGAGGTCATGGGCATCTCCGATCGCATCATGGTGATGTGTCAGGGCAGGGTGGCAGCCAATGTCGCCCGCCCGGATTTCGACGAGCGCAGCATCCTGACGGCGGCACTCCCTGACAAGAAGGCCGCGGGCATCATTTAAGACTGGGAACATGGGCGATGACTTCGTTGAAAAAAATCCTTCTGGGCGAACAGGGGCTGGTGGTGATTTTCGCCGCCGCCTTCGTGATCGTCTCCCTCTTCGTTCCGAATTTCCTGACCGAGCGGAACATGCTGGGGCTGCTGCAATCGGTCGTCACGATCGGCATCGTCGCCTGCACAATGATGTTCTGCCTGGCGTCCCGCGATTTCGATCTTTCGGTCGGATCGATCGTCGCTTTCTCCGGCATGGCCGCGGTGATGGTCTCGAACGCGACAGGCTCCATTCCCGTCGGTCTGCTGGCCGCCCTGCTCTGCGGCGCCGTCGTCGGTTTCGTCAATGGCATCGTCATCGCCCGGTTCCGCATCAATGCGCTGATCACGACGCTTGCGACCATGCAGATCGTGCGCGGCCTGGCGCTGATCGCTTCGGACGGCCGCGCGGTCGGCATCAACGATCCGGCTTTCTACCAGCTTGCGTTGTCGCGATTCCTCACCGTGCCGACGCCGATCTGGATCATGCTCATCCTTTTCTTCTTCTTCGGCTTCGTGCTCAACCGCACCGTTTTCGGCAAGAACACGCTGGCGATCGGCGGCAATCCCGAAGCTTCGCGGCTTGCCGGCGTCAACGTCGTCACCATGCGGATCTGGATCTTTGCGCTGCAGGGTCTCGTCTGCGGCATTGCCGGCATCCTGCTTGCCTCGCGCATCACTTCCGGCCAGCCGAATGCGGCGACGGGGCTCGAACTCTCGGTGATTTCGGCCTGCGTCCTCGGCGGCGTTTCGCTGGCCGGCGGCCGGGCGGCAATGAGCGGTGTCATCGTCGGGGTGCTGATTATGGGCATTGCCGAAAACGTTATGAACCTGCTGAATATTCAGGCATTCTATCAGTATGTCGTGCGCGGGCTGATCCTGCTGATCGCCGTGTTGCTCGACAATTTGAGATCTTCGGCTGCGGGGCGACGCGGATGAGCCATGAGCGGGCAGGGGACGAAATCGAACTGAGGCACGGCGACCTCGCCGTTCGGGTCAGCCGCCGGGGTGCTGCCGTCACCGCCGCGACCTATCGGGAGACGCCCTTTCTCGTCGCGGCCGGCGGGCCGGATGGTGTTATGGCGAATTTTGCGATGGTGCCGTTCGGCAATCGTGTGGAAGGCAATGCCATGTCCTTTGCCGGACGTGCCTATACCTTCCAGCCGAATACTTCCGATCCGCTCTATCGGCACGGCGACGGCTGGCTCGGCTTCTGGCAGCTGGACGAGGCCAGCGTGGAGCATGCGAAGTTCTCCTTTTCCCGCATCGCCGACAAGGTTTCACCTTATGCCTATCTGACCCGGCAGCAGATCCGTGTCGCCGGCGATAGCCTGGTGCTGACGCTTTCCGTGGAAAACCGGGGCGAAACCACGCTTCCCTTCGGATTGGGTCAACATCCTTTCTTTGTTCGGACGCCGGAGACGAAGCTGACGATTGCGGCCGACCGCTACTGGAACGAGCGGCCCGACCATCTTCCCGATGTGCCCGGCCCTGTGCCTGACGATTTCGATTTCAGGTCCGGCAAACTGTTGCCGCAGAAATGGATGAACAATGCCTTCGAGGGCTGGAACAGGCGGGCGACAATCGCCTGGCCGGAGCTAGGAATTCAGGCGGCGCTGAAAGCCGAGGGTGCGCTTGACCGCTTCATGCTCTATATGCCGACCGACCGGAACGACTTCTTCTGTCTCGAGCCGATGAGCCACCTTCCAAACGGCCATCACCTGCCCGAATTCGGCGGGCTGACGCCGCTTGCGCCGGTTGAAGCCTTTGCCGGCAAGATGACGATCGATCTGTCGGCGCTGCCGCTTCCATCGGAGGGGAGATAGATGAGCGATCGCCTGCAGGGCAAAAATATTCTGATCACCGGCGCTGCGCAGGGTATCGGCCTTGCGATCGCCAGGGCATTCCTCAGGGAGAATGCTGCGGTCTATCTCGTCGATCGCGATGGAGCGCTGCTGGCGCAGGCAGCGGCAGAACTCGCAAGCACCGGCGGCCAGGTTGGTTATCTGCCGGCCGACATAACCGATGCCGGGACGATCACCAGGGCGGTTGCTCATGCGAACGACGAGATCGGCCCATTGAATGCGCTCGTCAACAATGCCGGGGTCAATGTCTTTGCCGAACCGCTCCATACGACCGACGAGGAGTGGAACCGCTGCTTCGATATCAATCTGAAGGGAGCATGGAATTGCTGCAAGGCGGTGCTACCCGGGTTTATCGAACGCGGCGGCGGCGTCATCCTCAACATTGCCTCCACGCACGCCTTCACGATCATTCCGCACACCTTTCCCTATCCGCTGGCCAAACATGCGCTGCTCGGCATGACGAAATCCCTGGGGCTGGAGTACGCGCCCCGCAATATCCGGGTCAACGCTCTGGCGCCGGGCTATGTCTCGACGCAGAAGGTGATCGACTATTGGAACAGCTTCCCCGATCCGGAGGCCGCCAAGGCCGAGACGATGAAGCTGCATCCCGGCGGGCGGATCGCAACGCCGGAAGAGATCGCCATGGCGGCGGTGTTCATGATCTCCGACGAATGCCCGTTCATGAACGCCACCTGCCTGACGATCGACGGCGGTCTCAGCGTGCAGCAGCATCCCGCCTGAAAGAGCTTTCTATTCCGCCGATTTTTACGAGCCTGTCGTCTTCTCAGGATAGAGCGTTATATTGTCTCGCGGGGAGCCTATCCAATCTCCCTCAGGCATGGAGCGGCGCCCTGCCGCTTCCTCAAAACCATCGAAACAGGAGGACGGCATGCAGATCAATCGCACGGCTTCGGCTCATTGGAGCGGCGGCCTCAAGGACGGCAAGGGCCTGATCTCGACTCAGAGCGGCGCCCTGACAGACTATCCCTACGGCTTTGCCAGCCGCTTCGAAGGTATTCCCGGCACCAATCCGGAAGAGCTGATCGGTGCTGCCCATGCCGGCTGCTTCACCATGGCGCTGTCGCTCATCCTCGGCGAAGCCGGTTTCACCGCCGAGCATATGGAAACCTCGGCCAAGGTGACGCTCGAAAGCGTCGAGGGTGGCTTCGCCGTCACTGCCATCCATCTCTCACTTTCCGGCCGCATCCCCGGTGCCGATGAGGCGACCTTCACCGAGCTCGCCAACAAGGCGAAGGCCGGCTGCCCGATTTCCAAGGCGCTCGCCGCCGTTCCGATCACGCTCGACGTCAAGCTCGCCTGATTTTTCTGCTGTCGCCGACGAAGTGCCGCGCGTCTGACGTCGCGGCACTTTCAATTGTGGCCGACGCTCATCGTCACATCGTTTCGAATTCATCAGGCTCAGCCGCTCGTGCAACGCAGGCGGCATTGACAAATGACGCCTGATATTTTATGAATGACGAAATTCGAAAATCGTCAGTCGTAACCCGAGGCACCAAAACTCATGAACGACATCGCGGAAAATACGCTCGACGTCACGCGGCAGGAGAATGTCACGCGCATTCTCGACGCGGCCGAGCGGCTGTTCCGTCACTACGGCTACAGCAAGACGACGGTGGCCGACATCGCCCGCGATCTCGGCATGTCTCCCGCCAATATCTATCGTTTCTTCGCCTCCAAGGTGGAGATCCATCAGGCGCTTTGTGGGCGCATGCTCGCGACCTGCTATCAGCTTGCTTATGACATCCGCCACCAGCCGCTCAGCGCCAGCGAGCGGCTGCGCCTCTATGTCGAGACCCAGTATCAATGGACGATGGATACGATGCTCGACGAGATGAAGGTGCACGAGATGATCGTGGTCGCGATCGAGCGCGACTGGCATGTCATCGAAAAACATATCGATCGCGTCCATGATCTCATCGCCGAAATCATCGCCGAAGGCATCGCAGCCGGCGAATTCGCCGAGCAGGACCCGGTCGTCGCTTCGCGCTGTTTCGGCGCGGCGACGATCAATCTCTGTCATCCGCAGATGGTGGCGCAATGTCTTGCCAAAACCAACCGCGCAAGCGTCGACGAACTGATCGACTACGTCATCAGGGCGCTCAAGAAATAACCGACGGCAGCCGTCGTCGATCCCCCGAAACATTCCAGGAGTGCGGAAGATGTTTTCGCTCAAGACCCTCAGCAATCGCATGCCGTCCGTTGCCAGCCTCGCGCTCGTCGGCGCCATCGGCATCGGCCTTTCCGCCTGCTCGGAGGAAAAAGCTGAGGTCAAGGAAGTCATCCGGCCGGTGAAGGTCGTCGAGATCGCCAAGGCCGATGATACTCGCAAGCTCGATTATTCAGGGTCGGTCAAGGCGCGCACGGAGATGAACCTCGGCTTTCGGGTGGCGGGCAAGATCACCGAGCGTCTCGTCGATATTGGTGATCGGGTGACGCCCGGCGACGTTCTCGCCCGCGTCGACGCCACCGACTATCAGCTCGCGGTCAAGACGGCGGAGGCCAATCTCGCAGCCGCGGAAAGGGGCGTCGAAACCGCCGATCTCGCCAACAAGCGCGCCGAGCAGCTGTTCGACAAGAGCGTCGCCCCGAAGTCGCAGCTCGAACAGGCCGCGCTCAGCCATGACCAGGCGATCTCGCAGCGCGACGCAGCGCTCTCGGCGCTGGACCAGGCGAAGAACCAGGTGAGCTATACCGAGCTCAAGGCCGGGCAGAACGGCATCGTGACATCGATCAATGCCGATATCGGCCAGGTCGTCGGCTCCGGCAGCCCCGTCGTCACCGTTGCCGTCGACGGCGAGAAGGTAGTGCAGATCGCGGTTCCGGAAAACGACATTGCCGAATTCAAGCCCGGCAAAACCGTCAAGGCCAGTTTCTGGGCGGACGACAGGCTGGTGCTCGACGGCAAGGTGCGGGAGGTTTCCGGCAGCGCCGACCAGCAGTCGCGCACCTTTGCAGTTCGCGTGAGCCTGCCGAACGATCCTCGCGTGTTGCTCGGCATGACCGCGACGATCGAAGCCGATGTCAACAACGATAACGGCTATGTCTCGATCCCGCTCACCGCGCTGGCGGAGAAGGACGGCAGGCAAATGGTCTGGACGGTCGACCGCGACACGACGATGGTACATGGCCGCGATATCAAGGTCGCCGATTTCACCGGCGACGGCGTGCATGTGACCGAAGGCCTCGATAGCGGCGATCTCGTCGTTGCCGCCGGCACCCAATTCATGAGCGAGAACCTGAAGGTGAAGGTGCCGGATCAGCAATCGGCCCTGGTTGATACGGATCAGACCGTGCGCTGACCGCGTCGAAAGGAAACAAGACCATGGACGCAAACACCGAGAAGCGGCCCTTCAATCTATCGCGCTGGGCGATCGGACATCCGAGCATCGCGCGCTTCCTCTTCGGACTGATCATCATCACCGGTGTGCTCGGCCTGATGCGCATGGGCCAGCGCGAAGATCCCGAATTCACCTTCCGCGTCATGGTCGTCCAGGCGATCTGGCCAGGCGCTTCCATCCAGGAAATGGAAGATCAGGTCGTCAACAAGATCGAACGCAAGCTGCAGGAGACGCCGCATATCGACTGGGTCAAGTCCTATACGCGGGCGGGCAGTGCGATCATCACCCTGCAGGTCAAGGGCGACACGAATTCGAAGGACGTGGCGGATGCCTTCTACCAGGTACGCAAGAAGGTCGGTGACATCTCCAGCGAACTGCCGCAGGGCCTGCTCGGTCCCTATTTCAACGACGAATTCGGCGATACTTTCATCACGCTGCATTCGATCAGCGGTGAGGGTTATTCCTATCCGGAACTGAAGAAATTCGCGATCCAGGCGCGCGACATGCTGCTGACGACGCCGGGCGTCGAGAAGGCCGTCATCATCGGCGATCAGCCGGAAAAAATCTATATCGACGTCTCGTCCAAGGCGCTTGCCGAGCGCGGCCTGACGATCCTCGACCTGCAGAACGCCATCAAGGGCCAGAACAATGTCGATCCGGCAGGCTCGGTCGATACCGGTCTGCGCTCGGTCCGCATTTCGGTCGAAGGCGACATGAAGAAGGTGGCCGATATCCGCGATCTCAGCCTTCGCGCCGGCGGCCAGGTGACCCGCCTTGGCGATATCGCGACCGTCAGTTCCGGGCTCGAGGATCCCTACCAGCGCAAGTACCGTTTCAACGGCCATGACAGCGTTCAGGTCGGCGTCGTCATGGCCAAAGGCTTCAACGTCACCGACGTCGGCAAGGGCGTCGAGGCAACCTATCAGCGCTTCGAAGAAGCACTGCCTTACGGTGTTGCGGTCGACCAGATCGCCAACCAGCCCGACGTGGTGACGGACGCGATCAGCGAATTCATGCATGCGCTCGGCGAAGCTCTTGTCATCGTGCTTGTTGTCTCGTTCCTGTCGATCGGCTGGCGCTCTGGCCTCGTCATTGCCATCGCCATTCCGCTCGTGCTCGCCGCCACTTTCGCGCTGATGTACGAACTCGGCATCGACCTGCAGCGCATCTCGCTCGGAGCGCTGATCATTGCGCTCGGCCTGCTGGTCGACGACGCGATGATCGTCGTCGAAATGATGGAGCGAAAGCTGGAGGAGGGGCTGGTCAAGATCGAGGCGGCAAGTTTTGCCTATTCCTCGACCGCCTTCCCGATGCTGACTGGCACTCTCATCACCACGGCCGGTTTCATTCCCGTCGGTTTCGCCGCATCGACCGCGGGCGAATATGTGCGCTCGCTGTTCTACGTCGTCGGCATCGCGCTTGTTACCTCGTGGTTCGTCGCGGTCTATTTCACGCCGTGGCTCGGCTACATGATCCTCAAGCAGCGCCATCATGCCGGCGAGCATCACGATGCTTTCGACACCCGCTTTTACCGCCGGCTGCGCGGTACGGTCGGCTGGGCGGTTCGCCATCGGGTCATCGTCCTGCTGTTGACGCTCGGGACCTTCGTTACCAGCCTCTGGGCCTTCCAGTTCATTCCGCAGAATTTCTTCCCGCAGTCGTCGCGGCCTGAGATTCTCGTCGATCTGTGGCTGCCCGAGGGCACCAGCATTAAAGAAGTCGAGGTGCAGGCAAAGGCGCTCGAAGCGAAGATGATGGATGATCCCGACAAGCGGTTCATCGCCACCTATATCGGCGAAGGCGCACCGCGCTTCTTCCTGCCGCTCGATCAGCAGCTGCGCAATCCGAATTTCGCCCAGCTGCTCGTCATGGCCAAGGACGAACCGGCGCGCGAACGCTTGATCGTCAAGCTGCGCACCATTCTTGCCGAAGACTTCCCATCGATCCGCGGCAAGGTCGACCGCCTGTTCCTTGGTCCGCCCACTGGCTGGCCGGTGCAGATGCGCATCATGGGACCTGACCGCCAGGAGGTGCGAGCGATCGCCGATCAGGTGAAGGCGCGGTTTACGGCCAACCCGATGCTCGGAGCCATCCACGACGACTGGCTGGAGCCGGTGCCGGCGATGAAACTGGTGATCGACCAGGATCGCGCCCGGGCGCTTGGTGTGACCTCGCAGCGCGTGCGTCAGATGCTGCAAACCGCCATGTCCGGGGCGCCGCTCGACGATTTCCGTGACGGCGAGGAGACGGTCTCGATCGTCGTCCGCGAGCCGGACGCCAGCCGCTCGCTGCTGTCGGCGGTGAATTCCGTCTATGTCCCGACGGATTTCGGCGGCTTCGTGCCGGTCTCGCAGGTCGCCAAGGTCGTGCCAGTGATGGAGCAGGGCATCGAATGGCGGCGCGACCGGCTGCCGACGATCACCGTGCGCGCGACGCTGCCCGACGGCGTGCAACCGAACGACGTCGTGATGAAGATGTATGCCGACATGAAGGACCTGCGCGACAGTCTGCCGGCCGGCTATAATGTCGAGATCCAGGGCGGCGCCGAGGATGCGGCGGAAAGCCAGATGTCGATCGCCGCCAAGGCGCCGATCATGCTCGCCGTCATCATCGTGCTGCTGATGGTGCAGCTGCAGCATTTCGGCAAAGCGATGCTGGTGCTCGCCACCGGGCCGCTCGGCATCATCGGGGCGGCGGCCGCCCTGCTGATCAGCGGCGCGCCTTTCGGCTTCGTGGCGATCCTCGGCGTCATCGCGCTGCTCGGCATCATCATGCGCAATTCGATCATCCTGGTCGACCAGATCGACCAGGACATCAAGGCCGGCATGCACCGGCAGGAAGCGATCGTCGGTGCGGCCGTTCGGCGTTTCCGGCCGATCATGCTGACGGCGCTGACCGCCGTGCTGGCGCTGATCCCGATCTCGCGCGGCGTCTTCTGGGGTCCGCTCGCCTTCGCAATGATGGGCGGCATCCTGGTTGCGACAGTGCTCACCATTCTGGTTCTGCCCGCCGGTTACGCCCTTTTCTTCGGCCGCGAGCCGAAGGCAAAGGACGAGCCAGGCCGGGATGCCGACGCCATCCAGGAAGAGGCGGATGACAGAGATCCGCCGGCGTTGGCAGCCGAGTGAGGACGGCGCGGCGAAAGCCGCGCCGTTTTCCTTGCAAGTCGCAATCTCGCGAATTCTCATCATTGTCCGCTTCGCCTCGACTCGCGCCGATTCCATTGCTGCCTGGAAAAAGCTAAGCTTTTGAAAGCACGCCGGGGCGCTAACGTGATCTCGGCCGTCCATTGACAGCGGAGGCGCGACCATGGCCGATTATCGTCTGGAAACAAGCTGGCGCCCCGTCGAAAGCAGTTTGGGGCGCTTGACTTTCACGCTCTTTAATCTTTCAGCCGAGCCGCTTTCCGGCTTCTCGCTCGCCTATACGTCGGAGACGCGGGTTGCCGACAAATATGTCTGCGATGGTGGCAGCCTGAAGCGACAAGTCGCGCATCTGCATGAGTTCCGGCCGCCAGACGGGCTGAGCGTGCCGCCGGGCGGCCACTGGCGGTTCACCGTCGAGGGGCTGACCCGAGAACCGAAACATGTGACATCAGGGGTCAAATCGGCCTATCTGACACTTGCCGACGGGCGCCATGTTCCCGTCGGTTTCGGCGATCTCCTTCTCGAAGGCCGGGATGGCGGCATTTCGCCGCCACTTCTGCCGCCGGGCCGGGTGGAGGAGCCTTATTCGCTGCTGCCCTGGCCGCTGGCGCTCGCGCTGAAGGCGGGAGAGCTGCCGGTCGTTCTTTATCCGGCCGAGAGCACACGACCCGAAGCGGTCAAGGCATTGTCCCTGGTTCTTTCGCTTTACCAGCGGCTCTATCCGGCCGAAAACGTGCCGTTCTCGCTCTGCGGCGTAAAGGGCGGGCGCGCTATTCGTTTCGTCACCGAATCATCGATCGCTGCGCTCGCCTATGAAATACGATTTACCGCGCATGAGGTCGTGCTCTCCAGCGCGGATGCGACGGGTCGGCACTATGGCCTGATCAGTCTCGCGCATCTTATACACGGCGCGCATGCCGATCGGGAGAGCTTCAGATTTCCTGATTTCGGCACGATCGCCGACCAGCCGCGTTATGACTGGCGCGGCTGCCATCTCGATGTGGCCAGACAATTCCATCCGGTGGCTGACGTCATGCGGCTGATCGATATCCTCGCCTGGAACAAGCTCAACATCTTCCATTGGCATCTGACCGACGACGAAGCCTGGCGGCTGGAGATCAAGGCCTATCCCCAGCTTACGGAGATCGGCGCGCGGCATGGCCCGGACGAGGTGCTCGTGCCGCAGCTTGGTGACGGGGCGGAACCGCGCTCCGGCCATTACACGCAGGAGGACGTCAGGCGGATCGTCGCGCATGCCGCCGCGCTGCATATCGAGGTAGTGCCGGAAATCGACGTTCCCGGCCACAGCACCGCGACGCTGTTCTCGCTGCCCGCGCTCGTCGACGGGCAGGAGGCGCCGGACAGCTATCGCGCCGTCCAGGGTTATCCCAACAATGCCCTCAATCCGGCGGTCGAATTCACCTATGAATTTCTCGGCAAGGTGTTCGACGAGATGATCACGCTCTTCCCCGGTAAATATATTCATATCGGCGGCGACGAGGTCGCAAGTGGCGCCTGGCTTTCGTCGCCGCTTTGCAAGGCGCTGATGGAGCGGGAGAAAATTGCCGGCACGGCCGAGCTGCAATCCTATTTCCTGAAACGGATCAAGGCCATGTTGTGGGAGCGCGGCAAGAAGCTCGCCGGCTGGAACGAGGTTTCACATGGTGGCGGCATCGACCGCGACGGCACTTTGCTGATGGCTTGGGAAAAGTCCGCTGTCGGCCTCGCGCTGGCGCAGCAAGGCTATGATGTGGTGATGACGCCGGGCCAAGCCTATTATCTCGACATGGCGCAGGCGGAAGCCTGGGATGAGCCAGGTGCGAGCTGGGCGGGCCACGCACCGCCGGAACATACCTATGCTTACGAGGCCGAGGGCGAGTTGTCGGAAGCATTGCGGGACAGGATGCGTGGGGTTCAGGCCTGCATCTGGACCGAAAATTTCCTTTCTCGCGCCTACTTCAACCGGCTGGTCTTCCCGCGCCTTTCGGCAGTCGCCGAAGCCGGATGGACGCCGTTGGAACGCAAAGACTGGAACCGGTTCGCAGCGATCGTGCGGATGTGGCCGGTGCTTTAGGCAGCGGCATCGGCTTTCAGACCCAGCAGCGCTGCGCCGATCAGGCCGGGTTCGATGCGGCATTCGCTCGGCACCACCAGCGGACGGTCGAACTTGCGCAGGATGCGGGTGCGCACCGCCTGGTCGAGCTCGGCGAGCAGCGGCGCGACATTGGAAAGTCCGCCGCCGACCGGCACGATGGTCGCGCCTGTTATGTTGACCGTCAGGGCGAGCGGCGAGGCGACGAGATCGACATAGACATCGATGGTGCGCGTCGCCTTCTCCTCGCCGCGCCGCCACTGATCGATGATCTCTTCGCTCGCACGGTCGAGATCATGCAGCGTCTTGTGCAGGCGCTCGAGGCCGCGGGCGCCGCCGACGGTGTCGACACAGCCCTTCTGGCCGCAGCCGCAGGCATAGGCGGGAATGGCGACGGGCGGATTGCCGGCCGTCGATGCGATGATCGGGCCATGACCCCATTCGCCGGCAAAGCCTCCGGATTCGTTGACAAGGCGCCCGTCGGCGACCAGGCCGCCGCCGACGCCGGTGCCGAGGATGGCGCCGAACACGATACGGTGGCCGCGGCCGGCGCCGAGACCGGCTTCAGCCATGGCGAAACAGTCAGCGTCATTGGCGATCAAAACAGGCAGAGCAAGTTCGGCTTCGAGGTCGGCTGCGAGCGTGCGGCCGTGGATGCAGGGAATGTTGGCGCAGGTCAGCCGCTGGGTATCGGGATCGACGACGCCGGCGATCGACAGAGCAACGCGGCTCGGCTGTTCGCCGATTTCGGCGATGATGTCGCGCAGGGTCTCGACGAAAGCGGCAAAATCATCCTTCGGCGTCGGCCGGCGGCCGAGGGGGACGATGTCTGTCTCGGAGCGGGCGATGCCGCCCTTGATGGCGGAGCCGCCGATATCGAATGAAATAATCATTGCCTGCCTGCCGTTTCTCTGGCCTTCAGCGTCTGCTCGCACTGTTGGCCAAGAATTACAAGCCTTGATGCATCTGCCTGCCATGGGCTTGCGGCGCAAAGGAGCGATGGTCGAACGCAAATAGCCGCCGACAGGTCTTCTCATTGATTTCCTGTCCCTTAAGTCATTCAATTGGCATATTGCGCGGCCAAACTCGGACCCTGCACTTCCATCATCTACCGGTATCATGAGCATCGAAAACGCCGATTCCAACAGACGCAGAAGACCCCGTCCGCCACGTCCCAAAGGCCGCCGCCTCTCAGCGGTCCTGCGGCAGCTGGCAGGCGACCGAAGCCGGGAGTGGATTTCGATCGGCGATCTGTTCGAGACGATGGGTGACAGAGCGATCAGTGCGCTGATGCTGATCTTCGCGCTGCCGAACGCCTTTCCCACCCCGCCCGGCACCTCGGCCGTGCTCGGCGCGCCATTGGTTTTTCTGGCGGTGCAATTGACCTTCGGGCTGAAACCCTGGCTGCCGAAGGCGATCGCAAACCGTTCGATGCGGCGGGAAGACTTCGAGACCATTGTCGGCCGCATCCACCGCTGGCTCGCCTGGGCGGAGCGCATGCTGAAGCCGCGGCTTGCGATCTTCGCCGAGCCGCCGGCGGAATATTTCGCCGGCCTTGCCTGTCTGCTGCTTTCGATCGTGCTCGTTCTGCCGGTTCCGCTCGGCAACATCCTGCCGGCAATCACCATTTCGGTGTTCGCTTTCGGCATTATGGGCCGTGACGGGCTCTTCGCGCTCATCGGCTTTATCATGACGACCGTGTCGCTCGTCATTGCCGGCAGTGTGATTTACGGTCTCGCCAAGGCGTCGATTTATTTCGTCATGCAATGGTTCGCCTGAGCGGTGGCGTCAACAGGCTCGACATTTTCGGGAATTTTGTTTTGATCTGGCGCATAGAGACTCACATCAAGCCGGCGGCGGCAAGCCGGCTCATTTTGCGCGGTAGGCAGTAGATGGCAAAAAGATCAGAGACCCCTGCACGGCTCGACGATGCAGCCCGTGCCGGCTGGCTTTATTACGTCGCCGGACGCACGCAGGATGAAATCGCTGCCGCGATGGGCATCTCGCGGCAATCGGCGCAGCGGCTGGTGTCGCTTGCGGTCGCCGAGCGTCTGATCAAAGTGCGGCTCGACCATCCGATCGCTGCCTGCCTCGAGCTTGCGAACCAGCTGCGGCGAAAATTCGGGCTGAAACATGTGGAAGTGGTGCCGAGCGATGCGGGTTCCTCATCGACCACCGTCGGCATCGCCGAGGCGGGTGCGGCCGAGATCGAGCGCTGGCTGAAGCGGCCGGAACCGATCGTGCTGGCGGTCGGCACCGGCCGCACGCTGAAGGCGGCGGTCGATCAGCTTCCGGCGATCGAATGTCCCAATCACCGGATCGTCTCGTTGACCGGCAATATCGCGCCGGACGGTTCGGCCGCCTATTACAACGTCATCTTCAGCATGGCGGATGCGGTCAAGGCGCGGCACTATCCGATGCCGCTGCCGGTGCTCGTCACCTCGGCCGAAGAACGGGAGCTGCTGCATGGCCAGCAACTGGTGCGCTCGACGCTCGACATGAGCGCGCAGGCAGACGTCACCTTCGTCGGCATCGGCGAGCTCGGCATCGACGGGCCCCTCTGCGTCGACGGCTTTCTCGAGAAGGACGAAATGATGGAGCTTATGCGTGGGGGCGCCGTCGGTGAAATCTGCGGCTGGATCTTCGATGTCGACGGCAAGCTGCTCGACAACCCGATCAACGAGCGCGTCGCCTCGGCGCCGATCCCGTCCCGCGAGGCATCGATGGTCATCGGGCTCGCCAAAGGCAAACGCAAATTCAAGGCGATCAGAGCCGCCGTCGTCGGCCATCAAATCAACGCGCTGATCACCGACGAAGAGACGGCCGAATTTTTGCTCAAAAGCTGAGCAAAAAATATCGCAATTAAATCAAAAGGAAGACCGTTGTCTTCGGCATCGCAGCAACGATTGCCGATTGACTTTTTTCATGGAGTGGTGAGTAATTGCTCATGAGCAAAGCGAATGCTCACATCTCGTCTTCTGGGAGGAAGATATGACATTGAGAACTTTCCTGCTGGGCGCCTGCTCAGCACTGGCGTTTGCCGGCATGGCTTCGGCCGAGACGCTGACAATCGCGACCGTCAACAACGGCGACATGATCCGGATGCAGAAGCTGACGGATGATTTCAAGGCGAAGAATCCCGGCATCGACCTCGAATGGGTCACCCTCGAAGAGAACGTGCTGCGCCAGAAGGTCACGACCGACATCGCGACCAAGGGCGGCCAGTACGACGTTCTGACGATCGGCACCTATGAAGTTCCGATCTGGGCAAAACAGGGCTGGCTGCTGCCGCTCGACAATCTCGGCGCCAATTATGACGTCGACGACCTGCTGCCGGCGATCCGCAGCGGCCTGACCGTGGACGGCAAGCTCTATGCGGCGCCATTCTACGGCGAAAGCTCGATGGTGATGTACCGCAAGGACCTGTTCGACGCCGCCGGGCTGAAGATGCCCGACGCCCCGACCTGGGATTTCATCGCGGACGCAGCCCGCAAGGTCACCAACAAGGACAAGGAAATCTACGGCATCTGCCTGCGTGGAAAGGCCGGCTGGGGCGAGAACATGGCGTTCCTCACGGCCATGTCTAATTCCTTCGGCGCGCGCTGGTTCGACGAGAAGTGGAAGCCGCAGTTCGATCAGCCTGAGTGGAAGGACACGTTGGACTTCTACGTCAAGCTGATGAAGGATGCCGGCCCTCCGGGCGCCTCCTCCAACGGCTTCAACGAGAACCTGGCGCTCTTCCAGACCGGCAAGTGCGGCATGTGGATCGACGCAACGGTTGCCGCTTCCTTCGTCGCCGATCCGAAGCAGTCGCAGGTCGCCGATAAGGTCGGCTTTGCGCTCGCCCCGGACAAGGGCCTCGGCAAGCGTGGCAACTGGCTCTGGGCCTGGAGCCTCGCCGTCCCGGCAGGCTCGCAGAAGGTCGAAGCTGCCGAGAAGTTCGTCGCCTGGGCTACGAGCAAGGAATACACCAATCTCGTCGCCGAGAAGGAAGGCTGGCTGAACGCACCTCCGGGCACCCGCAAGTCGCTCTATGCGAATGCGGATTACCAGAAGGCGGCTTCGTTCGCCAAGATGACGCTCGACTCGATCAACTCGGCCGATCCGACCAAGCCGACCGTCAAGCCGGTCCCCTATGTCGGCGTTCAGTTCGTGGCGATCCCGGAATTCCAGGGTATCGGCACGGCTGTGGGCCAGCAGTTCTCGGCAGCCCTTGCCGGCCAGATTTCGGTCGATCAGGCGTTAAAGAGCGCACAGCAGCTGGCAACCCGGGAAATGACCAAGGCCGGCTACATTAAATAAACCTCCTGAGAAGAGGCGGATCCTTGACAATCCGCCTCTCTGGGCCGCCGATTGCCCAACCGCATCGGCGGCCTCTTTTCCAGATTAAAGCTGCCTTGCGGCCGCTCCCTGCATCAGATCAGATCGGTGATTGCCATGGCAACAACACATACTCGCTCCGCGGCGCGCCTGATGATTGCGCCCTCCGTGCTGTTCCTCTTTGCGTGGATGATCGTCCCGCTCGCGATGACGATCTATTTCTCGCTGCTGAACTACAATCTGCTCAGCCCCGGCATGGAGAGCTTTGTCGGCCTGCTGAACTACGAATATTTCCTCTCCGATCCGGCCTTCATCGCCGCGCTGATCAATACGCTGCTGCTTGTTGCCGGCGTTCTTGTCGTCACCGTCGTCGGCGGCATCGCCTTTGCACTGCTGCTCGACCAGCCGATGTACGGCCAGGGCATCGTGCGCATCCTTGTCATCGCGCCGTTCTTCGTCATGCCGACAGTGGCTGCACTCGTCTGGAAGAACATGTTCATGAACCCGGTCAACGGCCTGTTTGCGCATCTTGCGAAGGCGCTCGGCCTGCAGCCGATCGACTGGCTGGCGAATGCGCCGCTGGTTTCCGTCATCCTCATCGTCGCCTGGCAATGGCTGCCCTTCGCCACCCTCATCCTGTTGACGGCGCTGCAGTCGCTCGACGAGGAGCAGAAGGAGGCGGCTGAAATGGACGGCGCCGGCGCGATCTCGAAATTCATTTACATCATCCTGCCGCACATGGCGCGCGCCATCACCGTGGTGATCCTGATCCAGACGATCTTCCTGCTTTCGGTCTTCGCCGAAATCCTCGTCACCACCAATGGCGGGCCGGGCACCGACAGCACCAATCTCACCTATCTCGTCTATGCGCAGGCGCTCCTGCAGTTTGATATCGGCGGCGCTTCGGCAGGCGGCATCGTCGCGGTCGTGCTTGCCAATATCGTCGCGATCTTCCTCGTCCGCCTCGTCGGCAAGAATCTGGAGGCTTGAGATGGCCAGAAAAGTCACAACTCAGCGCAAGGTCATCATGACTGCGATTGCCTGGACGCTCGGCATCCTGATCTTCTTCCCGATCCTCTGGACCTTCCTGACCAGCTTCAAATCGGAAGCCGACGCCATCGCCTCGCCGCCGCAGTTCCTGTTCTTCCACTGGACGACGGAGAACTATGCGGAAGTGCAGAGCCGCTCGAACTATCTCAGCCACTTCATGAACTCGGTGGTCATTTCCTTCGGCTCGACGCTGATCGGACTGGTCATCGCCATTCCGGCCGCCTGGGCGATGGCCTTCGCGCCCACCAAGCGGACCAAGGATGTGCTGATGTGGATGCTCTCGACCAAGATGATGCCGCCTGTGGGCGCGCTGATCCCGATCTATCTGATGTTCCGCAATTCGGGCCTGCTCGACACGCGCACCGGGCTAGTGATCGTGCTGACGCTGATCAACCTGCCGATCATCGTCTGGATGCTCTACACCTATTTCAAGGAAATCCCCGGCGAGATCCTCGAAGCAGCCCGCATGGACGGCGCGTCGCTGATGAAGGAGATCGTCTACGTGCTGACGCCGATGGCGGTGCCCGGCATTGCCTCGACGCTGCTTCTGAACATCATCCTTGCCTGGAACGAGGCGTTCTGGACGCTTAACCTCACCGCTTCGAAGGCGGCGCCCTTGACGGCCTTCATCGCCTCCTATTCCAGCCCGGAAGGCCTGTTCTACGCCAAGCTCTCGGCGGCCTCGACCATGGCGATCGCGCCGATCCTGATCCTCGGCTGGTTCAGCCAGAAGCAACTCGTCCGCGGCCTTACCTTCGGCGCAGTGAAATAAGAAAAGGGAGACAAACATGGGCAGCATTACCCTTCAGAAGGTTTCCAAGGTCTTCGGCGAAGCCAAGGTCATCCCTTCGATCGATCTCGATATCAACGACGGCGAATTCGTCGTCTTCGTCGGTCCATCCGGCTGCGGCAAGTCCACGCTGCTGAGATTGATCGCCGGTCTCGAGGACGTGTCCGGCGGCAAGATCGTCATCGACGGCAAGGACGCCACGGAAAAAGCGCCGTCGGAACGTGGCCTTGCCATGGTGTTCCAGTCCTATGCGCTTTATCCGCATATGAGCGTGCGCAACAACATCGCCTTTCCGCTGAAGATGGCGGGCGTCGACAAGGCGGAAATCGACCGCAAGGTGACCGACGCCGCCCGCGTGTTGAACCTGACCGACTATCTCGAGCGCAAGCCGCGCCAGCTTTCCGGCGGTCAGCGCCAGCGCGTCGCCATCGGCCGCGCCATCGTGCGCCAGCCTTCGGCCTTCCTCTTCGACGAACCATTGTCGAACCTCGACGCGGCGCTGCGCGTCAACATGCGCCTCGAAATCAGCGAGTTGCACCAGCAGCTGAAGACGACGATGATCTATGTCACCCATGACCAGGTCGAGGCCATGACCATGGCCGACAAGATCGTCGTGCTGAACAGGGGCAATATCGAGCAGGTCGGCTCGCCGCTCGAACTCTACAGCCGCCCGCGCAATCTTTTCGTCGCCGGCTTCATCGGCTCGCCGAAGATGAATTTCATCAAGGGCCAGAACGCCGCCGAGCTCGGCGCGCATACGCTCGGCATCCGTCCCGAACACATGCTGCTGTCGATGGAGAGCGGCGATTGGAAGGGCAGGGTCGTGGTCGCCGAGCATCTCGGCTCCGATACGTTCCTGCATATCGATGTCGAGGGGATCGGCATGCTGACGGCGCGCGGCACCGGCGATTTTGCCGCGCAAGCGGGCGATACGGTCTATCTGACGCCGGACCGTTCGCGCATTCACAAATTCAACGAGGGCGGCCTTGCGATCTGAGCAGGCGGCCGGCTGGGGGCAGGCATGCGAGCTGGGCGATGGCGCCCGGCCGTCTCGGCAAGACCTTCAAGAGGACTGAAACATGACGTGCAAATTATCGCTGGCAACGCTTTCGGACGCGGCGCGCACTGCCGCAATCCCTTCCTATGACAGGGCGTCGCTGAAAGCCGGCATCGTGCACTTCGGCGTCGGCAATTTCCACCGCGCGCATCAGGCGATCTATCTCGACGATCTCTTCAATCAGGGCGCCGATCACGACTGGGCAATTATCGGTGCCGGCGTTCTGCTATCGGATGCCGCCATGCGCGAGAAGCTTGCGGCGCAGGATTTCCTGACGACGGTGGTGGAGCAGGACAACAACAAGACGGCGGCGCGGGTCACCGGCCCGATGATCGACATTCTGCCGGTCGGCAATCCCGCCGCCGTCATCGCCAGGCTTGCCGATCCCGAGATCCGCATCGTCTCGCTGACCATCACCGAAGGCGGATATTTTATCGATGCTTCAGGCACATTCAATCCGGCCCATCCTGCTATCGCCGCCGATGGACAAAATCCCGGTGCGCCGAAGACGGTCTTCGGTCTGATCGTTGCCGGCCTGAAGGCGCGCAAGGACAAGGGCATCGGACCCTTCACCGTGATGTCCTGCGACAACATCCCCCATAACGGCGTCGTCACCGCCAATGCCGTGATCGGCACGGCAGCCCTTTCGGATCTCGGCCTTGCCGACTGGATCAGGGCCAACGTCGCCTTCCCAAACGCGATGGTCGACCGCATTACGCCGGCGACCGGCCAGCGGGAGATCGATTTCCTCAGGGACAATTTCGGTATCGAGGACAACTGGCCGGTTTATTGCGAAGAATTCAAGCAGTGGGTGCTCGAAGACAAGTTCACGGCCGGCCGCCCGGCCCTGGAAAAGGTTGGCGTCACCTTCGTTCCGGATGTCACGCCTTACGAGCATATGAAGATCCGCATCCTCAACGGCGGACATGCCGCGATCGCCTATCCGGCGGCGCTGATGGACATTCATTTCGTGCACGATGCGATGGAAGATCCGCTGATCCGGGCTTTCCTGGCCAAGCTCGAGAAGGACGAGATCATTCCGATCGTGCCGCCGGTGCCGAATACCTCGCTGACGGATTATTTTGCTCTCATCGAGCATCGGCTTCTCAATCCGAAGATCGCCGACACCATCCCGCGTCTGGCGCAGGATGGCTCGAACCGCCAGCCGAAATTCATCCTGCCGTCGACGCTCGACAATCTGCGCCAGGGCAGGGATGTCATTGGCCTGGCGCTGGTCTCGGCGCTCTGGTGCCGTTATTTCGCCGGCAAGACCGACAGCGGCAAGGAAATCGTCTTCAACGACGCCAGCGCCGAGCGCCTGCACGCGGCGGCGCTGAAGGCAAAGGACGATCCGTCGGCCTTCCTCGTCTTCGATGATATTTTCGGCGAGGTGGCGAAATCGGACCTTTTCCGAAAACGTTTCGCTCGTGCTCTTAAAACCTTGTGGGAAAAGGGCACGCGGGAAACGCTGCAGCTCTATCTCGACGGCAAGCTCGCAGTGTAAGGGAATGCGGGTGGCGGCATCGGCTGGCCATCCAATCACGTCTTGCGGACGAAGCGGGACAATCATGCGTCCGAATTGAAGTCAGGTTGGGTCTTTCATGGCTGATGCTGAACCACGGCTGGTCATTTTCGATTGCGACGGCGTGCTCGTCGACAGCGAACCGATCTCGATCAGCGTACTCGTCCGGGCGATGAGCGATCTCGGGGTTTCAATCACCGAAGACCAGGCCTATGAGCGCTTCCTCGGCCGCAGCCTGGCAACCCTCATCGATACGCTCGAAATCGAGTTCAATATTCACGCCGGCGAGGAATTCCTCGAGCGCATCCGCACCGATCTCTACGCTCGGTTCCGCACCGAGCTGAAGCCGATAGACGGCATCGCGGCGACGATAGACGGGCTCGGCATTCCCTGTTGTGTCGCTTCTTCAAGCCAGATGGAGCGAATCCGGCTGTCGCTTTCTGTCACCGGACTTCTCGACAAACTGCCCGACATCTTCAGCGCGACAATGGTCAAGCGCGGCAAACCGGCCCCCGATCTCTTCCTCCACGCGGCGCGGCAGATGCATGTCGAGCCCGGATCCTGCCTTGTCATCGAGGACAGTCCGGCTGGCATTGCCGCCGCCAAGGCGGCGGGCATGACGGTCTTTGCCTTCACCGGCGGATCGCATGCGAATTTCGCTGGATACCGCGCCGAACTCGACCGACTTTCGCCTGATGTGGTGTTTGACGCCATGCCGGATTTGATACACCTTGTCCGCAACCATAAGCTGGACGGGACTGCGATTTGATGCGTGATCATGTGGTTGCGGTGGATGTCGGCACCGGCAGTGCGCGCGCCGGCGTCTTCGATGCCAGCGGCCGTCTGCTGGCCAAGGCCGAACATCCGATCGTCATGAACCGGCCGCGTGAAAACCACGCTGAGCACGATTCCGAAGACATCTGGTCGGCCGCCTGTACGGCGGTGCGCAGGGCAATGGAGCAATCCGGTATCGCTGCCGCCTCGGTCGGAGCAATCGGCTTCGACGCGACCTGTTCGCTTGTCGTCCGCGACGTCGAAGGCCGGCAGATCAGTGTGTCCACAACAGGCGAGCGGCGTTTCGACACCATCGTGTGGCTCGATCATCGGGCGCTGAAGGAAGCCGACTTCTGCACGGCGACGGAGCACAGGGTGCTCGAACATTCCGGCCACGTCATGTCGCCGGAAATGGAAATGCCGAAACTGATGTGGCTGAAGAAGAAGCTGCCGGCAACGTGGGAAAAGGCGGGCTATTTCTTCGATCTCGCCGATTTCATGACCTGGAAATCAACTGGGTCGACTGCTCGTTCTCGTTGCACGCTGACGGCAAAATGGAACTATCTCGCCCATCTCGAAAAGGGATGGCAGCAGGATTTCCTGCAGCGGATCGGGCTCGACGATCTTCAGGCCCGCGGCGGGCTGCCGGACGAGACTGTGCCGGTCGGCGGCAGTATAGGCCGGCTGACGGCTGATGCGGCCGAGGCGCTGGGGCTGACAACGGAGTGCCATGTCTCCGCGGGAATGATCGACGCCTATGCCGGGGCACTCGGGGCGCTCGGCGGTTATGCCGCCGATCCCGTAGCACGCGAGCGCCAGCTGGCACTGATCGCCGGGACATCGAGCTGCATCGTCGCCTTCTCGCAGGAGTGCAAGCCGAGTCACGGCATGTGGGGGCCTTATTACGAGGTTGTCTTCCCGCAGTCCTGGCTGGTCGAGGCCGGGCAATCTGCGACCGGTGCGCTGCTCGACCATATCGTGCGCATGCATGCGGCCGGCGGTGAGCCGACGGCGGCGCTGCACCGGAAGATCGTCGCGCGCATCGCCGAATTGCGGGCAGAGGAGGGCGATGTTTTCGGCGAGCGGATTTTTGTGCTGCCGGATTTTCACGGCAATCGCTCGCCGCTTGCCGATCCGCATGCCGTCGGTGTGATCAGCGGGCTGACGCTCGACACCTCCTTCGACGGGCTCTGCGCGCTCTATTGGCGGTCGGCGGTGGCGATCGCTCTCGGCATCCGCCATATCCTGGAGACGATGAAGGAATATGGCTACGTGCCCGATACGCTGCATATCGCCGGCGGACACGTCAAGAACCCGGTGCTGATGGAACTCTATAGCGACGCCACCGGCTGTAAGGTCGTGGTGCCGAAGATGAACGAGGCGGTGCTGCTCGGCACGGCGATTGCGGCATCCGTGGCCTGCGGCCTGCATGAGGATCTGGCGGCAGCCGGCGAGGCGATGTATCCGGGCGGCGACGAACGGCTTCCCGACAAGGCGAAACAGGCGCTTTACGACCGCGACTACCGCCGTCTTCTGGCCATGCATCGGCACCGTGCCGAACTGGAAGCGATGTTCTGAAAGCTCACATCTAGTGGTTTGCGGTTTCACCGAGCACGGTCGCAAATTCCAGCATGCGGCGGCGGCGGAGGGTTGCCTCCTCTCCGACTTCGAGAATGACGGATTCGGACAGGCAATCGAGCAGCGCGATCAGCGGCGGAAGATTGTCGAGATCAGGGGCGCGTGCCGGCGGCAAGGACAGCATGACGTTTGACTGATCTGCCATCCAGTCTGCTTGCTGAGGCGAAATCAGCACGACCTTGTAGCCGTAGCGCCGGGCGGTTCTGGCAAGCAGCCGTGCCTTGGCGAAACGGCGGCAGTCGATGATGACGAGCAAAGCGTCGTCGACGGCCTGCCTGGCGAAGAGTTCGGCAAAACGGTTGTCGGTGGCATCGAGCGTGCGAACACCATCACGGGCTTGCGTCAGCCGCTGGCAGAAATGATTGGCAAGGCTTGCGAGCCGCGCATGCGTGGCGATCGATACTTCGCGGGCCGTGCTGATCAGGCGGACGGCTTCGGCCCAAAGCGGCTGCGCCGTCAGATGATAGATGTGATGTAGGGCCTGGATCTGCTCGGCAACCAGCACGGCAAGCGGCTTGCCCTCCGCGGCGTCCGCGTGCAGTTCGCTCATGGCGCTCTGCAGCTGCGCCGGCGATGTGGTCACGGTCTCGCGAATTTCCACCTTGACGCTGTCCAAACCCTGGTAGCCGAGCGCGCGCAGGAAGCGCCCGACGGTCATCGGCGAGAGATCCAGCCTGTCGGCGACAGATGCTGCCGTCTCAAACGGCAGGTCGTTCAGGTGCTCGGAGAAATATTTCGCAATGCGACGCTCGGCCGGTGTGCCGCTTTTTACGTATTGCCTGAGTTTGTGCACAAAGTCTTCCACATCAGCCTCCCCGTATTTCCTCAGAGGCGTTCCGTGGATGCGCTAACGCGCCCCTTTGTCTTTGCAACTATTTTCGGAAGCTGCTTCTCAGGCTCGTATTTCTGCGTCTGATAATATTATATTCGTTCTAATATTGCGACAAGTTTCTATTACAGCATGCAATTTTATTCTCTCTTGTCGGTAGCATTCGCCTTTCCTACATCTTCTGCGTAACCGGAGACGCTGAAGAAATGATTCTTGATGCCGCACGCCTTTCGCTCGCCAATCTGTTCGCGCCGGAGACACGCTCGGTCTTCTGGAAAGTGCTCGGCCTGACGCTTCTCGTGCTCGTCGGCCTCTGGTTCGCGCTACGCGGGGCCTTCATGGCCTTTCTCTTTCCCTGGCTCACCAGCTTCTTTCCCGATATGCCGGATTGGGCCGGATGGTTTGCTCTGATCTTCGCAATCCTGGCCGGGATCGGCCTTGCGCTCGTGCTGGCGCTGCTGCTTTCTCCGGTCACGGCGCTGATCGCAGGCCTTTTCCTCGACGATGTCGCCGACGTTATCGAAAAACGTGACTATCCCGCCGACGCGCCGGGCGCCGCCATGCCGCTCGGCCCGGCGATGGCGAGCTCGATCAAATTCCTCGGAGTGGTGATCCTTGGCAATATCGTGGCCTTGTTGCTGCTGTTCATTCCCGGCGTCAATCTGGTCGCTTTCTTTCTGGTGAACGGCTACCTGCTCGGACGAGAATTCTTCGAATTCGCCGCCATGCGCTTCCGTCCGCCTCATGAGGCACGGCTCTTCCGCACCAAACATGCGCCGACGGTCTTTCTCGGCGGGCTGGTGATCGCCCTCTTTCTGGCGATCCCCGTGGTCAACCTGCTCACGCCCCTCTTTGCGGCGGGCATGATGGTGCATCTGCACAAGCTGATTTCCGCAAAGGACGCCGGTTTCCGCGCCTGAGGCTCAGCCAGCTAAGGCTGAAGTCTCGTACATTAGCGCGAACTTGGCGCGCGGTGGGATTGGCGTGATGAGGTCGATCATCGTGGCGGACGCCGAACGGCGGAGTGATGAGCAGGCGATCACTGTTCTACTCGACAGCCTCGCCGATCGCTTGCGGCGGCAGTTCGACGAGAGGGGCCGGCACGTCCGAGCTTTTCTCCGGCGATTTGCAAATATCGGCGATGACGCAGCGCTCGCATTCGGGGCGGCGTGCCTTGCAGGTGTAGCGCCCGTGCAGGATCAGCCAGTGATGAGCATGGTAGAGGTAGTGTTTCGGTACCACTTTCATCAGGCGCGCTTCGACCTCATCAGGCGTCTTGCCGGGAGCAAGCCTGATGCGATTGGCGATCCGGAAGATGTGGGTGTCGACGGCCATGGTGGCCTGGCCAAAGGCCATGGACAGCACGACATTGGCAGTCTTGCGGCCGACGCCGGGCAGGCGAACCAGTTCCTCGCGCGTTTCCGGCACCTTGCCGGCGAAGTCGTCGACCAGCATTTGCGAGAGCGCGATGACGTTTTTCGCCTTGTTGCGGTAAAGGCCGATCGTCTTGATGTAATCGCGAAGCTTGTCCTCGCCGAGATCGAGCATTTTCTGCGGCGTATCGGCCGCCTTGAAGAGCGCCCGCGTCGCCTTGTTGACACCGGCATCGGTGGCCTGGGCGGAGAGAGCCACCGCCACGACAAGGGTGAAGGGGTTGGTGTGCTCCAGCTCGCCCCGCGGCTCGGGCCGCTGCACCGAAAAGCGACGGAAGATTTCCTCGCGTTCAGCCGGCGAATAGGCGGTCTTGACCGCCGCCGCCGGTTTGCGGCGGGTGATCACATTCGTGCCTTGCGGCAGGGATTTGAGTTTCGGATTCGCCATAGAAACTCTATACTCAGCGGTCATGACGGAAAGCAACGCCAACAGCTCCAACGAGCAGCCTGTTTTCGCCGCCGAGCTCTTCCCCCACCGGTCGCTCGGCCGCCGGGGCTTCAAGATGCTGCTCATTCTGTCCGGCGCCGTCTGCTTCCTCTATGGGATGTTCTTCATCGCCACCGGCGCCTGGCCGATCGGCTTCTTCTTCGGATTGGATTTCGCGCTTCTTTACGGCGCCTTCTGGCTGAATTACCGCTCCGGACGGGTGCGCGAACAGGTCACCGTGTCGCGCACGGACGTATCGGTGCGCAAGTTTGCCCCATCGGGGCGGATGGTGGAGCATCATTTCAACCCGTTCTGGGCGCGGTTCCTCGTCCGAAGGCACCAGGAGATCGGCATCCTCTCCATGCATATTTTCGGCGAGGGCCGGCGCACGGATATCGGCTCCTTCCTCAATCCTGACGACCGCGAAAGTTTCGCCAAGGCCTTCAAGGGCGCGCTCGCCACCGTCAAGCAGCGTATCTGAGCGTATCAGGCGAGCGCGCAAGAATCGGGTGGTTTACGCTCCGCCTATTGATTATCTCCTTGTTACAAGGAGAAAGACCATGGATATGATCGCGAACCTGCAGACCGACATCACGCCTGACGGCCCTGATTACGATATCGTCCGTCGGGTCATCGAACTTATCACCGAGGATTATCGCGACCAGCCGTCGCTGGAGGCGATCGCCGCTAGGCTCAACCAGTCGCCGACGCAGCTGCAGAAGACCTTCACCCGCTGGGCTGGCCTCTCGCCGAAAGGTTTTCTGCAGGCGGTGACGCTCGACCACGCCAAGCGGCTGCTGCGCAAGGAAGACATGCCGTTGCTCGAGACGTCGATCGAAGTCGGCCTCTCCGGGCCGAGCCGCCTGCACGACCTTTTCGTGACCCATGAGGCGATGTCACCCGGCGAATGGAAGGCAAAAGGCGGCGGCCTCACCATCCGCTACGGTTTTCACATCTGCCCCTTCGGCGTGGCGCTGATCATGGTGACCGATCGCGGTCTTGCCGGCCTTGCCTTCAGCGATTCCGGCGGTGAAAGGGCTTGCCTCGAGGACATGACCTGTCGATGGCCGAATGCCGAATACATCGAAGACCTGCAGGCGACGATGCCCTATGCCGCCCGCATCTTCCAACCCGGAAAATGGTCGTCCGAGCAGCCGCTCCGCGTCGTGCTGATCGGCACGGACTTCCAGGTGCGTGTCTGGCAGAGCCTCATGAAGATACCGTTCGGCAAGGCGGTCACCTATTCCGACATCGCCAACGATATCGGCCGGCCGACGGCGCAGCGCGCCGTGGGCGCTGCGGTCGGGGCAAATCCGATCTCCTTCGTGGTGCCTTGCCACCGGGCGCTCGGCAAGAACGGTGCGCTGACGGGCTACCACTGGGGCCTCACCCGCAAACGGGCGATGCTCGGCTGGGAATCGGCGCATGCGTAAAGCATGCCGTGCAAAAAGCACGGCATGGGGCACGGCAAGCCAATCTGAAAGATCACGGCGCGCTTCAGGCCTGTTCGGCCAGATCAAGCAACGCCTGCGCGGCACCTTCATCGGTGATCAGGGTGTTGCAGCCGATGCGCTTGATCGTGGCGCGGATGGCGGTGGCCCGGTGGGCGCCGCCGGAGGAAAGCACGATGTGCTTGGCCTCTTTCAACATATCGAGGTCGACGGACATCACGCGCTGGTTGATCGAGTGGTCGACCGAATTGCCGTCCTTGTCGAGGAAGTTGAACATGGTGTCGCAGACGCAGCCGGCATTGATCAGTTCCTGCAGCTCGGCCTTCGATATCCAGCCTTCCGATAGCGAGGTCGAGTGCGGCCCGATATCACCGCAGCTGACGATCGCGAGATCGAGATTTTCGGCTAGACGGTAGATCGTGTCCAACCCGCATTTGTCGATCAGATTGCGTTTGGTTTCGATCGAATCGACGAGAAGCGGCGCCAGGAACATGTAGCATTCGGCGCCGAGCTGATTTGCCAGCCGCCAGGTGTAATCGATCGGATTCGTCTGGTGCACGGCAACGATACCGCCGAGCAGCGAGACGACCTTACAATTGGCGCGGCGTGGCGGCCGGAAGCTTGCCAGCGAGGCGGTCATGGTGCGGCCCCAGCCGACACCGATCGTATAGTCGTCAGGAATGGCTTCGGAGAGGAACTGGCCAAGCGCCAGACCGACGTTTTTTGCCAGCGAATCGACGTCGCAATGAACCGGCGCAGGCACGACGATCGCCTCGTCGAGGCCATAGGCACGCTCCAGCTTGACCGAACGCTCGACGCAATCGCCGATCGAATCATTGATCCAGATCTGGACCTCGCTGCGTTTCATCGACTCGTCGAGCAGGCGGATCACCGTTGTCCGGCTGATGCCGAGCTGTTCGGCGACGTCTTTCTGGGTCAGGCCTTCATTGTAATAGAGCCATGCGGCCCTCAGCCGCAGCGAGGATGCCTCGGAATAGGCGGTATGGGTGCCGCGTTTGAGCTTGACCACGTCTCCTCCCGCAGGATTTTCGCCTAAATCCCTGGTGGGACGAAAGGCTGCGCCTGTGCGTTTGTCGCCGGGATAATGACGGGTGTGACACTTATGTCAATCGGAATGCACAAATGTCCTTGACTTTTCCTTGCGCGAACGGCGATAGTCCTCGCGACACGAAGTCGTCCCTGTCCCGTCCGAGGAGGACATAGTGCGGGCATGCCGAAAGTCACGACCGGACTCCGAGCCGCAGGCCGCCCTGCTTGCGTTCGAGAATCCGTTTGACTGCATCAGGAACATGGCCAGTGTGCTTCACGTTTATGAATTATCCGTGACGGATGCGCCCGTTGTTCGCCGCTGAATGCAGGCCGTCTGTCCCAAGATCACCCTTGCCGGGCGGAACGCGCCGACCCTGCAGCCCGAGTTCAAACAAGGATTATTGATCATGACATCCAAGCTTGACCAACTTCGCGAGATCACCACCGTCGTCGCCGATACCGGTGACATCGAAGCCGTCGCGCGCCTGAAGCCGGTCGATTGCACGACGAACCCGAGCATCGTGCTGAAGGCGCTCGGCACGCCGATGTTTGCCGACGCCATCAAGGAAGCCGTCGCCTGGGGCAAGAAGCAGGGCGGCAATCCGGAATCCGTTTCCTCGGCCGTCGCCGATCGCCTCGCCATCTCCGTCGGCGCCGCGCTGGTGAAGCTCGTCCCAGGCCGCGTCTCGACCGAGGTCGACGCCGATCTCTCCTTCGATACCGAGGCTTCGCTTGCCAAGGCACGTTCGATCATCGCCGCCTACAAGGATCGCGGCATCGATCGGGATCGCATCCTCATCAAGCTCGCTTCCACCTGGGAAGGCATTCGCGCCGCGGAAGTGCTGCAGAAGGAAGGTATCGACTGCAATCTGACGCTTCTGTTCAGCAAGGCCCAGGCGATTGCTTGCGCCGACGCCAAGGTGTTCCTGATCTCGCCCTTCGTCGGCCGCATCCTCGACTGGTACAAGAAGTCGACCGGCAAGGACTACACCGCCGAGGAAGATCCGGGCGTCATCTCCGTCCGCGAGATCTACAATTACTACAAGGCGAACGATATCAAGACGATCGTCATGGGCGCCTCCTTCCGCAACGCCGGCGAAATTGAAGCCCTTGCCGGCTGCGACCGGCTGACCATCAGCCCGGCGCTGCTCGACGAACTTTCCAAGGATAACGGCAAACTGGAGCGCAAGCTCTCGCCGGAAAGCCGCAAGCCCGATGCAAAGGTCTCGGTCGACGAAAAGACCTTCCGCTGGATGATGAACGAAGATGCGATGGCGACGGAAAAGCTCGCGGAAGGCATCCGCGCTTTCGCCAAGGACCTGTCGACGCTGCGCACCATGGTGCAGAAGGAACTGCAGCTCGCCGCCGCCTGATAGAGCACGCCAACAATCGAAGGCGCGGATGCCGGCTGGCAACCGCGCTTTTTTCATGCTCTTATCAATGACATATGCTGTCGGAGACCGATATGGCGGATGAGGAACCGGCAAGTTCGCTTGTGGCACTCGCACTTGCCCGCAAGCACGCAAGCTTCATCATCGCCGCTGTTGCCGGACTGGTGGTCTTCCTGTTTCTGACCTCGCGGGAGGTCAGCGCCGGCAATATCCTGTTCGGCTGGAATGTCAGCGCCATTGTTTTTGTCGCGCTCAGCTGGCGCAAGATGCTGCGGGCGACGGTCGAAACGATCCGGAAACGCTCCGCCGATCTCGATTTTTCCGATACCGTTTTGCTGGCCCTTTCGATCGGTGCTGCGCTTGCGAGCATCGCCGGCATCGGCACCGAGCTTCATTCGATCAAGGAGGCACCACCTGACGTCGCGCTAACGCGGGCGGGTGCCGCGGTGCTGACGATCCTGATCTCCTGGATTTTTCTGCATACGCTTTTCACCATCCACTATGCCCATTACTTTTATGGCGGGACGGACGAAGAGAGCGGCCTCAAATTTCCCGACGGAATCGAAGAGCCCGGCTACTGGGACTTCCTCTATTTCTCCTTCACCATCGGCGTTGCCGCGCAGACCGCGGATGTTGCGGTCAGTTCGACCAGCATGCGCAAGCTGACGCTGCTGCATGCCGTGCTGTCGTTCCTTTTCAACACGACGATCCTGGCGCTGGCGATCAATGTCGGGGCAAGCCTGCTTTAACCCCTTGCCGCCTTCCTGAAGAGCGCCTCGAACTCGGCCAGGTCGCCGGCGGCGACATCCGAAATCGCTGAGAAAATGAGCCCGCCATCCGACCATTGCTCCATATTGTAGCCGTCATGCACGGCTGTCGTCTCTGCGGCCGATCCTGCGGGCCAAACGAACAGGTTGATGACATGGCCGTGGCGCCGGTAGACGAGGGCCGCAACGGCGCGCCCACCGAGATAGTCGACACGCCCGCCGATCAGGGGAAAGCCGTCCTTGGAGAGGTCGCTGACCGGCGGCGAAAAATCGAGCTTACCGTTGAACCACGGTTTTACCGTATGCTGATCCGAGGTCAGCACGTCGGTCAGATGGTCGGCCATCATCGACCTGATATGGCTTGAAAGGATCTGTTCCTGCAGAAGCGCGGTCTGAGACGGTGCGTTGACGAACAGGAAGGCGCCGGCAGCCAACGCTGCGAGTGAAGGGACGAAGCTCCATTGCCGGATGAAAACCAGGGCGCGGCGCCAGCCGGGCACCTGGCGTGGCAACGGCAGGCCGGATGTCGTCGCCTGTTCAAACGACAGCATCGACAGGACATGTGAACGCAGCGCTTCGGACGGTCGCCATTTGACGCCATCTTGGTCGATGATCTCTCTCACGGCCTGAACTCTTTCCATCTCCGCCCTGCAATCCGTACAGGTAGCAAGATGATCCTCGAATTGTGCCGCGTGGACCGAATCGAGTTCGCCATCGACAAAGCCATGCAGCATGACACGCCATTCCGGGCAGCCTTTTTGGTGCGCGTCGCTCATCCTGCAGTCTCGCCTTTGTCGCATGTGTGCCAGGCTTCACCAAACTCACGCCGCGCCCTGGCAAGCCTCGACATGACGGTGCCAATCGGCGCGTCGATGATTTCGGCGATCTGCCGGTAGGAGAGATCCTCAAGCTCCCGCAAGACGAGGATTTCCCGCATTGCCTCGGGGAGCCGGCTAATAACAGCGCGTACGCGCTGCTGTTCGCTTCGCCGGATCGTCGCCGCCTCCGGCGAATCCTCCTCCGAGGCGATCTCGTTCTCACCTGTTTCGTCGTCGTCGCCATCACTCAGATGCCGCTCGAACCGCGCCTTGCGGCGATCCTGCTGGCGCCAGGCATGGCAGCAGTTCCTCACGATGGCAAAGAGCCAGGCGCGCGGATCGCCACCGCGATAGCTATCGAAGTTGCGGAAAGCACGCAGGAATGCATCTTGGACGATATCTTGTGCCGCATCCGCGTCGCGGCTGAGGAACCGGGCAAAATTATAGGCAGCGTCAAGGTGCGGAACGACAATGTTCTGAAAGCGCTGCATGAGTTCATGCTGCGCGGTCGCATCGGCCGCCGAAGCAACCCGCTCGCCGCTCGCCTTTTCCGAGACCATGGGGTGGAACAACCGCGCTGCGCTGTCGAGAAGCACGGCCAGCGGCGATGGTCGAAGACGGTCCTTCCAATGTCGCCACGCCAGCGGCAACCACTCGTTTGATCCGATGGGATAGGTGATCTGAGCGTTTGTCATCATCCTCCCTGCCTCAATAGTAGCCGAATTTAAGAGCGAGATCCGCAGGCATGGAGTGCGGTCCCTTGCCGTCTAGACTGACCGGCACGCAGTTTTATTCCAACCGAAGCCAATTTATTTGCACGCGGCCGGATAGCCGGCCGCGGACGATAGAAATGACGATGTCTTTTCAAGCGCTTGAACAAATGACGCTCGAGATCGGGAATAAGTGAGTCCGGCTGGCGATCTAGTTCGTCAGCGAGGGCATCCGAACAATTGCGGTCCTCGCCAGCTGAAATCTCATCGACAAGAGGAGGCATATCCATGTTTACCATGTCACGTCGCGCCGTCCTTGGATCGGCTGCCGCGGCAGCTGCAGTCGGGCTGTCGTCGAAGCTCGAATTCGTCCGGTCGGCGCTCGCCGCAACAACGCTGGAGCCGACCGTCGGCTTCTACAAATATCAAGTCGGCGATGTCGAGGTCACGGCGGTCTACGACGGAATCTGGAAAAAACCGCATGACCCGACCTTTATCAAGAATGCCTCGATCGAGGATACCAAGGAAGCGCTTTCCAAGGCAGGGCTTACGACCGAATTTATGCCGATCCCGCTGACGGTGGTCGTCCTGAAACTCGGCAACCGGCTGATCATGATGGATGCCGGCTCGGGCGTCGGTCAGTGGCAGGCAAATGCCACACATCTGCCGGCGAATATGGCAGCCGCCGGCATCGATTATAAGAGAATCGATACGATCATGATCTCACATTTCCACCCGGATCACGTCTGGGGATTGATGGAAAAGGGAACGAACGATCCCGTCTTTCCGAACGCCGAACTCATCGTCAATGCCATCGAATATAACTGGTGGACGGAACCTGGTCGGGTCGAGAAACTTGCGGAAGGCCGCAGACCCGCAGGCAAACGCCTCGCCGAGGTCTTCCCGAAATGGAAGAACTGGAAACTGGTGGACGATGGTGCCGAGGTTGCGCCCGGAGTTCGGCTTCTTGCAGCGCCAGGCCATACACCGGGTCATTCGACCTATCTTGTCGCCTCCGGCAGCAAGCAACTGCTTGTCTCGGCAGATATCATGTACGTGCCGGCGCTGCTTGCGCCGCACCCCGACTGGCAGGGCAGTTATGATCAGGATGGGCCGGCGGCCATCGACACGCGCCGCCGTCTCATCGACCGCATCATTGCCGACAATATCGCCATTTGCGGCTCGCATTTCCCCTTCCCCGGCTCGGGCACCTTCGTCAAGGACGGAAGCGCCTACGGCTTTACGCCGACAGTCCAGGCCTGAAAGGCCGAATGGAGATCATCATGATGAAATATCTAATTCTCGGATTCATCTGGCTCTGCGCCATATCCGCCGGTTTCTCCGCGGTGACGGCGCTTCCCGCTTTTGCTGTCGACAATATGGAATCGACGGAAGCTCCCGATTTGACGTCGGTGCGCGCCAAGATCGATGCCAAGGATTATGCCGGCGCCCTGGCGGAGCTTCGCGGTCTTGCCGAAGACAACCAACAGGCAGATGTCTATAATCTCATGGGGTATAGGCTGCGCAAGACCGGCGACTACAGAACGTCGCTGACCTACTACACCAAAGCACTTGAGCTTCAACCCGATCACAAGGCTGCGCGTGAATATCTCGGCGAGCTCTATGTCGAAACGGGCGAGATGGCAAAGGCGGAGGAGCAGGTATCATCGCTGAAGCAACTTTGCCCAAGCGGCTGCGAAGAACTCGAAGACCTGCAAAATGCCATCGCTGCCAAAGGTGGCAACTGACCAATACATAAACGCGAGAACAGGCCGCCAAGCCGCCTGTTCTCTGCAAATCGGAGGGTGTGATGGATAGCGCCTCAAGCTGGTCTCAACTGGCCGATTTCATTCTTCTCCTTGGCAGGCTGCTCCTGTCGCTGATCTTCCTGCATGAAGGTTCGGTGCTCGCATCAGATATCAGCGCGACCGTCGACACTTTCGCAAAACTGGGACTTGCCGCGCCGGTTGCATTTGCTGTCATAGCACTTCAGCTCGCCGCCGGCCTTTCCGTTGCCGCGGGTTTCCTCAGCCGGCTTGGCGCATTGGCGCTGGCCTTCTTCTGTCTGGCGACCGCCTTGCTCTTTCACACGAATTTTGACAGCCAGAACGAGCTCCTGCATTTCGAGAAGGATCTGGCGATTGCCGGCGGCATGTTCGTCCTGGTGGCTTCGGGGGCGGGGTCGATATCGATCGACAGCCTGCTGAGAAAGCGGGGTAGCAGCCTTCATCCCTGGCTGAGGGCAATGATGTAGCCAATTGGCCACAAGCTCCGCGGCTTTCCCGAGCCGCGGAATTGCTCCGGCTTGTGCGGCGCTCGCTTACAAGACCGCCTGGCCGGCCATCAGCGCCAGAACCAGGAAGATCAGGAAGATCACCAGCGCGATACCGAAGAGCACGCGGGCGATGGTCGCGGTGGCGGCGGAAACGCCGGAGAAGCCGAAGAAGCCGGCGATGATCGAAATAACGAAGAATATCAGAGCCCATTTCAGCATGACACATCATCCTTTGCATTTGTCTGAAAAGACGCGGCAACCGGGAAATTGTTCCACGTCGCGCGAAATTGGACGGCGTTATCTGCTGTCGGCGTTCTATATCCTGCCGGTTTCACGGTCAGCCATGATTGATCATCACGTGACGCACGGCGGTATAATCCTCCAGCGCATAGACCGACATGTCCTTGCCGTAGCCCGACTGTTTGAGGCCGCCATGCGGCATCTCGTTGACCAGCATGAAATGGGTGTTGATCCAGGTGCAGCCATATTGCAGGCGGGCGGCGGTCTTCATGCCGCGGCCGATATCCCTGGTCCAGACCGAGGAGGCGAGGCCGTAATCGCTGTCGTTCGCCCAGGCGATGGCGTCATCTACTTCAGAGAAGCGGGTGACCGAGACGACCGGGCCGAAGACCTCACGGCGGACGATCTCGTCGTCCTGCAGGGCGCCTGATATGACGGTCGGGGTGAAGAAGAAGCCCTTGTCGCCGGAGCCCTTGCCGCCTGTGGTGATTTCCATGTGCTTGTGCTCGGAAGCGCGGGCGACGAAGCTTTCGACGCGGTCACGTTGGCGCCTGGAGATCAGCGGACCGATCTCGTTTTCGGTATCGTCGGCCTGGTTGAAGCGGATGCTGGCGACGGCCGAAGAGAGATCGGCAACGAAATTGTCGTAGACCTTGGCGTCGGCATAGATGCGGCAGGCCGCGGTGCAGTCCTGACCGGCATTGTAATAGCCGAATGTGCGGATGCCAGCGACGACGGCATCGATATCGGCATCGTCGAAGACGATGACCGGGGCCTTGCCGCCGAGTTCCAGATGAGTGCGCTTGACGGTCTTGGCGGCGGCCTGCAGCACCTTCTTGCCGGTGGCGACATCGCCTGTTATCGAGACCATGTTGACCTTGGCATGGTTGATCAGCGCATTGCCGACGCTTTCGCCGCGGCCGAGGATGACGTTGACGACGCCTTCGGGAAGGATGTCGGAAAGCAGCCTCGCCATCTTCAGCGCGGTCAGCGGCGTCTGCTCAGAAGGCTTGAAGACGACGGTATTGCCGCCGGCGATTGCCGGCGCCAGTTTCCAGGCCATCATCATCAACGGATAGTTCCACGGCGCGATCGAGCCGACGATGCCGATTGGATCACGGCGGATCATCGAGGTGTGACCGGGCAGGTATTCGCCCGCGGCCGGTCCGTGCAGGTTGCGCACGGCGCCGGCGAAGAAGCGGTAACAATCGACGATCGCCGGGATTTCATCGTTCAGCACTGAATTGATCGGCTTGCCGCAGTTCAGCGCTTCCAGCGCGGCGAAACCGGCGGCATCCTTCTCGATGGCGTCGGCGATCTTCAGCAGGTAACTCGAGCGTTCGGAAGGTGTCGTCTGTGACCAGCTCTTGAAGGCTTTTTCGGCGGCATCGACGGCGGCGTCGACCTGAGACAGCGAGGCCTCGGGAAGGTCGGTCACCGTCTCGCCGGTCTTCGGGTTCAGGATGTGCTCTTCCGTCTCCGTGCCTTTTTCGAAACGGGAACCGATCAGCATTTGCGTATCCATGATGTTCTCCCTGTTATTTGCCGGCGCCGGCGATCTGGTCGCCGTCGCGGGTGAGGTAATAGGCTGCCAGGATCGGCAGGAAGGTGACGAGCACCACGACCATGGCGACCACATTGGTGACGGGGCGCTGGCGCGGGCGGATGAGCTCTTCGAGCATCCAGATCGGCAGGGTCGATTGCTGGCCGCCGGTGAAGGTGGTGACGATGACCTCGTCGAAGGAAAGGGCAAAAGCGAGCATGCCACCGGCCAGAAGTGCGGTGCCGATATTGGGCAGGATGACATGGCGGAAGGTCTGGAAGCCGTCGGCGCCAAGATCCATCGAGGCTTCGATCAGCGAGCCGGAGGTGCGGCGGAAGCGGGCGACGGCGTTGTTGTAGACGACCACCACGCAGAAAGTGGCGTGGCCTAGCACGATGGTCCAGACCGAGAACGGGATGTCGAAGAGACTGAAGGCGGAGCGCAGCGCAATGCCGGTGATGATGCCGGGAAGGGCGATCGGCAGGATGACCAGCAGTGAGATCGCCTCGCGGCCGAAGAAATTCGTCTGGCTGACGGCCGCCGCACAGAGCGTGCCGAGGATGAGCGCGATCGCGGTGGCGATGATGGCGACCTGCACGGAAAGGCCGAGCGCCGACCAGACGTCCGGCCGGTTCCAGGCAACGGCGAACCATTGCAGCGTCAGGCCGGGCGGCGGCCACTGGTAGCTCTTCTCTTCCGTCGTGAAGGCATAGACGAAGATCAAGAGGATTGGCAGGTGCAGGAAAAGCAGGCCGCCGGCGGCGGCGATCTTCAGAGGCAGCGGCGATGTCTTGAGGTCAGAGCGCATCGAAGGCCCCCATGCGTTTGGCGAGCGTCAGATAGAACGCCATGATGACGATCGGCACGACGGAAAAGGCGGCCGCCAGCGGCACGTTGCCGGCCGTTCCCTGCTGGGCATAGACGGCCTGGCCGATGAACAGCCGGGACGAGCCGATGATCTGCGGGATGATGTAATCGCCCAAGGTCAGCGAAAAGGTGAAGATCGACCCGGCGACGATGCCCGGCAGCGCCAAGGGCAACAGCACGGTGCGGAAAGTCTGGCTCGGCGTGGCGCCGAGATCCGCGGAAGCCTCGATCAGGTTGCTGGGCACACGCTCGAGGGCTGCCTGCGTCGGCAGGATCATATAGGGCAGCCAGACATAGACGAAGACAATGAAGGTGCCGAGATAGCTGACCGAAAGCGAATTGCCGCCGACGACCGGTAGGTTCAGGATGCCGTCGAGCAGCCAGGCGAGATGGAGCTTCTCGAAGATCCAGGTGAGGATGCCTTCCTTGGCAAGGATCAGCTTCCAGGCGTAGATCTTGACGAGATAACTCGACCAGAGGGGCAGCATGACGCCGAGATAGAAGAGTGCCTTCCACTTGCCCCGAGCGTAACGCGCCGCGTAGTAGGCGATCGGAAAGGCGATCAGCGCGGAAGCGACAGTCACCAGTGCGGCCATGACGACAGTGCGGATGATGATGTCGAAATTCGTCGGGCTCAGAAGCTGGGCGTAGGTCGCAAGGGTGAATTCGTAGTTCACCAGTCCGGAAAAATCGTCGATCGAGAAGAAACTCTGCAGAAGCAGGGCGACCAGCGAGCCGATATAGATGATGCCGAGCCAGAGCAGGGGCGGTGTCAGCATCAGAAAGAGTAAGAGCTTCGGGTGCCGCCAGAAGGTATCCGACAGCTGGCCGAAGACGCCGCTGCGTCCCGGAAGGATCGATGTCTTGCCGTCGGAGATGATGAGTGCCGTCATGCAGCATCGTCCATGTAGTGGATATCGGCGGGCTGCCAGGCGAGGCGGATGCCGGCGCCGACATTCGGCACGAGCGCGCCTGCCGGCAGCGTGACATGCAGCCGGCTGCCTCTGAGGTCGACGCTGAGACGGGTGGCGGCGCCGAGGAAGCTCGCATGCTCGACCTTCGCCTCGATGCCGTCGCTTGTCAGCCGGATCGCTTCGGGGCGCAGGCTCGCCCAGCGTTTCTCGCCGCCGAGCGCGGCCATCAAATCAGGTGCGATCACATTGGACGAGCCGACGAAGTCGGCGACGAAGCGGGTCTTCGGGCAGCGATAGATATCCTGCGGCGTGCCGTGCTGGACGATATTGCCATTGTTGAAGACCGCGACGCGATCGGCCATCGACAGCGCTTCGCCCTGATCATGGGTGACGAAGACAAAGGTGATGCCGAGGGCGCGCTGCAGGCTCTTCAACTCCTCCTGCATCTGCTCACGCAGCTTCAGGTCCAGCGCACCGAGCGGCTCGTCGAGCAGCAGCACTTTTGGCTTGTTGACGAGGGCGCGGGCGAGCGCCACGCGCTGCCGCTGGCCGCCGGAGAGCTGGCCGGGGCGGCGGCCGCCATAACCCGGCAGTTTGACGAGTTCGAGGGCATCGCCCGCCGCCTTCATCCGCTCCGCTTTGCCGACGCCCTTAACCATCAGCCCATAAGCGACGTTGTCGAGAATGTTCAGATGCGGGAAGAGTGCATAATCCTGGAATACGGTGTTGACGTTGCGGCGATAGGGCGGAACGCCGTCGGCCGTGTCGCCGAAGATCTGGATGTGGCCTGATGTCGGCTGTTCGAAACCGGCTATCAATCTGAGGCACGTCGTCTTGCCGGAACCGGACGGCCCGAGCATGGCGAAGAACTCGCCCGGCGCGATCTCCAGATCGACGCCGTCGACGGCGCGCACCTGGCCGAAATGGCGCGATACCTGTTGGAAACGGACGGCTGGGGTCATTGGAAGGCTCCGGGTCTTGCATGTTTAGAAAGGGCCTGGCCAATGAGACCCGCCCCAGACCCCTCCCCACAACTGGGCGGGGTTTAACCTGCCGTACCCCTTCGCAAATACCTTGGCGTTTCGGCAGGATTTGGCGGTGCCACGCTTACCCCCTCCCTTTGTGAGAAGAGTTAGGGGGGATTTTACGCATACGATCGGATCGGCTCACCGCCCGCCGATCACGCCGATGTAATCCGACACCCAGCGGTGATAGGGCACGCATTCGCTCTGCGTTGCGCATTTGGCGACCGGGGTCTTCCAGAACTTGATCTTGTCAAAGTGATCGAAGCCGTTGGTGGCGCAGCCGGTATCGCCCATCAGTTCATTGCCCTTGCAGGCAGCGGGAACGGAGGGCACGGCGCCGAACCAGGCTGCGGCGTCGCCCTGGACCTTGGCCTGAAGGGAATGTTCCATCCACATGTAGGCGCAGTTCGGATGTTCGCTGTCGGCGTGCAGCATTGTCGTGTCGGCCCAGCCGGTGACGCCTTCATCCGGGAAGGTGGAGGCGATCTTCTGCTTGTCGGCCTGCAGCAGGTTGACTTGGAAGGGCCAGGAGCCGGAGGCGACGACGCCTTCGTTCTTGAAATCGTCGATCTGGATCATCGCGTCGTGCCAGTAGCGCGAGACGAGTTTGCGCTGGCCGCGCAGCAGGTCAAGGGCGGCCTTGTATTGGTCTTCGGTCAGTTCGTACGGGTCCTTGATGCCGAGATCCGGCTTGTGGGCCATCAGATACATGGCCGCATCGGCGATATAGATCGCGCCGTCGTAGGCCTGGACGCGGCCCTTGTTCGACTTGCCGTCCGGCAGGGTCTGCTCCTCGAAGACGACGCCCCAGCTGGTCGGCGCCTTGTCTTTGAAGGCATCGGTATTGTACATCAGCACATTCGGTCCCCAGAGATAGGGCACGCCGTAATGCACGCCGCCGACCGTGTACCATGGGCCGTCCTGCAGGCGCTTGTCGACATTTTTGAAGCTCGGGATCAGATCGGTATTGATCGGCTGGACACGCTTGCCGGCAATGAGGCGGAGTGACGCGTCGCCCGATGCGGTGACGAGATCGAAGCCGCCCTCGTTCATCAGCGACACCATTTCATCGGACGTGGCGGCGGTCTTGACGGAAACCTTGCAGCTGGTCTCTTTTTCGAAGTCGGTGACCCAGTCGTAATTCTTGTCGGTTTCTCCGCGCTCGATATAGCCGGCCCAGGCGACGATGCTGACCGCACCCTCGCCCTTGCCCAGCGCCTTCAATGGCTCGGCCGCAATCCCCTGCGTCGCGAAGCCCAGGCAAGCGAGTGCTGCCGTGCAGGATTTCAAGAGATTCGTCATCATCCGTCTCCCGGTTTGGTGCCACTTTTTGTGGCGTTCGTTCCCTGAGAAGAAGGTGATCCCAAAAAGCCGCTTTCGCAAATTCATTTATCAGAAAGTCGATATCGGAAATTCCGATATCAGCGCATGCGGCCGGAGCGCATGCTTTCGGCAATACCGACGAAGTCGCGCGCCGCCTGCGGAAGGCTGGAGCCCTTGCGCCAGACCATGCCGACCTGGACGACCGGCAGCGAGCCGGAGACATCGCGGCTCTCGATGCGGTCGCCCTCGAGCGACCACGGGCGGTAGACGAGATCGGGAAGCAGCGCCACGCCGGCGCCCGTGGCCACCAGACTGCGCACCGCTTCCACCGAACGGGTGCGGAAGGCGACATGCGGGCGGGCGCCGAGTGCGGAGAGCAGCTTACCGGTGTTCTCCTCGATTTCGTCGACCGTCAGCATGATCAGCGGTTCGCGGGCGATATCGGCGACCGAGATGATATCGGCAGACACCAGCGGATGGCCCATCGGCAGCCAGAGGCGATAGGGCGAGGTTTCGAGAATTTCCGCCTGCAGCGCCATGCGGTCACGCAGATTGGATATCACCATCACCGCCACGTCGAGTTCGCCGCCGACCAGGAGATGTTCGAGGTAGCCGCCATTGTCCTCGATGGCGCTGACTTCGATGCCCGGGCAGGCGCGCCGGTATCGCGCCAGCAGATCGGAGAGCACGTAGCCGGCAACAAGCGAGGTGACGCCGATATTCAATGTGCCGGAGAGGGTGCTCTGCTGGCCGGAGAAGCTGGTCCGCGCATCGGAGACGGAGGCGAGAATCTTGGTCGCGTGACGGAGAAACTGATGTCCGTTGTGGGTGATCGTCAGGCCGCGCGGGTGGCGCTCGAAGAGTTCGACGCCAAGATCGGTTTCCAGCTCTTTCAGCGCTTCCGTCACCGAGGATTGCGAGATCGACAGGTTCTGTGCGGCGCGTGTCACCGAACCTTGTTCGGCGACGGCCACGAAATATTGGATCTGGCGGAGCGTGAAGGCCATGGGCGTATAGAGCATGGCGGGATGCGCCGTGGCAAGCGGTTGAAAAAGGCGGACCTTTTTTGGACTTTTTCAAAATGGGGCGGGCTTGGCTTGTTCACTTAAACTTTCGGAAACGTCATTTCCCTAGCATTCTCGGCACCTGTCCTGCGTTGGAGTTTGAGATGGCGGAGCAGTTGGCGTGAAGGCCTTACTGCGTATGTTCCGGCCTTCCCGGAAATTGGCAATGATCATCGGCGGAGTCGCGCTTCTGGCGGGCGTTTCCGGCGGTGCGGCCGTCTATGTCGGCAAGGACAGACTGATGGGTGTGGCCGGTGGCGGCTACGGGCTGGAATGCAGCGACGTCAACCTGGTGACGATCCGGAAGCAGGATCACGTCTGGGTGCGCAAGTACATCAAGACCGAACCGACCGACGGGATGACACGCGTCAAGACTGCGCTTCGGGTCGCCCAGGCCGTTTATGCCGCGCAGAAGCCGGATCTGGTGCAGGTGGTGGTGCTCGACGAGAACGGTCCGACCCTCCGCTCCGACATTCGCGGCCGGGCGATCGGCGCCGACGTCGTCTATATCCCGCATCCCGACAAGGCCGTTCCCGGCCTCGACGACAAGCCCTATACGGCGCGCTACTATGACGGCAAGGCCAGCGAAAACGGACTGTTCTTCGGCGAGCGGATAGAGTTGCCTCTCGACGAAATCGCCACGATCAGCAGCGCCTTCAAGGATCCTGAGGATTGCGTCGACCCGGTCGCTGTGGGCTCGACGAAGAACGGCGAAAAGGCCAAGGAAACGAAGGCTGCGGGCGGCGCGCACGGCGCAGCGCCGGCGGCCGAAAGCGAAGCCGCGCCTGCTCATGAACCTGCGCCAGCCAGAGAAGGCGCGAGTGCCGATGTGGTAGCGGAGGCTCCGGCCGAAGAGCCTCCGGCGGAAGGCGCCGAGACCCGCTGAATCACCGGCATGAAAAAGCGGAGCGCCGGCCGGCACTCCGCTTCGTTTTTCTCACGTTCTGTCTGTCAGTCGGCCTTGTTGCGGCGGGCCGGGAAGAGAATGACGTCGCGGATCGACGGAGCGTTGGTCAGAAGCATGATCAGGCGGTCGACGCCGATGCCGAGGCCACCGGCCGGCGGCATGCCCTGGTCGATCGCGTCGAGGAATTCGTCGTCCAGCTGCTTTTCCTTTTCGCCGCGGGCATGCGCCTGTTCCAACTGCTCGACCATGCGGCGCCGCTGTTCCTCGGGATCGTTGAGTTCCGAGAAAGCGTTGCCGAGTTCCCAGGCGTTGCAATAGGTCTCGAAGCGCTCGACCAAACGCGGTTCGCCCGGCACTTCCTTGGCGAAGGGCGAGATGTCCTTCGGGAAATGCGTGACGTGCGACGGCTGGATCAGGGTGGATTCAACCTTTTCTTCGAAGATGAAGGCAAGGCACTCGCCCCAGGTCCAATCCTTCTCGACGGCGAAGCCGGCGGCCTTGGCGGCGGTGCGCGCTTCCTCATCGGTCTTGATGGCGAGGAAATCGATGCCAGTGGCTTCCTTGACGGCAGCAGGCATCGGCACGCGCTTGAACGGCCCCTTGAAGGACAACCGCTTGTCGCCGAAGTCGAATTCCGTCGTGTCGTGAATGGAGAGCGCCAGGGTCTCGAACAGCCGCTCGACGAGGTCCATCATATCCTCGTAATCCGCATAGGCCCAGTAACACTCCATCATGGTGAATTCGGGATTGTGCCGGGTAGAGACCCCCTCGTTGCGGAAGTTGCGGTTGATCTCGAAGACCTTGTCGGTCAGGCCCGAGACCAGCGTGCGCTTCAGGAACAGTTCCGGCGCGATGCGCAGATACATGTCGAGCTTCAGCGTGTTGTGATGCGTCTTGAACGGCTCGGCGGTGGCGCCGCCATAGATCGATTGCAGCATCGGCGTCTCGACTTCCATGAAGCCGTCATTTTCCATGAAGCGGCGGATGCCGGAGACGATCTTCGAGCGCTGCTGGAAGCGCAGCTTCGAATCCTCATTGGTCATGATGTCGAGATGGCGCTTGCGGTAACGCAGCTCGATGTCGGAGAGACCGTGCCACTTCTCGGGCATCGGCAGCAGCGACTTCGTCAGCATTTCGATCTTCTGGGCGTTGATCGTCAGCTCGCCGCGCTTGGTGCGGCGCACGATGCCGGTGACGCCGATGATGTCGCCGATATCGATCATCGGCAGCAGGCCGCGGGCCTCTTCCGGCGTCGTGTCCTTGTGGCTGAAGATCTGGATCTTGCCGGAAGCGTCATGGATATCCATGAACATACCGGAGTTGCGCGAGGAATAGACGCGGCCGGCGACGGTCACAACATCCTGCGTCTCGACGTCGGCTTCCAGAGATTCATACTTGGCGCCAAGCTCGGCATTGGTCAGCGTCCGGTGGAAATGCGCCGGATAGACCTCGCCGATCTGCTCGCGCAGCAGCTTCAGCTTCTGGGCGCGCACCTCGGTCGCGTCGGAGGAGAGGGTGTTTTCGGTCTTGTCACTCATGTCTTTTGCCTCGTCGATGGGCATGAATTCTAAAAATCAGCGTTTGAAGCGCGGCGTCTGGCTCTGCGCTAACCCTCGCCCTTGTGGGGAGGGTCGGAGAGAAGCGGAGGGGAGGGGTTTTCTGGGAAAAGCCTCTCCCCAACCCCTCCCCACAAGGGGGAGGGGGCTTCCACTGTCATTTCGAGCCGACGAGGGCGGCGACCGCCTGGGCCGCGAGCTTCAGGCGCTGGCGCACGACAGAGCGGCCGAGGAGCGCCATGGAATCGAAGAGCGGCAGCGAACGCGACGAGCCGGAGACGGCGACGAAGAGCGGTGCCACCACGACCTTCAGCTTCTTGCCCAAGCGATCAGCGACGGCGCGCAGCTCCGCCTCGATCGTTTCGACATTCCATTCCAGGATCTTTTCGAGGTCCGGCTGGACAGTGTTGAGGATCTCCAGGATCTCTTCCGGCGGTGATTTGATCTTGGCGAAGTCGGACGGCTGCAGGCCGAGATCGGACTTCAGCAGGAAGCTGGCGAGATCGGGTAGCTCGCCGAGCTTGGAAATGCGGGTCTGCGACAGGCGCAGACCCGCCATCAGGCGGTCGTTTTCCATCGCCCAAGTCAGGACGCGCGCCCGGAATTCCTCTTCGGAGAGCTTTTCACGGATCCAGCGGCCGTTCAGCCAATCGAGCTTCTGGATATCGAAGATCGCGCCTGCTTTGGAGAGATTGTCCGGATCGAACTTTTCGGACAGTTCTTCCATCGTCAGAAGCTCTTCGCCCTCGGCGATCTGCATGAAGAACAGGCCGAGGAAGTTCATCAGCGCTTCGGGGATATAACCGAGCGCGGAATAATAGGAGATCGAGGTCGGGTTCTTGCGCTTCGACAGCTTCGACTTGTCGGCATTGCGCATCAGCGACAGATGCATGAAGACCGGCTGCTCCCAGCCGAAATAGCGATAGAGCAGGATGTGCTTCGGCACCGAAGCCAGCCATTCCTCGCCACGCGCCACATGGGTGATCTTCATCAGATGGTCGTCGATGACATTGGCCATGTGATAGGTCGGCATGCCGTCGGCCTTGATCAGGACCTGCATGTCGACGGAATCCCACGGAATGGACACGTCGCCGTAAACGCCGTCGGTGAAGTCGCAGGAACCTTCGGTCGGGATCTTCATGCGGACGACCGAGGCTTCGCCCGCCGCCATGCGTGACGTCACCTCTTCTGCCGTCAGGTTGAGGCAGTGGCCATCATATTTCGGCGGCTTGCCGGCGGCGCGCTGCGCCTCGCGCATTTGTTCGAGGCGCGCGGGCGTGCAGAAACAGCGGAAGGCATGGCCATTGTCCAGCAGCTCCTGTGCATAGGGCTGGTACATCGGCTTTCGGTCGGACTGGCGATAAGGACCGTAGGGGCCGCCGATATCGGGGCCCTCCTTCCATTCCAGCCCGCACCATTTCAGCGCGTCCAGCACCTTCGTCTCGAATTCCGGGGTCGAGCGTGTCGCATCGGTATCTTCGATGCGCAGGATGAACTCGCCACCGTGCTTCTTGGCGAAGAGGTAGTTGAAGAGAGCGATATAAGCGGTGCCGACATGCGGCTCGCCGGTCGGCGAGGGAGCGATGCGGACGCGGACGCCGGAAGCTGTCCCGGAATTTGTCATTGTATGTGCCCGTCAATGAATGCCGGACTGCTTTCACGGGAAAGCGAGGTTCGGCCGGAAGGATGCAGATATCTTCATCGGCAAACCGGCCGAAAAAGGGCATTCGCCCGCACCATTCGCCGATCGTCCGTTCGGCTGGCCTTAGGCCATATTCAACCGGGCGCGTCAAGAAAAACCGCGTCCGCAACGGCTTGCCGGCGTTGAGAGGGTGCGCCAATGCGACGCGCCCTCCCGTATCAGCTCAATGCGCTCCTTCGCGTTTCCGCTTGCGGGCGTTGCGCGCGAACATGTTCAGCACCTCGACCAGCGCAGAGAAGGCCATGGCGGCGTAGACGTAACCCTTCGGCACGTGGAAGCCCATGCCTTCGGCGATCAGCGTCGTGCCGATCATCAGTAGGAAGGCGAGCGCCAGCATGACGATCGTTGGATTTCTCTCGATGAAGTTGGCGAGCGGGGTCGCGGCGACCAGCATGACGGTGACGGCGGCGATAACGGCGATCACCATGATCGGCAGATGCGGCGTCATGCCGACGGCGGTGATGATGCTGTCGACGGAGAAGACCAGGTCAAGCAGCAGGATCTGGCCGATGGCCGACGCAAAGCCCGTCGTGACGGACTTCGCGATGAAATCCTCCTGATGATCCACCGGGTCGACCGTGTGGTGAATTTCCTTGGTGGCCTTCCAGACGAGGAACAGGCCGCCGGCGATAAGGATCAGGTCCTTCCAGGAGAAGCCGTGCCCGAAGGCCGTAAACAGCGGTTCGGTCAGTTGCACGATCCAGGCGACGGTACCGAGCAGCGCCAGACGCATGACGAGGGCAAGGCCGATGCCGATCCGGCGGGCTTTCTCGCGATGCTCGGGTGGCAGTTTGTTGGTGAGAATGGAAATGAAGATCAGGTTGTCGATCCCGAGAACGACTTCCATCACCACCAGTGTGATGAGCGCCACCCAGGCGGCCGGGTCCTGAATGAGCGTCATGATTTCCTGCATCAGCCTATACCCTCTTTGCGTCACATGATGAAACGACGCGCAATGTAATGGCGCCTGCCTGCCAGACAAGCGCCACAAGCCGGTATACGAAACTGATATGACTTTTATTCCCTAGAACCGGATGATTTAAGGCCGGGTCGGCCTTAAATTTGAATCCTGTTTCCAATTAAAGAGTTAGGGCATGATTTCGTCCGAAAACCGCTTACACGTTTCGGCATCATGCTCTAATCGGCAGCCAGATTTCGGTGACGCCCATGCCGGTATAGGGATCGAAGCGCTCGTCGTAACGTTCGAACATGTCAGGTGTCTCGCCATGTTCCAGGCCCGACGTTGGCCACCATGTGCCGAAAATCCGGTGCATGGTCAGGGAAATGCCGGAGACATGGCCGCGATGGGTGAAGACGGCGTAGCGCTGTCCCGGAAGCTTGAGCGTCGTAAAATCCGCGGGCAGGTCGCCGGCATCGGAAATTTCGGCTGCGGCCATGTAGCGGAATTTCTCCTCCTCGCCCATATGCCGGCAGATGCCATAGGCGACATTGCCTTTCTGGCCGGGAATATGCCCCAAATGGGTATTGAACTCCTGCCAAAGCGAGGGGATGGCGGCATTGTCGCCATAAGGGTAGATCTCCTGCAGACCGGCAAAGAGCATTGGTTGAAGAGTTTCGAAACGGGGTGGTTCGAGATCGTTGAGGTGGTCGGTGTCCATTCGGATCGGCTCCAGTAAAACAAGGTTGCGGGCGTGTCCCTGTCTGCGCACAGCATCCGGCGTCATGCCGAACTGGTCGCGGAAGGCACGGGTGAAAGCTTCGTGTGAGCCGTAGCCCGCGCAAAGCGCAACCTCGAGAATGGTGGATGAGCCGCTGACCAATGCGGGCACGGCGCGGCTGAGGCGCCGCCCTCTCATGTAGCTGCTGATCGAGTGGCCGGTCACGAGCCCGAAGACGCGCGACAGATGGTAGCGCGACAATCCGGCTGCGTCCGATATCTCTTCCAGCGATATATCGCTTTCGAAATGGCTCTCTATGAACCAGATCGCCCGTGCGATGGCGTTCATCTTCATTCCCCTGGTTGCGGCTTCTTCCTTAGAGGTAAGCCGGCAGCCGGGTTTGATCGTTCTTGCGGAGTTTTGGCCGAAGGAGAGCGGCAGTCAAGGATGCGGGGTTAGGCAGTCGCGTGCCGGCGCACGCCGTAGGCTGCCATGAAGACCTTGATCGCACCGCGGATGACGCGGTCGATTTCCTCGCGAGTCGGCGGTTCTTCCATGCTGCCGAACAGGCGGAGCTTGAAGAAGCTGCCGCTGGCAAGGTCGAGAAACTGGCCGGCGGCAAGATCGATGTCGTCGATCTCGAGTCGGCCTTCGGCGATATGCTGTTCCAAAAAGTCGCGCATGATGGTGCGCAGGTTTACCGGGCCTTTGAAGAAGCGTTGACAGAGCACCGGCATGCGGTCGCGAACGCCGAGAACGGTGCGCATCGCGCTGATGACCTTTTCATCGGTCATGTGGGTGACGAAGCTCATCCCGAATTCGTACAGGCCGGATTCGGGGTCGTCATGCTCGGCAAGCGCCGTGCGCACGGCCGCCATGAAAGCGGCGCGCTCGTTCTCGATCATTGCCGAAAACAGTTCTTCCTTGTTGGTGAAATAGACGTAGAGCGTGCCCTTGGAGACTCCGGCTTCGCGCGTCACGTCGTTCATACTGGCGGCGTCGAAACCCATCTTCATGAAGACGCGCTTGGCGCCGGCGAGGATTTGCTGGCGTTTTGCCGGATCTTCGCCAGCGGCAAATCGGCCTCCTCCAACGGGTGGGCTGAAGACGGCGGCATGGTCGGGCTTTAGCGTCATATCTCCTTAACCGTGTTCACGGTTTCGTACTTTCTTTAAAGAAATCGAACCGATTGGTTCTATACATCTTGATATGACGATAAAACAGGTTTATGTCAACTGAACCGAACCGTTCAGTTCGATTATTACTCCAAGATCGGTAAAGTGGCCATGTCGAGCAACCAGAAGAGCAACGTCGCGCGTATCGTCAGCGAAAACGCCGAGGTCGAAGAGGCAAAGGTCGCGGTCGTTGCCGAGGCTCCGACGGCGGAAGCCCTGGAAAAGCCGGCTGCTCCTGCACAATCGGCGCCGGCCCAAGCCCCGGTTGCTCCTCCTGCGGCGAAGAAGCGCCGCAGCCCGGTGCTGCCGATCGTCGTGCTTGCCCTGCTTGTGGGCGGCGGCTGGTATGGATACGAATGGTGGATGAACGGCCGGTTCATGGTGTCGACCGACGACGCCTATATCGAAGGCGATATCGCGACCATCTCACCGAAGGTGACCGGCTATGTCGCGAAGGTGAATGTTGTCGCCAACCAGGAAGTCAAGGCAGGCGACGTTCTCGCCACCCTTGATAACGGCGACTACCAGAATGCCCTCGATCAGGCGAATGCCCAGATTGCGACCGAGCAGCTTTCGCTAAGCCGTATTGATGCGCAGATTGAAGGCGCCAAGGCGAGCCTCGTGCAGGCCCAGGCTCAGAAGACTGCCCTCGAAGCCACGGTTCGTGGCGCGGAAATCAAGCAGAAGCGCCAGAGCGATCTGCAGGCAAAGTCGGTCGGCACCACCGCGGATCTCGATGATGCCAATACCGCACTCGATCAGGCCAAGGCCAATCTTGCGGGCGGCGACGCCAATATCGTGGCGGCGCAAGCCAATATCGCCATCCTCGAAGCTCAGCGCAGGGAGGCGGAAGGTTCCGTCCGCACACTGGAAATCCAGCGCGACAAGGCCGCCCGCGACCTCTCCTTCACCGTGCTCAAAGCGCCCTACGACGGCATCGTCGGCAATCGTTCCGTCCAGGAAGGCGATCTGGTCTCGCCCGGCCAGCGCCTGATGGCGCTCGTTCCGGTGCGCCAACTTTATATCGACGCCAATTTCAAGGAAACGCAGATTCAGCATCTCGTTCCTGGCTCGAAGGTCAACGTCCATGTCGATGCCTATGACGACCATCCGATCGTCGGCACTGTCGAATCGATCTCGCCGGCTTCCGGTTCGGTCTTTTCGCTGCTGCCGCCGGAGAACGCCACGGGCAACTTCACCAAGGTGATCCAGCGTGTGCCGGTGCGCATCGCGCTGCCGCAGGATGCGCTCGACAGTGGGCGTCTGCGCGCGGGCCTCAGCGTCGTCGTCGACGTCGATACCCGCACGGCACCGAACAAGTAAACCTTCTGAGCAATTCCAGCAAAAGGAAAGGCGGAGGTGGTCCGATGGCCGGGAGCGCGACAGCAACAGCGGGAACGATGCCGGCGGCGCCTGCCCACGCCGCGGATCGCATGGATCCGAGAAAGCTCATCGCCTTCTTCGCGATGGTGCTCGGTATGTTCATGTCGATCCTCGACATCCAGATCGTCTCTGCTTCGCTCGCCGAAATCCAGGCCGGCCTGTCGGCCGGTTCCGACGAAATCGGCTGGGTGCAGACCGCCTATCTGATCGCGGAAGTGATCATGATCCCGCTTTCGGGAACACTGGCGCGCATCATCTCGACGCGCTACCTCTTCGCGATCTCGGCCGCCGGCTTTACTATGGCGAGTGCGCTTGCGGCGACGGCGACGAATATCGACCAGATGATCGTCTACCGCGCCATCCAGGGTTTCATCGGCGGCGGCATGATCCCATCGGTCTTCGCGGCCGCCTTCACCATCTTCCCGCCGTCGAAGCGCAGCATCGTCTCGCCGATCATCGGCCTGATTGCCACGCTTGCGCCGACCATCGGCCCGACCGTCGGCGGCTATCTCAGCCACGCCTTCTCCTGGCACTGGCTGTTCCTCGTCAATATCGTTCCGGGCATCATCGTCACGCTGGTTACCTGGAACTTCATCGACTTCGACAAGCCGGAACTGTCGCTCTTCAAAAAGTTCGACTGGTGGGGGCTGATCTCGATGGGGGTCTTTCTCGGCGCGCTGGAATATGTGCTCGAAGAGGGCAACTCGAACGATTGGTTCAACGACAATTCCATTGCGCTGGCTGCCGTCGCCTCCGGCGTCGCGGCCATCGTCTTTTTCTATCGCGCCTTCACGGTGGAGTTTCCCGTCGTCGACCTCAAGGCCTTTGCGAACAGGAATTTCTCCTTCGGCTCGGTGTTTTCCTTCGTCATGGGCATCGGGCTCTACGGCCTTACCTATATCTACCCCGTCTATCTCGGGCGTATCCGCGGCTATGATTCATTGATGATCGGCGAGACGATGTTCGTCTCCGGGCTTGCGATGTTCTTCACCGCGCCGATTGCCGGGCGGCTTTCGACCAAGATGGACCTGCGCCTGATGATGGTGATCGGATTCATCAGCTTCGCCGCCGGCACATACATCATGATCCACCTGACGGCGGATTGGGATTTCTACGAGCTGTTCATCCCGCAGATCCTGCGCGGCTTCGGGCTGATGATGTGCATGGTGCCGATCAACAATATCGCGCTCGGCACGATGCCGCCGTCGCGCATTCGCGGCGCGTCCGGCCTGTTCAACCTGACCAGAAATCTTGGCGGCGCCGTCGGCCTCGCGGTCATAAATACCGTGCTCACCAGCCGGCAGGATGTGCATTACGAGCGGCTGCGGGAGAATATCGACTGGGGCAATTCGGCGGCGATCGACCAGATGAACAATATGGCCGCCAATTTCAACAGTTACGGCATGGACGGCACGTCAGTCGCAATCAAGCAGATGGTCGGCCTCGCCACCAAGCAGGCGGTCATCCTTTCCTTCAGCGATGTATTCCTGATCCTGACCGCGCTGTTCGTTGCGATGATCCTCGGTGTCGCCATGATCAAGAAACCCGCGCCGCAAGGCGGCGGAGGAGGTGGCGGCGGCCACTGACCTCCGGCCCCGTCCCTCGAAAAGGCCCTCTCCGGAGGGCCTTTTTGTTGTGGTTTCCCAGCCTCTGTGTCATCAGATGGGGGATCGCTGATCGAATCGACGCTAGCGGGCCGGCGATGCCGGAGAAATAATGCGGAAATCGCCCCGCTGGTTTTTTTGATTTACGTACATCAAATTTGGCGCTAATGGTCTCGTCAGGAGGAACGATGAGGCCAACTGTTCACGATATCGCCGCTGCGGCGGGCGTCAGTCTCGCGACTGTCGACCGGGTTCTCAATCAGCGCCCTGGCGTGCGTCATGTCACGCGGGAGAAGGTCGAGAGCGCAATCCGCGAACTCGGTTATGTCAGGGACGTCGCCGCCGCCAATCTCGCCAAGGGTCGCACCTATCCGCTGGTCTTCATCCTGCCGGCCAGCGACAATTCCTTCATGCACGGGCTCAATGCCGAAATCCGGCAGGCGATCCTCCGCTCGCCGGCCGAACGCACCGATATTCGCACCATCGAGGTGCCTGCCTTCGATTCGGCCGCTCTCGTCGCCGTGCTCGAAGGGCTTTCCCGCGGAAAGCCTTGCGGCATCGCAATGGTTGCGACCGATGCGCCCGACGTGCGTGCCGTCGTCGACAGGCTGGTGCATGCGGGCTTTCCCATCGTCACGCTGGTGTCCGATCTTACCGGATCGCTGCGCCATCACTACGCCGGCGTCGACAATATCGCGGCAGGCCGCACGGCGGCCCGTCTGCTCGGCCGGTTCCTCGGGCCGCGAAAGGGCAAGATCGCCGTGCTCGCCGGCTCCATGCTGGTGCGCGACCATCGCGAGCGGCTGGAAGGGTTTACCTCGGTCATGACAGAGGAGTTTCCCGATCTTGCGATCCTTCCGGTTCTGGAAGGCCGCGACGATCCGGAGATCGCCCATATGCTCGTCGCAGAGGCACTCGGGAAGGCCGACATTATCGGTATCTATAGTCTCGGCGCCGGCAATCGCGGCCTTATCCGGGCGCTGAAGGAGAAGGCCGTCGATCGGACGCTGACAGTCATTGCCCACGAACTGACCGCCCACACGCGGGCGGCGCTCATCGACAACACGGTTGATGCGATTCTCAATCAGAATGCCGGTCATGAGGTGCGCAGCGCCATCCGGGTGCTGAAGGCCAAGGCGGACGGGCTCGCCGTCATCGAAGCGCAGGAACGCATCCGCCTCGACATATTCCTGAAGGACAATCTGCCGTAACGGCAAAGGGAGAATGCCACATGTATCTCGGTCTCGATCTCGGTACCTCCGGCGTCAAGGCGATGCTGATCGACGGGGACCAGAAAATCGTCGGTTCGGCCAACGGTGCGCTCGACGTCTCGCGCCCGCATTCCGGCTGGTCGGAACAGGAACCGGCTCACTGGGTGCGCGCGACCGAGGAGGCCGTCGCCGGGCTCAAGGCAAAACATCCAAAGGAGTTCGCCGCAGTCAAGGGCATCGGCCTTTCCGGCCAGATGCACGGCGCCACGCTGATCGATGCGAGCGACAAGGTCTTGCGGCCCTGCATTCTTTGGAACGATACACGCAGCCACGTCGAAGCCGCCGCACTCGACGCCGACCCGCGTTTCCGGGTGCTGACCGGCAATATCGTGTTTCCCGGCTTTACGGCGCCCAAGCTCGCCTGGGTCAGGAAGCATGAGCCTGAGACTTTCGCAAGGGTTGCCAAGGTGCTGCTGCCGAAGGATTATCTGCGTCTCTGGCTGACCGGCGAATATATTTCCGAAATGTCGGATTCCGCGGGCACCTCCTGGCTCGATACCGGCAAGCGCGGTTGGTCGTCCGAACTGCTTGCCGCCACCGGCCTTTCCAGGGAGCAGATGCCGGCGCTTGTCGAAGGCACCGATCAGGCCGGCAGACTGCGGTCCGACCTCGCGGCCCAGTGGGGCATATCAGGCTCGGTCGTCGTTGCCGGCGGCGCGGGCGATAATGCAGCCTCGGCCTGCGGCATGGGCACGGTCAGCGATGGCGCGGCTTTCGTCTCGCTCGGCACTTCGGGCGTGCTTTTTGCCGCCAACGGCTCCTATCTGCCGAAGCCGGAAAGCGCCGTGCATGCCTTCTGCCATGCGCTGCCCAACACCTGGCATCAGATGGGCGTTATCCTCTCGGCCACCGATGCGCTCAACTGGCATTCCGGTGTGACCGGCAAATCGGCCGCCGATCTCACAGGCGAACTCGGCGAGACGCTGAAGGCGCCTTCCGGCGTCACCTTCCTACCCTATCTCTCAGGCGAGCGTACGCCGCACAATGACGCTGTCATCCGCGGCGCCTTCATCGGCCTCGGACATGAGAGCAGCCGCGCGGTGCTAACCCAGGCCGTGCTCGAAGGTGTGGCTTTCGCCATCCGCGACAACCTCGAAGCGTTGCGTTCGGCCGGCACCGGCATCGCGCGCGTGACCGCAATCGGCGGCGGTTCGCGCTCGCACTATTGGCTGGCGTCGATCGCCACCGCGCTCGGCGTTCCGGTCGACCTGCCGGCTGACGGCGATTTCGGCGCGGCCTTCGGAGCTGCTCGTCTCGGTCTGATCGCGGCGACGGGTGCCGATCCGATCGCCGTCTGCACGCCGCCGATGACAGCAGGCACGATCGAACCGGTCGCGGCGCTGAAGGACGCTTACGAGGACGCTTACAAGCGCTATCGGGCGCTCTATCCGGCGATCAAGTCGCTGGCGCGTTGAGAACTGGAGCCGGCGGCCCCCTCATCCACCTGCCGGCACCCTCTCCCCGAGGGGAGAAGAGACTCGCTGGAGCGCCCCATTCCCCTTCTCCCCTCGGGGAGAAGGTGGGCCGAAGGGTCGGATGAGGGGGATGGTGGCACGAACGATAAGACTGAACGACGAACCCAAGGAGACCCCAACATGAGCACCGGATTTTTCGGCGATATCCAGAAGATCAAATATGAGGGCCCGGACAGCACCAATCCGCTGGCCTTCCGCTATTACAAGCCGGACGAGATCGTTCTCGGCAAGCGGATGGAAGACCATTTGCGTTTTGCGGTAGCCTACTGGCACACCTTCACCTGGCCGGGTGGCGACCCCTTCGGCGGCCAGACCTTCCTGCGTCCCTGGTTCGAAGATACGATGAAGGCGGCCAAACTCAAAGCCGATGTCGCTTTCGAATTCTTTTCGCTGCTGGGCGCACCCTACTATTGCTTCCATGACGCCGATGTGCGCCCGGAGGGCAAGAATTTTGCCGAGAACACCAGGAACCTCAATGAGATCGTCGATTATTTCGCCGAGAAGCAGGCGGCGACCGGCGCCAAGCTGCTCTGGGGTACGGCGAACCTGTTCTCCAACCGCCGCTACATGTCGGGTGCGGCGACCAACCCCGATCCAGACGTCTTTGCCTTCGCCGCTGCAACGGTCAAGACCTGCATCGACGCCACGCAGAAGCTCGGCGGCGAGAACTACGTGCTCTGGGGCGGCCGCGAAGGTTATGAGACGCTGCTCAACACCGATCTCAAGCGCGAGCTCGACCAGCTCGGCCGCTTCCTCAACCTCGTCGTCGAATACAAGCACAAGATCGGCTTCAAGGGCACGATCCTGATCGAGCCGAAGCCGCAGGAGCCGACCAAGCACCAGTATGATTACGACGTCGCGACCGTCTACGGCTTCCTCAAGAAGCACGGTCTCGAAAACGAGGTGAAGGTCAATATCGAGCAGGGCCATGCAATCCTTGCCGGCCATTCCTTCGAGCACGAGCTGGCGCTTGCCAATGCGCTTGGCATCTTCGGCTCGATCGACATGAACCGCAACGACTACCAGTCCGGCTGGGACACCGACCAGTTCCCGAACAATGTTCCGGAAATGGCGCTTGCCTATTACCACGTTCTGGCAGGCGGCGGCTTCAAGACCGGCGGCACCAACTTCGATGCGAAGCTGCGCCGCCAGTCACTCGACCCGGCAGACCTCCTGATCGGTCATATCGGCGGCATGGATTGCTGTGCCCGCGGCCTGAAGGCGGCTGCCAAGATGATCGAGGACAAGGCCCTGTCGCAGCCGCTCGCCGATCGTTACGCCGGCTGGGAATCGGCCGAGGCGCAGAAGCTCTTCCGCGGTGAGTATTCGCTGGATGAGATCACCAACTGGGTCGAGAGCCACGACGTCAACCCGCAGCCGAAATCCGGCAAGCAGGAACTGCTCGAAAACGTCGTCAACCGTTACGTTTGATAAAGCGCGCCGGCGGCCAGCGGTCGCCGGCGCAGCTCTTTGTAGCCGGCTATTATAGCGTCTTCAGCGTTTCAACCATTGACGCGACGGTGCGGAGACGGAGTTGCGAACCACCAAATCCGGCCGCAGCAAGATTTCCGTCTCGGCCGGGCGGCCATCGGACAAGAGTTCCAACAGCAGCGCCATCGCCTGTTTGCCGATCGCCGTTCGCGGCTGGCGGATCGTTGTCAGCGACGGGGAGATGAAGACGGCCTGCGGCACGTCGTCGAAACCGGTCACCGAGAAATCGCGTGGAATGTCGTACCCACGCGCCCCGAGCCCGACCATGACGCCGATCGCCGTCTGGTCGTTCACGCACATGAAGGCTGTGGGAAGCGTGTCGCGCATGAAAAGCTGCTCGACCGCGTGCCGGCCGCTTTCGATCGTGCCGTCGCCCTCGAGCACGATCCGCAAGTCGGGCGGGACGCCAGCAGCATCGAGACCGGCGTCGTACCCCATGCGGCGCCTGGCATAGGCGAGCCGGGTGCGGGAATCGCCGATGAAGGCGATTTTGCGATGCCCTTCCGCCAGCAGCAGGTCCACCGCTTTCCGAGCGCCCTCGGTATCGTCGACGCCGACATAGGGAATGCCGCCGTTGAAGACCGGTTCGAAAACCCCGACGCTCGGCGGCAGCCGCGCCGTCATGGTCTGATGACCGAAGGGCAGGATGCCGGTGAAGAGGATGAGCCCGGCCGCCTGGTTCGAGTTGAAGAATTTCAGATATTCCAGGCCGCGCTGGGCATCGTTCTGGGTGTGGCCGATCAGGACGCCGTAGCCGTGGGCGCGGGCCTCGTTCTCCAGTCCGACGAGAATATTGGAAAAATTGGGATCGCCGATATCGGGCGCCACCACGAGGATCATGTTGGAGCGGCCGAGCCTCAGGCTGCGCGCCATGGCATTGGTCGTATAACCGGTGATGGCGATCGCCTGGTTGACCTTGAGCCGCGTCGAGTTGGCGACCTTCTCCGGCGTGTGGATTGCCCGGGAAACCGTCGCGATGGAGACCTCGGCGATCCGGGCGACGTCTTCGATGGTTGCGGGCGTGGAATTCGACACTGCGCTCTGCCTTGGGGCTGTCTTCGCCGCGACACTACACAGACTTGCCGAGAGGTCAAAGGCAAGCGTCAACTGATCTGTGTTAATCCACGATGTAAACCTTTACATGCCTTATGTAAAGGTTTACATAAGGCTCGAAGCGGACGGGAGCCGCGTGCGCGTGCCTGTTTGAGGGCCTGAGGCGGTTTTCAGAAGGAAAATGTGCGCTAGTTCAAAACGGAGCGTTGCCGGAGTGCGGCGCTCTAGGGGGAGGGCATAATGACCGTGGAGATCGCCGACACCGCACCCGTGGTGCTGTCCGCCAGGCGCATATGCAAATCCTTCAGCGGCGTGCAGGTCCTCTTCAGCGTCAACTTCGATCTCCGCGCCGGCGAAATCCATGCGCTCATGGGTGAAAACGGCGCTGGCAAATCGACGCTCGTCAAGGTGCTCTCAGGTTTCGAACAGCCGAGTTCCGGCGAGATCCTGCTTGACGGCAAGCCTGTGGTGCTGCCGCCGAATGGTGCCGCGGAAGCGCTCGGCATCGTCATCATTCACCAGGAATTCAACCTCGCCGAACATCTGACCGTGACGGAGAGCCTTTTCCTCGGTCGCGAAGTGACGCGTCTCGGCGTGCTCGACCGCAAATATATGCGCGCCGAGACGCGCAAGGTTCTCGACGTGCTCGGTTCGCATGTCGATGAGAATGCTTTGATCAGCACGCTTTCCATCGCCGACAAGCAAATGGTCGAGATCGCCAAGGCGATCAGCCGCGATGCGCGCGTCGTGTTCATGGACGAGCCGACCGCCGTGTTGTCGCGGGAAGAGACCAATATGCTGTTCAAGCAGGTCCGCAAGCTGCGCGACCAGGGCACGAGCTTCGTCTTCGTGTCCCACAAGCTCGACGAGGTGATGGAACTGACCGATCGGGTGACGGTGCTGCGCGACGGCCAGTGGATCAAGACGTCGCCGACCTCCATTCTCGACGGGGAATCGATCGCACAGCTGATGGTCGGCCGCGAACTTTCCAGCCTCTATCCCGCCAAAGTCGAGCCGGATGTCGACGAGGAGATCGTCTTGAGCATCGCCTCGGTGTCAACCGGCTATGTCAGGGATGCGAGCTTCGAAGTACGCAAGGGCGAGATCATCGGGTTTTCCGGCCTGATCGGCTCCGGCCGTACCGAGTTGATGGAGGCGATTGCCGGGCTGCGGCCCCGCCTCGAGGGCGAGGTGGTCATCAAGGGGCAAGCGGTCCCCTCCGGCGACGTGCACGCGGCCAATCGCTGCGGTCTTGCCTATATGACCAAGGATCGCAAGTCGAAGGGTCTATTGCTGCGCTCTGGCATGGCGACCAATCTGACGCTGCAATCGCTCGGAAGACATTCGCGCCACGGCTATCTCAGCCCGAGCAGCGAGGCGGCCGCACTGGCGAAAGCCAAGCGTCGTTTCGACATCAGAGTTCGCGACACCAATATCGTCGCCGGTCGCATGTCGGGCGGAAACCAGCAGAAGCTGCTGCTCGCCAAAGTCATGGAGACGGATCCTGACATCATCATCATCGACGAGCCGACGCGCGGCATCGATGTCGGCACCAAGCAGCAGATCTATCATTTCATCTCGGCGCTCGCCCGGGACGGCCGGTCAATCATCGTCGTTTCGTCGGAAATGCCCGAAGTTATCGGTCTCTGCACAAGAGTGGCCGTGATGCGCGAAGGACGGATTGTCGGCGTGCTCGAGGGCGACGAGATTTCCGAGCAGGAGATCATGCGTTACGCCGCCGGGCTCAAAAAGAAGGTGGCTGCGTGAGGCCGGAGCGAGACTTCGTCGACGCGGACAATAGATAGGATGCCCAGACGAACTGGGACGGGAGGTTGGTTTTGGACATGAGCATTAACGAGGAGACCAGGGCGATCCGGCGCAGGTCCTGGCGTGACGTTGATCTGCGCGCGGTTGCACCGTTTGCCGCCTTGGCCTTGCTCCTGATTGTCGGCGCACTGGTCAACCCGAATTTCATCGGCATCACCAATCTTGCCAACGTCGCGACACGCTGCGCTTTCATCGCCATTATCGCGGTCGGCGCCACCTTCGTGATCTCGGCCGGAGATCTCGACCTTTCCGTTGGCTCGATGGTCGCCTTCGTCGCCAGCCTGATGATCCTGCTCATCAATTCGGGCGTCATTGCCGATCCGGTGCTGATGCTGACGGCCGCGGTGGTGTTTACGGTGATTGCGGGGGCTCTTTGCGGCCTCGCAAACGGCCTCATCACCACCGTCGGCAAGATCGAGCCTTTCATCGCCACACTCGGCACAATGGGCATTTATCGCGGCTTGACCACCTGGCTGTCGCAGGGGGGCGCGATCACCTTGCGCTCGAGCGAAATCCAGACGCTCTACCGTCCGGCATATTTCGGCAATATTCTCGGTATTCCCGTGCCGATCGTGGTGATCCTCGTCGTCACCGCGATTGCAGCCTTCATCCTCTACCGCACCCGTTACGGCCGCCACGTCGTGGCTGTCGGTTCGAACAGTGACGTCGCGCGCTATTCGGGCATTGCCGTCAACCGCGTGCGCACCATTGCCTTCGTCATCCAGGGCCTCTGTGTGGCGATCGCCGTGCTGCTCTATGTGCCGCGTCTCGGATCCACCTCGGCAACGACCGGCATCCTGTGGGAGTTGCAGGCCATCACCGCCGTCGTCGTCGGCGGCACGGCTCTCAAGGGTGGCGCCGGCCGGGTCTGGGGCACCATCTGCGGCGCCTTCATTCTCGAGCTCGTCGGCAACATCATGCTGCTTTCGAACTTCATCAGCGAATATCTCATCGGCGCGATCCAGGGTGCAATCATCATCATCGCCATGCTGGTGCAGCGGTCGCTGGTTCGCAAATCCTAAGGCAAAAAACTTCTCGGATTGGCCGGGCTTGACAGGGCACCCGGTTCGGATTGGACAAGTCCCTGATATTTTTGGGAGGAAATAGCATGCGCAAGCTCATGTTGGGTCTGGCGGTTGCGGGGGTGGCTTTTGCCGGTGCAGCCTACGCCCAGGACAAGAACTACACGATCGGTGTGTCCATTCCGGCCGCCGATCACGGCTGGACATCCGGCGTCGTGTTCCATGCCGAGCGTATTGCCAAGAAGCTGATGGCCGAGCATCCGGGCCTGAACGTCATCGTCAAGACCTCGCCGGATGCCGCGACGCAGGCAAACGCCGTGCAGGACCTCGATACGCAAGGCATCGATGCACTCGTCATCCTGCCGTCGGATCCGGATCCGCTTGTCAACGCCATCAAGGAAGTCAAGGACAAGGGCAAGTTCGTCGCGCTTGTCGACCGCGCCCCGTCGAATAACGACAATTCCGTGCGCGATCTTTACGTTGCCGGCAACAACCCGGCGCTCGGCGAAGTCGCCGGCAAATATATTGCCGAAAAGACGCCGGAAGCCGAAGTTGTCGTTATCCGCGGTCTGCCGATCCCGATCGATCAGCAGCGCCAGGACGGCTTCGACAAGGGTATTGCCGGCTCCAAGGTCAAGGTTCTCGACCGCCAGTATGGCAACTGGAACCGCGACGACGCCTTCAAGGTGATGCAGGACTATCTGACGAAGTACCCGAAGATCGACGTCGTCTGGTGCCAGGACGATGATATGGCCGTCGGCGTTCTTCAGGCGATCGAGCAGGCCAAGCGCACCGACATTCAGTATGTCGTCGCCGGCGCCGGCTCCAAGGACATGGTCAAGAAGGTCATGGATGGCGACAAGCTGATCCCGGTCGACGTTCTCTATCCGCCGGCGATGGTCGGTACGGCAATGGAGTTGACAGCAGCGGCGCTCTACGACCAGGTCCCGGTTCACGGCAACTACATCCTCGACGCGACGCTCGTCACCAAAGAGAATGCCAAGAACTTCTACTTCCCGGATTCTCCGTTCTGATCACCCGATCAAGAGGGTGCGCCCATTCGCAAGGATGGGCGCATTTTTATGCCCTCACGCGGCGGACGGCGAAAATGCTGCACGTACCTCTTGCCCGCCACAGCCCATCATGATTAGGTCGCAGCCATACCGCATCTGGCCTCGCGCCAAATCCGGCCGCAAGTGCGAGGAGGCACCTTGCCCCCGCCGAAATGCGTGCTACAAGTTCTTCAGAAACGTTTACGGTCGATATTCAGGGAGGAATCTGACATGAAGACGATCAAGGGTCCCGGCCTTTTCCTTGGCCAGTTTGCAGGCGATACCGCGCCTTTCAATTCTTGGGACGCGATCACCAAATGGGCGGCCGACATCGGCTACAAGGGCGTTCAGGTTCCGACCTGGGCGAGCCAGCTGATCGATCTGAAAAAGGCCGCAACCTCCAAGGATTATTGCGACGAGTTCGCCGGCAAGGCCCGTGAAAACGGCATCGAAATCACCGAGCTTTCGACCCATCTGCAAGGCCAGCTGGTTGCCGTTCACCCCGCCTATGACGAAGCATTCGACGGCTTTGCGGCGCCCGAGGTGCGCGGCAATCCGAAAGCTCGTCAGGAATGGGCGGTCGAGCAGGTCAAGATGGCGCTGACGGCATCGAAAAACCTCGGCCTCAAGGCGCATGCGACCTTCTCCGGCGCGCTTGCCTGGCCCTTCATCTATCCCTGGCCGCAGCGTCCCGCCGGTCTGGTGGAGACGGCCTTCGACGAGCTTGCCCGCCGCTGGACGCCGATCCTCAACCATGCCGATGAGAACGGCATCGATGTCTGCTACGAGATCCATCCGGGCGAGGACCTGCATGACGGCATCACCTTCGAGATGTTCCTGGAGCGCGTGAAGAACCATTCGCGCGCCAACATGCTCTACGATCCCTCGCATTACATCCTGCAATGCCTCGACTATCTCGAGAACATCGACATCTACAAGGACCGCATCAAGATGTTCCACGTCAAGGATGCTGAGTTCAATCCGACCGGGCGCCAGGGCGTCTACGGTGGTTACCAGGGCTGGGTGGAACGCGCCGGCCGCTTCCGATCGCTCGGTGACGGTCAGGTCGATTTCGGTGCGGTCTTCTCGAAGATGACGGCCAATAATTTCGACGGCTGGGCCGTGGTCGAATGGGAATGCGCGCTGAAACATCCGGAGGACGGCGCCCGCGAGGGGGCCGAATTCGTCGCCGCCCATATCATCCGCGTCACGGAAAAGGCTTTCGACGATTTTGCCGGCAGCGGCACCGATCAGGCGGCCAATCGGCGGATGCTCGGGCTTTAAATAAAAGGTGTGCCGTGAGGCTGCCCCTCACCCTAACCCTCTCCCCGTTTTGACGGGGAGAGGAACTTGCCACGCCGGGCGACGGAGTTGGCATCGACGTCGCCGCATATGCCTTCTCCCCGCGAGCGGGGAGAAGGTGGCGGCAGTCGGATGAGGGGCGCATCCGCGCCAAGATCAAATTCCAGGAGGACAAAATGGCAATCGAAGCATCATCCGAACAGACCCGCGAGCCGCGCATTCGGCTCGGCATGGTGGGCGGCGGCGCGGGCGCGTTCATCGGTGCGGTGCACCGCATCGCGGCCCGCATCGACGATCAGTACGATCTTATTGCAGGCGCGCTGTCGTCGACACCTGAGAAGGCGGTTCAGTCCGGACGCGATCTCGGGCTAGACCCGTCGCGGACCTATTCCAGCTATCGCGAGATGGCGATCCGGGAGGCGAAGCTGAAGAACGGCATCGAGGCGGTGGCGATCGTTACCCCGAACCATGTGCATTACGACGCGGCCAAGGAATTCCTGAAGCGCGGCATTCATGTCATCTGCGACAAGCCGCTGACGTCAAACCTGGCGGATGCGAAGAAGCTGAAAAAGGTGGCCGACGAGAGCGGCGCGCTGTTCGTGTTGACGCATAATTACACCGGTTACCCGATGGTTCGTCAGGCGCACGAGATGATCGCGAACGGCGAACTTGGGGATATAAGAGTCGTCCAGGCCGAATATCCGCAGGATTGGCTGACGGAAGCGGTCGAGCAGACCGGCCAGAAACAGGCTGCCTGGCGCACTGATCCGGCCCAGTCCGGCGTCGGCGGGTCCACAGGCGATATCGGCACGCATGCGTATAATCTCGCCTCCTTCATCACCGGGCTGGAACTCGACAGCCTGGCCGCCGATCTCGACAGTTTCGTTCCCGGCCGCCGGCTGGATGATAATGCCCATGTCATGCTGCGCTTCAAGGCAAAGGGTTCGGAGAAGCCGGCCAAGGGCATGCTCTGGTGCAGCCAGGTGGCGCCGGGCCATGAGAACGGCCTGATGGTGCGTGTCTACGGCAGCAAGGGCGGGCTGGAATGGACCCAGAAGGACCCGAACTACCTCTGGTACACGCCGTTCGGCGAACCGAAGCGGCTGATCACCCGCGGCGGCGCCGGCGCCGGAGCGGCAGCCGGTCGTGTCTCGCGCGTGCCGTCGGGGCATCCGGAAGGTTACCTCGAGGCGTTCGCGACGATTTATACGGAAGCTGCGCATGCGATCAACGCCCGCAAGAAGGGCAAGGACGTGGACAAGGCAGTGGTCTACCCGACAGTCGACGATGGCGTGAAGGGCGTGGCCTTCGTCGAGGCCTGTGTTGCCTCGTCCAAGAAAAACGGCGCCTGGGTCAAGCTCTGAGCTTTGGCGATCGCGCCTCGATAGCGCGGAGTCGCGAGAAATGCCGAGGCAGTTTTGGGCCGCCTCGGCTTGTCCGTCATGCGTCAGGCCGTATCGCGGTTGCGCTGCATGAGCGCGTCGACGCTGAGCGGCCCGGCGCCTGCCGCCACCAAATAGAGAAACACGAAGCAAAACAGGATCGCGGCGACGCCGCCGTTCTGCGCGGGATAAAAGCTCTTTCCCGCATGGCCGATGAAATAGGCGAAAGCCATCAGGCCCGAGAGCACGAAGGCTGTGATGCGCGTCTGGAATCCCACCAGGACGAGAAAGCCGAGAGTGAGTTCGATCAATCCGGCAATCCAGGAGAGCGAGCCCATCGGCGGCACGCTTGCCGCTGCCGGAAAGTGGCTCAGCAGATGCGGCTGCAGCAGATGGATCGAAGACAGCATTGGATTCCTTTCATGCTTGCGAATATCTCCGCTGTGTAGTGATCATGGCCCCTGCAGCAAATCACGACTGCTGACATTCGCGTTATGAGAGCAATTGGAGGCGAAAGAATGCTGCAGGTCGAGGCGGCTGACCTGCGCCGCCGCCGCTCGGCCGCCTATACTGTAACGTTGCAGTTTTTCTCCTGCCGGGCCTGTACTTTGCTTGCCGGCTTGGCTAAATCCGACCCCCACGGTCAATTCAGATGCTGAGAGACGGGATTTACAGATGATCGACGCGAAGACGCTTGCAAGCCGCTTTCCCGGTGATTTCACCTTCGGCGTTGCCACCGCCGCCTTCCAGATCGAAGGCGCCGGCAAGGCCGATGGCCGCAAGCCGTCCATCTGGGATGCCTTCTGCAATATGCCCGGCCGCGTCCATAACCGCGACAACGGCGACATTGCCTGCGACCACTATAACCGCCTGGAGCAGGACCTCGATCTCATCAAGGATATGGGAGTCGAGGCCTACCGTTTTTCCATTGCCTGGCCACGCATCATCCCGGAGGGCACTGGCCCTGTAAACGAGGCGGGCCTCGATTTCTATGATCGGCTTGTTGATGGCTGCAAGGCGCGTGGGATCAAGACCTTCGCGACGCTCTACCACTGGGACCTGCCCTTGCTGCTCGCCGGCGACGGCGGCTGGACGGCGCGTTCGACCGCTTATGCCTACCAGCGTTACGCCAAGACTGTCATGAGCCGCCTCGGCGATCGCCTCGACGCCGTCGCGACTTTCAACGAGCCCTGGTGCATCGTCTGGCTGAGCCATCTCTACGGCATCCATGCTCCCGGTGAGCGCAACATGCAGGCTGCCCTTCACGCCATGCATCATATGAACCTTGCCCATGGCCTCGGGGTTGAGGCAATCCGTTCGGAAGCTCCCAATGTGCCGGTCGGGCTCGTGCTCAACGCCGCCTCGGTCATCCCGGGCTCCGACAGCCCGGCCGATCTGGCAGCCGCCGAACGGGCGCATCAGTTCCACAACGGCGCCTTCTTTGATCCTGTCTTCAAGGGCGAATATCCGAAGGAATTCGTCGAGGCGCTCGGTGACCGCATGCCCGTCATCGGGGATGGCGACCTGAAGCTGATCAGCCAGAAACTCGACTGGTGGGGCCTGAATTACTACACGCCCGAGCGCGTCACCGACGATGCCGAACGAAAGGGCGATTTCCCCTGGACGATGAAAGCTCCGCCGGCAAGTGACGTCAAGACCGATATCGGCTGGGAAATCTATGCGCCGGGCTTGAAGCTCCTGGTCGAGAACCTCTATCGCCGCTATGACCTGCCGGAATGCTACATCACAGAGAACGGCGCCTGCGACAATAGCGGTGTTGTCGATGGCGAGGTCGATGATAGGATGCGCCTCGATTATCTCGGCGATCATCTCGATGTCGTGGCCGACCTCATCAAGAATGGCTACCCCCTGCGCGGCTATTTTGCCTGGAGCCTGATGGACAACTTCGAATGGGCGGAAGGTTATCGCATGCGCTTCGGTCTCGTCCATGTCGATTATGAGACGCAGCGGCGCACGGTGAAGAAGAGCGGCAAATGGTATCGCGAACTGGCGGCTGAATTTCCGAAAGGCAATCACACGCCGGCTCAGCATAGCAAACTCAAAAAATAGACCAGCGGAAAGCTGCAACAGGCGGTTGCTTAAACGTTTCTGAACCCTTGACTGGCAAACTCCGCTGGTCAGGGAGCCGGAATGCAAATACTCCAAAAATTGCAGGGCAGGGGATCGGGCATAGGCCGTCACATCACCGTCACGGGCGTGCTGTTCTCCTTTGCCGTCATCGTCGCCGTCGCCACCATCATGGTGTTGACGGCAATCGAACGCGTGGCTGAGAACGCCAATGTGCTTGATGACGAGCGCTCGCGCGAAACGACGATCGGCGCGTTGAAGACCTTCGAGGATCAGCTCGGTGCGACTCTCGACGATTACGCCGCCTGGGACGACGCCGCCGCCAATGTCTATGCGCCCGATGGCATGGCATGGACGGTCAGCAACTACGGCGAAATGTCGGTCAACAGCTCGCTGTTCGACATGGCGATTGTGATCGATGATGCGAAGAATTCGATCATCGCCTATCGCGACGGCAAGCCGATGGAGGAGCCGCTCGCGGATTTCTTCTCGCCGTCGCTCTGGAAATTGCTCGACGCGGTGAAGGCGGCCGGCCCGGCCGATACTCCGCAGGCGGTTGGTTTCATCACCACCAAACGCGGCATTGCCGCTGTCGGCGTGGCATTGGTGCGGAAGAAATCCGGCGCGCTTGATGCACCCGCCGGCCAGCACCGTTATCTCATTTTCGCCCGGCATCTCGATGACGACAGGGTGGCTGGACTCGGCCAGACCTATGTGATCGGCGGACTGAGGCTGGCGCCGCCGAGTTTCGCGGCCGAATATCTCGTCTCGATCGACGATCCGACGGGGGCAACGATCGGCAAGCTCGTCTGGAATTCGCGCTCACCCGGCAATATTGCCTACGCGCAGGTGCGGCCGATGGTCATTCAGGCACTCGGTCTCGTCGGGCTTTTCTTCGTGGTTCTGCTGGCCATCGGCTGGTTGGCCGGCCGACGCCTGAAGGCGGAGGAAAACAGCGCACGAGAAGAGGCGCTGCGCGACAGGCTGAGCGGCCTTTCCAATCGCGACGGCCTCGGGCTCGCCGTCGATCGTTATGTCCTCGAAGCGCGCCAGAGCAAGCGCAACGTGCTGCTCCTCTATCTCGACCTCGACGGTTTCAAGGAAGTCAATGACAGCTATGGACATGGCACAGGCGATCAGTTGATCCGCGCGGTCGCGGCGGGCCTCAAGGTATTGATTCCGCAAGGCGCGGTTCTCGCCCGCATCGGCGGAGATGAATTTGCGATCGCCTTTCTCTCCGATGGCGAGAACGCCGCCGCCCTGCAGCTTGCCGAGCAGATCCTCGATTTTCTCGTCGAGCCGCTGGAGATCGGTCGCCGTGTCGTCGTCGTCGGCGCCAGCATCGGCATCGCCATGTCGCCTGCCGGCGCACTCGATCGCGAGGAACTGGTGCGCCGTTCCGACCTTGCCATGTATAAGGCGAAGGAGGCGGGCCGTGCGCGCATGACGCTCTACGATCCGTCGATGGACGCGGACCGGCAGCAGCGCAATGCACTGGAGCTCGATCTCAGAATCGCCATCGAAAGCGGCGACCTGACGCTTGCCTATCAGCCGTTGGTCGATGCGGGCACGCATGCGCTGACCGGCGTCGAGGCGCTGGTGCGCTGGAACCGTCCGGGCCACGGCCCGGTTTCGCCCGAGGTGTTCATTCCGATCGCCGAGACCAGCGGCCTCATTGAATCGCTCGGCCTGTTCGTGCTGCGCAAGGCCTGCGAGACAGCCAAGCAGTGGCCGGAACTGAACGTCTCGGTCAATGTCTCGCCCGGCCAGTTCCGCAATCCCGCCTTCACCGACTATGTGCGCTACGTGTTGAAGCAGACGGAGATCGAGGCCAGCCGCATCACCCTCGAGATCACCGAAGGTTATATGATTCAGAACCCGCAGCGTACCCGCCAGTCGATCGAACGGCTGAAGGGGCTGGGGGTCAAGGTGGCGCTCGATGACTTCGGTTCCGGCTTCTCCTCGATCGGCTATCTCAGGCAGTTCGGCTTCGATCGCATCAAGATCGACCGCTCGCTGGTCATGGGCGTCAACGAAGACAAGCGCCAGCGCGAAATGCTGCAGGCGACGGTGGCGCTCGCCCGCTCGCTCGACATACCGGTGACGGCGGAAGGCATCGAGACCGAGGGGCAGGCGGTCGCCATGCGCCTGTTCGGCTGCGACTGTCTGCAGGGCTATTTGTTCGGAAAGCCTCTGGCGGCCGAACGAATTACCGAGATGCTCAACGAGCTTCGTACTGCGGAGCAGCCAACCCGGCGCCGCCTCGGCGCGGCCTGACGGCGAGATTCCCGGGGCGCGAGCTCATCAGCTGCCGATATGCCGTTGGCCGCGTTTTTTCGCCAGCGCGATCTGATGCTGCCGCTGACGGTAGCGCAGCCGGTCTTCCTCTGTCCGCATGTCATAACAGTGGCTGCAGGAAACCCCTTCCTCATAAAGCGGCGAGGCAATTTCCTCTGATGTGATCGGATTGCGGCAGGCGTGGCACAGCCGGTGCTCACCTTCCTTCAGGCCGTGTTCGACGGATACACGCTCATCGAACACGAAGCAGGCGCCCTCCCAAAGGCTTTGTTCCTGCGGCACTTCCTCCAGATATTTCAGGATGCCGCCCTTCAGATGATAGACCTCGTCGAAACCTTCGGCTTTCATGAAGGCCGTGGCCTTCTCGCAGCGTATGCCGCCGGTGCAATACATGGCGACTTTCGGCTTGTTGTGCAGCCCGGTATTCCGGCGCACCCAATCCGGAAATTCGCGGAACGTCTTGGTCTTGGGGTCGACCGCGCCGCGGAAGGTACCGATTGCCGTCTCATAGTCGTTGCGGGTGTCGATGACGATCGTATCGGGATCGGAGATCAGCGCATTCCAGTCCTTGGGCGCGACATAGGTGCCAACCACTTTGTTGGGGTCGATGTCGTCGACGCCCATGGTGACGATTTCCTTCTTCAGCTTCACCTTCATGCGCAGGAAGGGCATTTTCGAGGCGCGGCTTTCCTTGTGCTCCAGGCTCGCAAATTCCGGTTGGGCATGCAGGAAGGCGAGCACCGCGTGAATGCCGGCGTCCGATCCCGCGATCGTACCGTTGATGCCCTCATGCGCCAGAAGCAGCGTTCCCTTGACGCCGTTTTCCTCGCACAGCGCCTGCAGCGGGGCCTGCAAGCTGGCAAAGCGCGGCACGGATACGAAATGGTAGAGCGCCGCTACGAGGAACGGGCCGGTGTGTGTCAGGCTGTCGGTCATGGGCGGGAAATACAGAAAATTGACCGGTCGCGCAATTGCCTTCCGCGCAGGCGGCCGGCCGTCTCCAGGATCGCCCTGCTATCGCTCAATTTGCAGCCGTCAGCCAGAGAAGCTCGATACGCTCCGATTCCTCGTCGGGATCATCGGCGAAGACGGTTTCGGCTTTGAGGAGGGCTTGCCGCCGGTCTTCCTGCTGGCGGAAGATGATCGCGTCAAGAAGATGCGCCAGATCGTCGTTACGGGTGAAGAGCTGCGGCTCGGCTTCGACCAGTTCACAGAGCACGGCGAGGTCATGGATGTGGCCGAGATCCTCGACGAGCTCCTTGGCCGCATCGCGCTTCGCCTTCATCGCGCCCGGCCAGATGTCCCGCAAAAGACCGTGGTAGAGCCGATAATCGTAGGTGCGTTTGCGCAGATCATGGAAATCCCCGGCCGATGCATCGCCGTGGCACCTGGCAAGTGCAGCCTTGGCCTTGCGCGCGGTGCGGCGCCAGCTCTTCGCCAGCATGCGGGCATTCTTGCGGTGACTGCCATCGAAGGAAATGCCATCCAAAGCGGCGATCGCCTCCTTCAGTACGCCTGGGGTTTCCATCAGCCGCTGTCGCAGGCCGCTCTCGGCCTCCGCCATCCAGTCGCGGCGCCCCTCGAGAATGGTGACGATCCGGCCGAGCGCCTCGCTTTCCTCTTTCCCGCGGGCTGAATACTGCAGATATTGCGCGGTGCCGATAAGCGCGGCGGCGTCGCGGATGGCCGAAAGCGAGCGCGCGGCATCGCGCAGCCTTGCATTTTCCTGTTCCTGGAAATCCGGCACCTCGCGCGCGACGAGCCGGTAGAGCGAGCGCAATCGCTTCAGGTTTTTTCGGAAGGAATGGATCGCCTCGTGCGTACCGTCCGGCCGCTCTTCGAGAAAGGTAATGGCGCCTTCCAACTGCTCGGTCGCGATGCTCCGGAATGCCTCAGTGAAATCGACGTCAGGCCGAATGCGATAGGCCATGCCTGTCGTGCCCGTATTCTGTGGCAAGGGCCTGGTTGGAGTAGCGGAAATCGCCGGTCACTTCGCGGCCAAGCCAGGTGGGCAGGACGGGTTTGTCGGTTTCCGCCGTCATCTCCACTTCGGCAATCACCAGCCCGCGATGCTCGCCGGCAAAGACGTCGACTTCCCAGACGAAGCCTTGATGCGGAACGCGGTAGCGCGTCTTCTCGATGACGACGCCGATCGCGCTCTGCAACAGCTCCTCGGCATCGGCAATCGGGATGTCATATTCGAATTCGTCACGGGTGATGGCACTGCGGCCGATCTTGATCGTCAGCTTCGCTTTCCTGCCGTCGAGGATGCGAACGCGGACGGAACGGTCGTCCATCGAGGCGATGTAACCTTGCCTCAGGACAGACTTGCTCTCGACGGCGGAACGCCATCCATCGCCTCGTACAAGAAACTTCCGCTCGATCTCTTTCGCCATGTCGGTGAACCTTTTGTGACGATCGCCGCACGGTAGACCAATTTCCAGACATTTCATACCCTTCTTCTCACGCAGCCGGGTTTTATCTCGACAAGGTTCGGCGAGGGCGTTATTCGGGATGCAAATTTCAATCGTTTCAAGGAGGTCGTGCGACCATGGGCGAGAAAACAGAGAAGCTCCTTTCCATCCTGAAACTCCAGCCGGTCGTTCCGGTCCTGATCGTTGACGATGCCAGGTCGGCGGTGCCGCTGGCCCGCGCCCTCGTCGCAGGCGGCCTGAAAGCAATCGAGATCACCATGCGCACGCCGGCGGCACTCGAGGCCGTGCGCGCCGTTGCCGCCGAGGTCGAGGGCGCCGAAGTCGGCGCCGGCACCATCCTGAATGCCGCCCATTGGGAAGCGGCTGTCGAGGCCGGCTCGAAGTTCATCGTCAGCCCGGGAACGACGCAGGAGCTGCTTGATGCCGCTGCCGATTCCGACGTGCCGCTGCTTCCTGGAGCTGCGACCGCCAGCGAAGTCATGGCGCTGCGTGAGGAAGGCTATCAGGTGCTGAAGTTCTTTCCGGCCGAGCAGGCCGGTGGCGCTGCTTATCTCAAGGCACTCTCTTCGCCGCTCGCCGGCACGCTGTTCTGCCCGACCGGCAGCATTTCGCTGAAGAACGCCACGGATTATCTTTCGCTGCCGAACGTCGTCTGTGTCGGCGGTTCGTGGGTTGCGCCGAAGGAACTGGTCGCAGCCGGCGACTGGGCCGGCATTACCAAGCTTGCGGCGGAGGCCGCCGCTCTGAAGGCCTGAGGTTGCATGGGCGGGGCATGAGCGCCAGGCAGCCCCACGCCCAATATTTGTATTTCAGCCGTCGCAAACCTATGTTCTCCTCCGGCCTCAAACAGGGAGACGACGAGGAATGTTCGACGCAAAGAAGCTTCTCGACCAGTTCTTGGGTTCGCAGGTGCCGGGTCTCGGCGGTTCAGTCCGCGACAGGGCGGGCGAGGCCATACAGACGGCAAAGAACAATCCGATGAAGACCGGCGCGATCGCAGCCGTGCTTCTCGGCACCAAAACCGGCCGCAGTATTGCCGGCAATGCATTGGCGATCGGTGGTCTTGCCGCTATCGCCGGCCTTGGCTATCAGGCTTACAAGAACTATCAGGCGGGCCAAGCGCCCGCGGCCCCCTCGGATGCGCCGTCGGCAAACAATCCGGTACTCCTGCCGCCGCCCGTCGAATCCGGTTTCGGACCGGCATCGCCTGCCGGCAGCAACGAATTCGTGCTGGTGCTGATTCGGGCGATGATCGCCGCAGCCAAGGCCGACGGCCATATCGACGACGCCGAACGCGCCCTGATCATGGACAAGATCAAGGCCGCTGACGTCAGCGGCGAGGCCGCTGCTTTCATCGAGGGCGAACTTGCGTCACCGACGGACATCGATGCGCTCGTGGCTGCGGCGGTGACGGAAGAACAGCGCGTCGAGCTCTACACCGCCTCGCGGCTGACCATCGATCCGGATTCGCGCGCCGAGCGCGGTTATCTCGATCTGCTCGCCGGCCGGCTCGGCCTCGCCGATCAGCTGGTCGACCATATCGAGGCGACGGTGTCATCCGCCAAGACGACCTTGTCACAGTGACATCCAGGCTGGTTGCGTTTATCGGGCGACTGGCCTATCCACTCCCGGAGCCTTCCCCGGTTAAATCGACGCTTTCGTCAATTTAACCGGGGAAGGCTCTGGAATAGGGGGAGTGAACATGCGCGATCTTGCAAATTTCAAGGGCTGCCCGGCGCCGAAGCCGGTTACGCTGAAAGGCCGTTTCGTCACCATCGAGCCCTATCGCCGCGAGGAACATCTCGAAGCGCTGTGGGACGGGCTCGGCGGCATGGGCATCAACCCACTGCTTCTTTATTTTTCGCAGGATGATTTCTCGGGCATCGAGGACTTCGCCAACTGGCTGGAAAACGTCTACACCAAATCCGGCTGGCTCACCCATATCTTTCGTGACAACGCCACCGGCAAGGTTGTCGGCATGGCGAACTACATGCGCGCCGACCCGGCAAATGGCGTCGTCGAAATCGGCGGCGTGGCTCATGGTCCCGACATGAGCCGTTCGCCGCTGTCCACCGAAGCGCACTACCTGATGGCCAAACATGTTTTCGAGGATCTCGGCTATCGCCGCTACGAATGGAAATGCGACAATAAGAACGAGGCGAGCAAGACGACGGCACTGCGCTACGGCTTCAGCTTCGAAGGGGTGTTCCGTCAGCACATGATCTCCAAGCATCGCAACCGCGACACCGCCTGGTTCTCGATGATCGACGCCGAATGGCCGCTGATTAACGATGCTTTCGAGGCCTGGCTTTCGCCCGAAAATTTCGACGCGGCCGGCAATCAGATCCGCCGCCTGCAGGATATTCGTGCGGATATGGAGAAGGAAAGGCTGGCGTGAGCCCGGAAAGCCGCTCGCAGGCGATCGCCGCCGCTGTCATCCTGCTCGGCGCCGGCCTCGTCCTTTATTTTCTGCCGACCATCGTTCTCTGGATCGGCAATTTCTCGCCGACGTTGGGGATCCTCGTCGGCATCTGCCTGATCATGGCGTTTTTTGCGGTTTTCTGGCTGCGGGCGCGCTATCAGCGTCGCAGAGGAAAATAGTCTATCCTTGCAGGGAGGCCCCGAGCAGGACGGCGCCCATCAGGATGACGAGCAGGGCGCCGAGGATTTCAATGGCGTTGCCAACCCAGACCGAAGCCGTCGAGCCTCGTCCGGAGAGGCGGACTGCCGCGCCCTTGGCGGTGACGGCAAGCGTCGCGAGCACGGAAACGGTGATCGCCGTGCCGAGCGACATGGCGGCGACCGAAAGCGCGCCGCCGAGATAGAGGCCGTTCAGCAGCGAGAAAGTCATGACAAGCAAAGCCCCGGAGCAGGGTCGAAGGCCGACAGCTATGATCGCCGACCAAGCCTCGCGGACGCTGAACCTGTCGCCGGCGAGCAGGGCAGGATCAGGCACGTGCGTATTGCCGCAGGTCTCGCAGACCATGCCGGGAACGAAGCTGTGGCCGGCCTTCACGGCCTGCGCCTTGCCGTTGAAGGCATAGGACTGGCGTTCGGCTGCGTTATCCTTCCAATCCAGCATCATGGACACCGGACCGGCCGACGTCGCCACCAGCCGGCGGCGCGGCAGATTGCTTGCCATCGAACGCAGTTTGCGGAACAGCAGCCAGCCGCCGAAGAGGATCACCATGACGAAGCTTATGATTTCCATGGCATGAGTGGCTGTCGTCAGCGTAATGCCGGTGCCGCGCAGCACCAGCCAGGCGCCGCCGACCAGCGCCACGGCAACGACGCCCTGGATGAAAGCCGAAATGAAGGAAATAACCACGCCGCGTTTCAGCTCGACCTCGTTGGCGATCATGTAGGAGGAGATCACCGCCTTGCCGTGGCCGGGGCCGGCGGCATGGAAGACGCCGTAGGCGAAGGAAAGGCCGACCAGCGATGTCAGCTGCCACGGATCCTCCCGCATTCCCTTCAACGCACCGGTCAGCGCCCGATAGAAGGCCTGCTGTTCATAGTTCACATAGAGCAAAAGCGGCGCGAAAGGCCCGCCCGTCGGTTGAAAACTCGGTTCGGCCGTGCCGATGCCGAGCGGCGATTGCGCGTGGGCGAGGCTTGCCGCCGTCACGAGCGCGAGCAGTGCTGCGGAAAGGACGAGGGACGGGCGTTTTATCAGCATGTGAGCTCCAGCCGTGTGGCGAAGAGTTTGGACATGTTGGTGCCGGTGGGATCGTTGAAGAAGGCGTCCGTCAGCGACTGCTTGTTTTGCGAGATCACCTCGTCGGCATCCGGCCTTACCACCTGGTGTTTGCAGGCCTTTAAGCCGTCGCCCACCGTTGCCAGCTCGTTGTCTGTGGGAAAATCGATCGACGTATAGAGCGTCGGATCGTAGACGCCGAAGGTAAGCCTGCCCTTGAGCGGCATCTTCTCCGCCGGCTTGACCGCAAAGAACATCAGGAGCTGGCCGTTCTTATAGTCGACATGGATGATGTCCGGCTGCTGGACGGTGATGCTCTTCCCGTTGATCGTCAGGTTCATGTAATAGTCGTAATCGGCAAGCGATTGCTTCACCGTTTTGCCGACCTCCGCGAGTTCGTTCGGCTCCAGCTTCAGATCGGTGTTTTTGTCGAAATCCATGACGACCGAGGAGGAGAAGACCTCGTCGAAGCGCCAGACATTGCGCAGTTCCTCGACGCTGCCATCAGCGCCGGCCACGACTTCGAGCCGCGCCTCCACGAAGATGTGCGGATGCGCAAAGGCAACTGCCGGTGTGAGCGAAAGAAGCGCGGTCATCAATGCTATGGATTTGTTCATGCGTCCCGCTGCCATATTCGCTCGACCCGAGTTCTTGCCAGAAATTGGGACGGAATTGGGACCGGTTTGCCGGTTGAGTTCCGATCGGCTCCACTCCATCGTCCGGCCGGGCCGGTCTTGCCGTGCAGATCTCACGGATGCTTCTTGAACCAGTTGTGCAGGTAATCGACAAAGATCCTCACCTTGGCCGGCAGGTAGCGCCGGTGCGGGTAGACGGCATAGATGCCGCGGTCGGTCGGAATGTAATCGTTGAATAGCGTCACCAGCTCGCCGCTTTCGATCGGCTTACGGGCGATGAAATCGGGAATGAGGGCGATGCCGATGCCGGCGAGGGCAGCGCGGAGTGTCGCGTGCGGGCTGTTGACCTCGATTGGCCCCGAGACGGCGACGGCGAAGGTTGTGTTGTCAGGATTGTGGAAGCGGATGCTGCCCTGGGTGCGTGAATTGGTATCGACGATAAAGGGAAGATTGGAAATGTCGCTTGGATGCTCCAGATCGGGATGACGCTCGAGAAAATCCGGGGTGGCGCAGAGATGGACGCGGAAATCGGAGATCTTGCGGGCGATCATGCCGGAATCTTCGAGCTTGCTGATGCGGATCGCGACGTCAAAGCCTTCCTCGATCAGATCGACGAACCGGTCATCGGCGGCGATCTCCAGCGAAAGGTCCGGGTTTTCGCCGGCGAAATCGATCAGCGACTGGCCGACGTCGGCGTCGACGAAGGTGCGGGGAACGGAGACGCGCAACCGTCCCTTCAGCTGTGCATTGTTTTCGCGCACGAGATCCGCAAGGTTGTCGATCTCTTTCAAAATATCGGAGGCGCTGCGATAATAGGTGTGGCCGGCCTCCGTCATGGAGAACTGCCGGGTCGTGCGGTTGAGCAGCAACGCGCCGAGCTCGTCTTCCAGTTCGCGCACATATTTGGACAGCAGCGCCTTCGAGCGGCCGGTGCGCCGGGCGGCGGCGGAAAAGCCCTCAGCCTCGACGACATCGATGAAGGCGCGTATGCGGGTCAAGGTGTCCATGAAATCCCCACAGGTGTTTTGGAATATTGAACAAATCGGGCCGTTTTGTTCAATTATTTTTTGGCCGCAAGATGAAAAAAACGCTTGATTATGAAGGCGAATATTCTTATCTCCCAGTCAGCCCAAAGTCGCACGTGCCCATGGGTGTCCGCCGAACCCTCGAATTGGTGAGGAAATCGGTAAGGTACCTGGAATTAACCCCTCCAGTCGCTATTCCGGCCAACCGGAAAATGCGAGGACGCCTGAAGCAACGACGGTGCGGGCCTTTTTGTTCTCTCCCTGCTTTCCATCAGCGGGGGTTACTGAAGAGGCACACCATCATTGCCGGAAGTGCGGTTGGGACTCTCCCTCCAATCCATGGCAGACAAAGCCGAACTTACACCGCGTTTGCGGCGTTGGTTCATTATCCGCGCATCAAGCGCTTGCTATGGTTCCGGGGTCTCCACCGGCTGGTTCCAATGCGAGTTCTCGTATGCCCTTTGTCCTCCGGTTCATGCCGGAGCTCTGGAACTGGAAGAGGGAACTGATATGACCACCCAGCGCATCCGCGACTTTCTCGCAACCCGACGTCCCGACGGTCCCTGCCTCGTGGTTGACCTCGATGTTATCAGAGACAATTTCCACGCTTTCCGCCACGCCATGCCGGATAGCGCCATCTACTACGCCGTCAAGGCCAATCCGGCTCCGGAAGTGCTGAAGCTGCTCGCCAACCTTGGTTCCAATTTCGATTGCGCATCCGTTGCCGAAATCGAAATGGCGCTGGAAGCCGGTGCGACCGCCGCCCGCATCTCCTATGGCAACACGATCAAGAAGGAGCGTGATGTCGCTCGCGCTCATGCGCTCGGCGTCAGCCTCTTTGCGGTCGACAGCCACGAGGAAGTCGAGAAGATCTCGCGCGCCGCTCCCGGCGCCCGTGTCTTCTGCCGCGTGCTCACCGATGGCGAAGGCGCCGAATGGCCGCTGTCGCGCAAGTTCGGCTGCGTTCCGCAGATGGCGGTCGACGTTCTTGTCTACGCCCACCAACTCGGCCTGCAGTCCTACGGCGTCTCGTTCCATGTCGGTTCGCAGATGACCAAGGTCGATGCCTGGGATTCGGCTCTTGCCGATGCCAAGCGTGTCTTCGTTCAGCTTGCCAAGCAGGGCATCCACCTGCAGATGGTCAACATGGGCGGCGGCTTCCCGACCAAGTATCTGCGTGACGTTCCGTCCGCGGAAGCTTACGGCAAGTCGATCTACCAGGCGCTGCGCACGCATTTCGGCAACCAGATCCCGCAGACGATCATCGAGCCGGGTCGTGGCATGGTCGGCAATGCCGGTGTCATCAAGGCGGAAGTCGTGCTGATCTCCAAGAAGTCGGACAATGACGACGCCCGCTGGGTCTTCCTCGACATCGGCAAGTTCGGCGGTCTCGCCGAAACCATGGACGAGGCCATCCGTTACCCGATCCGCACCGAGCGCGACGGCGACGAGATGGAGCCCTGTGTGATCGCTGGCCCGACCTGCGACTCGGCCGACGTGCTGTATGAAAAGAACCTCTATCCGCTGCCGCTGTCTCTGACGATCGGCGACGAGGTCCTGATCGAAGGCACCGGCGCCTATACGACGACCTACTCGGCAGTCGCTTTCAACGGCTTCGAGCCGCTGAAGGCCTACGTCATTTAAGGTCTTGTCTCTGCTAGTCCCGTAACCAGCCGGGGCGGCAAATCCACAATTCTCCGAAGTCACCGTCTGAAACGGTTTTGAGTGCGGGAGGCCACGATGGCCGCTGTTCTTGATTCTGTCCGCGCATTCTTTGCGCCCTCCATTTTCACCATCGACGCCGAAAATCCGTCGGATGTCGTCGCGCGTGAAAACCTGCTCGATCGCGTCATGGGCACTGACCGCCGCAAGAAGTCGTCGGAGAAAATCCGCCGCAACCGTATTCCGGCCGAAGGACTTGCGCTGGTCGCGCGTGACCGCGACGGCCATCTGATCGGCACGGTGCGGCTCTGGAACGTCGAGGCCGGCGTCAACGCCGAAGGCACGCCGATCAACGCGCTGCTGCTCGGTCCGCTGGCCGTCGATTGCCGTCACGGCGGCAAGGGCGTCGGCTCGGCCCTAATGCGCGCGGCGATCCTCGAGGCGAAGAACCGCGGGCATGGCGCCGTCCTGCTCGTCGGCGATGCCGCCTATTACGAGCGCTTCGGCTTCTTCGCTGAAAAGGCTCGCCATCTTGTCATGCCGGGTCCGTTCGAACGCTCGCGCTTTCTCGCGCTTGAGCTCACCGAAGGCTGGCTTGATGGCGCGGCTGGCATGATCGTCCCCTCGGGACGCATGCTGGCCAGCGCGCCGGTTCGCCGCGCAGCTTGAGATGCGCGCCGCCGGCAAGTGGGGAATCTCTTTCCCAGGCCGGCGACGTCCGCGCCGCTTGATCATGCAGGCAGGCGGGTCTGCCATGGTTGCGGCGCGGATTGTCTTTCCGTGGCAGGGCGGTGAGGCGTGCGAATAATCGGCTCACCAGCAGACACGATCGCGTGAAAAGTGCCATGGGCACACGAAGATGCTGCGGCGATACCCTATCATGCGTCGCATGATCCGGATTTTTTCCCTTCTGCTTTTCTTCTGCCTGCCGTTTGGCGCAACAGGCCTGGCGTCCGCCCAGAGCACGGCGTCCGCCGCCGGGCTTGGTCCGCGTCTCGACCAAGCGGCGAGCGATCCGGCGCTGCGACCGCTCAAGACGGTGGTCGTCGCTCGCAACGGACGCGTTCTCACCGAACGCGGCTTCCACGGTCATTCGCCGTCGGAAACGACCAATATCAAATCCGCTTCGAAATCGATCATTTCGGCGCTTGTCGGTATCGCGATCGGCAAAGGACTGCTGGATGGGCCGGACCAGAAGATCGCGCCGATCCTGAAGGCCGATCTTCCCTCATCGCCTGATCCGCGCCTCAACGACATCAGCATCGGCAATCTTCTCTCCATGCAGGCGGGACTCGATCGCATGTCCGGACCGAATTATGGCCGCTGGGTCTCGTCGCGCAACTGGGTGCGCTTTGCCCTTTCGCAGCCTTTTGTCGATCAGCCCGGCGGAGAGATGCTCTATTCCACCGCATCCACGCATCTGCTTTCGGCCATTCTAACCAAGGTCAGCGGCAGGTCGACCCTGGCGCTGGCGCGCGATTGGCTCGGCCCAATCGAGGGTTTCCGCATCGGCGCATGGGAGCGCGACCCGCAGGGCATCTATCTCGGCGGCAATCAGATGGCGATGAGCGCACGCTCCCTGCTTGCTTTCGGCGAGCTTTATCGCAATGGCGGGCGCACAGCGGAGGGAGTGCAGGTGGTGCCCGCCGACTGGATCGTGCAATCCTGGCAGCGCCGCACCAATTCACGCTTCTCCGGCGACGAATATGGCTATGGCTGGTTCACACGTGAGATCGGCGGCGAGCAGGTGCATTTCGGCTGGGGTTATGGCGGCCAGATGCTTTACATCGTGCCGTCGCTCGATCTGACCGTCGTGATGACCTCGGAAGAGAGCGGTCCTTCGGCCCGAAACGGCTACCGCGATTTGCTGCACGGTCTGCTGGCCGACATTATCGGCACGGTGCGGGCGGCTTGACCACAGCGGCGCAGGGAAAACCGCCTTTCGTTCAATTCTTAACGAAGGCTCCAATCAAACCGCAAAATGCTTGCTGTAGGTTCCGCGACCAGAACCTCGGAAAAGCACCATGCTACTGGATCTCAGGACGATCTATTTCATTGTTGCCGTAAGCTGCTTCGTGCTGGGCATTCTCCAGCTTGCAGCCTATGCGACGGGGCGCTTCGAGAGGTGGCCGCTTTGGTGGGGCTTGAGCAACCTCTTCGTCGGTGTCGGTTCCTTCCTCGTCGCGCTGCGCAATCTCGTTCCCTATGCGGTTTCGGTCGACGGCGGTAACGTCGTCACGATCATCGGCTATATGCTGATGTTTTTTGCCGTGCGCGTCTTTTCAGGACGGGTTCTCGACCAGCGCACTTTCTGGCTTGCCATCGTTCTCGTCAGCGTGCCTGTCGTGCTTATCGTCAGCGATCCCGCAGCGGTCTCGGCAAGGCTCCTCTACGCCTCCGTCATCTGCTGCCTTTGCGATCTTGCGGTCGCAAGGGAGGCGATCAGCATCGTCCGCCGCGAGAAGCTCTATTCAGCCGGTCTGCTCGTCGGCCTCTATGTCTGCACCGCCATGATCTTTGCGGTGCGCAGCATGCTCGCGGCAACCGGTGAGATCGGCGGGCCGGATCCATTCGGCGGCAGCGTGGTCCATAGCTGGATGGCGGTATCGGCGGTGGCTTTCATCATGCTGCGCAGCATGGCCATGGTGCTGATGGCGGCCGAGTGCAGCCGCAATCAGCTGACCGAACTCGCCCATCACGATTTGCTGACCGGCGCGCTCAATCGGGGCGGCCTTGCCCAGCATTTACCCGCTCTCGCTTCCCAGCCGATATCACTGCTGATCATCGATATCGATCATTTCAAGCAGCTGAACGACAGGCACGGCCACGCCGCTGGTGATGACATCCTGCGGCTTTTTGCCAGCCTTTCCAAGGGCATCATGCGCTCAAGCGATCTGCTCGCCCGCCAAGGCGGGGACGAGTTCCTGGCGGTGCTGAAAAACATCTCACAGGAAGATGCGATGGCGATTGCCGAGCGCATCCGTCTCGACTTCGCCGCCGCCGCCATGCAGCGGCCGGATCTCGCCGTCTTTCCGACGCTCAGCATCGGCGTCGCCACGCGGGAAGGCGGCGGAGATTTCGAACGGCTCGTGCACAAGGCCGATGAGGCGCTCTATCGCTCGAAGCGCGAAGGCCGAAATCGCGTTGAAGCCTTTTGGGAAAACCAGCAAGCGGCATAGCGCGTGCGCTCGACCCTGTAGGGATTACCTAAATATTCTGATCCATCGTCTCGGCCGGGATTTCGTCGGTACGGTGGATACGAACGACGGCGGCCGGCACGCCGGCGACCGTGCAATGTTCGGGGACCGGCTTCAGCACGACACTGCCGGCGGCGATTTTGCTGAAGGCGCCGATTTCGATATTGCCGAGGATCTTGGCGCCCGCGCCGATCATGACGCCGTGGCGGATCTTCGGATGACGGTCGCCCGTCTCCTTCCCGGTGCCGCCGAGCGTGACGTTCTGCAGGATCGATACTTCGTCTTCGATCACCGCCGTTTCGCCGATGACGATGCCCGAGCCATGGTCGAGCATGATGGCGGCGCCGATCTGGGCTGCCGGATGGATATCCGGGCCGAAGACCAGCGAGGCCAGATTGGCGAGCCATGTGGCGATTTCCGGGCGGCCGCCGTTCCAGAGCGCATGGGCGATGCGATGGGTCTGCAGCGCATGGAAGCCCTTGAGGTTCAGAAGCGCGTGCAGAAACGTCGTGCAGGCCGGATCACGCTCGCGCACGGCGGCGAGATCTGCCTCGACTTTCCGCATGATGTCGTCATCAAGCGTGGACAGGATGAGGTCGAACAAATCGCCCGTTTCAACTTGCGGCACCGAAAGCCGCGCGGTCAGCACACGGGCGAGGATCTCATTGCTGCCGGCAGCGTCCGTCACCTGCTCGGCAAGCAGTCGCTGCAATATCGGCTCGCGCACGGCAAGCTCGCCCGCCTCGGCGCGGATCACGGCCCAGATGGATACGCCGCCCGAGGATTGCGGCTGTTGCTCGGCCAAGCCGAGGCCGGTCGATTTCGGCATTGACGTTTCCTCTGTCAGCCACGGCGCAGGCAATGCCTGCGTGGATTTTCATGTTTCGCCCGGCCAAGGCATTTGGCAAGCCCGATCTTCTAATCGGACGGTTTCAGGCTGAGCGTCGGTTTGGGAAGACGGCGCCAATGATAGAGCACGTCAGGCTCTTTTTCCTCGTTGTCGGCGCCGTCGGTCTCTTCCTCGGCGGTAAAGCCATGCCGCTCGTAGAAAGCGCGTGCGCCCGTATTGCGCTGGAATGTCCAGAGCCGGATCTCATTCATCTCCTCCCTGGCGCAGCCGAGGAGGAGGGAGCCGATGCCCATGGCCTGGAAGTCGGGGAGAACGTAAAACTGCTCTATCCAGTTATCGCCATAGGCGATGACGCCGACGAGTTTGTTTGCCATGGCGGCGCCGAGGATCGTGCAGTTCGGCAGGAGATGCATGCGCCAATACTGCTCTTCTTCCTCAGGCGTGTGCAGAACGGGCAGCCAGGGCAGGCGCTGCCAGAGCGCCACGCGCCTGATCTCAACCGCAGCCCGCATGTGGTCGGCGCCGAGCGTCACGAGTTCGGGTTCCGTCAAGGCGCCATCCATTGCCGGCAAGGCGGCCTCAGGCCGAAATGTCGACGACGCCGCAATCGCCGGCTTCCGAGGCGAAAGCAAGCAGCTTGCCGTCCCTGCTCCAGCTCATCGCCGTGATCGCGCCCTTGCCCGGGCGGCGCAGCAGCGCTTCCTTGTTGTCGGCAACGCGCACAGCCAGGATCATGCCGTCAACGAAGCCGATGGCGAGGATATCTTCCAGCGGATGGAATTTCACCGAGGTCGCCATGATGTTGGCGCGGGTGCCGAGTTCCAGCGGCGCCTTGCCCATCGGCCCGTCCTTGCCCTGGAAAGGCCAGACGATGGCCGCCGGCGCGCCCGAGGAGGCGAGCCATTTGCCCTTGACCGACCAAGAGAGGGATTTCACCTTGGCGGGATAGCCGGTCATGCGCATGTGGCGGGCTTCGGCGCCGGGCTTGCTATCGAGCTTCCAGCCGTGCAGCGCGTTTTCCTGCATCGAGGTGACGAGGAAATTACCATCCGGCGAGAAGGTGACGCCGGTATGCGCGCCCTTCCATTCGAGATCGACCGGTTTAGCGCTCATACCGACCCAATGCAGCGACACGCCGTTGTAACGGGCAGCGGCGATGCGTAGACCCTTCGGCGCGAAGGCGAGGCCTTCGACGGTGCGCTCCTCGGGAAATTCCTTGGTCGTGCCGTCGGCAAGGCGCACGAGCGAACTTTTGCCGTAAGAATAAGCGATGGCGCCTTGCGGGCCGGCCGCGACCTGCGAAATCCATTTGCGCGGTGCGGTCGCGAGTTCGCTGACGCTGCCGTCGGCGGCGGTGCGCAGGACCTTGCCGTCCTCGCCGCCGGAGATCAGGCTGTCGGTATAAGGATCGCGGATCGCGGTGAGCATGCCCAGATGGGCTTCTGAAACCCTCTCGCCGCCGTCCAGCCGGTGAAACGTGCCGTTTGCGTTTGCGAAGAAGGGAACATCACCTAAAAATTCGACGGCCAGAATGTGGCCGTCGAGATCAAGCGGCGCAACTGTCGGCATCAGGCGGCTGCCTCGCAGGCCTTGAACGAAGCCTCGAGTTTTTCGCGGTCGAGATCGCGGCCGATGAAGACGAGACGGCTTTCATGCTTCTCGCCATCCTTCCACGGCCGCTGGTGATCACCCTCGATGATCATGTGCACGCCCTGGACGACGTAACGCTGGGGATCGTCTTTGAAGGCGATGATGCCCTTGAGGCGAAGAATGTTCGGGCCCTGCACCTGGGTGACTTTCTGAATCCACGGGAAGAAGCGCTCGGGATTCATCTCGCCGCCGCGCAGCGACACCGACTGCACCGTCACATCATGGATCGCGGACATCGCGCCATGATGATGGTCGTGCCCATGATGATCGTGATCATGGCCATGATGGTGGTGGTCGTGATCATGGTGATCATGATCGCAATCCGGGCCGCAGACGTGGTCGTCATGGCCGTGTTCCAGAAAATGCGGATCGTTTTCGAGCGCGCGCTCCAGGTTGAAGGCGCCCTGATCGAGCACGCGGGCGAGATCGACGCCGGAGCGGCTGGTCTTGTAGACGCGGGCAGCCGGGTTGATGGCGCGGACGATGTCTTCGATCACATCCAGTTCGTCCGGGGTCACGAGGTCGCTCTTGTTGATGACGACGACGTCGGCGAAGGCGATCTGGTCTTCGGCCTCGCGGCTGTCCTTCAGGCGCAGCGGCAAGTGCTTGGCGTCGACGAGGGCGATGACGGCGTCGAGCTCGGTCTTGGCGCGAACGTCATCGTCCATGAAGAAGGTCTGGGCGACCGGTACCGGATCGGCAAGGCCGGTCGTCTCGACGATGATGCCGTCGAAACGGCCGGGGCGGCGCATCAGGCCTTCGACGACGCGGATCAGGTCGCCGCGCACCGTGCAACAGACGCAGCCGTTATTCATCTCGTAGATTTCTTCATCCGACTCGACGATCAGGTCGTTGTCGATGCCGATTTCGCCGAACTCGTTGACGATAACCGCATATTTTTTGCCGTGGTTTTCGGAGAGGATGCGGTTGAGCAAGGTCGTCTTTCCGGCACCGAGATAACCGGTGAGCACGGTGACGGGAATAGGCTTCTGGGTGGAGATCGCGTCGGTCATGAGAACCTCTAAATTAGGCGTACGGCCGAACGGCGTAGGATCGGCCGCTTGAGCGGTTGGTCTCATATAATGGCATGGGCACGGCAGTTCAAAGGATTTTATATGTTATAAGATCACATCGCCGCGCGATGCGGATGATCGCTTTTCAACGGAGCTCACCGAGGTCGAATACATCGACATCCTCCAGAAGTTCCACCAGCCCCTTCACCGCATGGGCAATCAGCGCCTCGCCCTTTTCGGCCGTCGCAACCGCGGCATTGCCTGCGACGCCCGATTTATTGAGATCCGACATCTTCCAGCCGAAGGCATGCGGGCCGTAGGCGCGCAGGTGCTTGAAGCGGGTGGCGAATTCCGTCTGCCGCGAGGGAAAATCCTCAGCCTTTGCCATGTCTACCTTGTCGGGGTGAAGCGCCAGCATGACGGAGGTCTCGATATCGCCGCCATGGATACCGATCGCCTTTTCCTCCGGTGCAATCACGCCATCCGGCAAGCCGAAACGGGTCCAGCTCGTCGCCACAGCCAGCATGGCAAAGCGGACCCGCGCCTCGGTCGCGACGACTGATATCAGAGGCGAATTGCCGCCATGGGCGTTCAGCATCACGAATTTGCGAATGTCTCTCTTCGCCAGCCTTTCGGCAATGCCGAGCCACCGGTTAACCGCTTCGTCGAAGGCGAGCGTCTTCGTTCCTTCAACATCCATGTGCTCTATGGAATAGCCGACCGATTCGGCGGGCAGGAAGGTGACCGGCAGGCCGGCGGGCAGGGCCGCCTTCAATCGTCCGGCGATGCCTTCGGCAATCAGCGTGTCGGTTTCGAAGGGCAGGTGAGGGCCGTGCTGCTCATGGGCGCCGAGCGGCAGCACGGCGATCGGGCGGCGTGCGCCGGGGGCGCGAACCGAGCCGCTGTCGTCGAAGCGGGGCGAAGGCGTCATCATCCGGTCGTTGCCTCTTGTTTATGACGAGATCATGGGCAATGTCATATCGCAGCGGCGTCGGGGCTTAAAGATCAAAGGGATGGCTATGGGAAAGAAGCATAAGGACGGCAAGAAGAGCAAGTCCAAGAAGAAGGACCAGACGGAGTACACGCTTGTCGATCTTTCTCCGGCGCTCACCCAGGCGGCCCGTTCCATGCGCACGGTGCTCTCGCGCAACCTGTTCGAAAGCGGTCTCTATGCCGGCCAGGACGGCGTCATTCTCTCGCTTGCCGAGAGCGATGGCATGACGGCGGGCGGTCTTGCGCAAAAGCTCGGCGTCAAGGCGCCGACGATGACACGGACGATTGGCCGCATGGAGGCGCAGGGCTTTCTCGAGCGCAAGCCCGATGCCGAGGATGCGCGCCTCACCAAGGTCTATCTCACTGCGCTCGGCCGTGAGAGCGTGCGGGCGATCGAGATGGCGGCCTCGGCCTGCGACAGGCTGGCGACGCAGGAATTTTCAGAAAAGGAAATCCGCAATCTGGTTCGCCTGCTGAAGGCGATCGACGCCAATCTGCAGGCCGAAGCGCATGCCATCGAAGAGCCGGATGAAGACTGAAATTTCTCCTGAAAGACGAATTGCGTCCGCCGGTTAAATCTTTTAATTAAACAGTTTAAGGGCCGCGCCGGTTTCCGGCGTGGTCTTGCTGTCTTGCGTGCTGCCTGGAGGAGGACACGTGGCCCAGAAGATCAAGCTTTCGACAATTGCCGAGACGCTCGGCATTTCAACGGCGACCGTGTCGCTCGCCTTGCGCGACAGTCCGCTGGTTGCCGGCAATACGCGGGAGAAGATCAAGGAGCAGGCGCGCGCGCTCGGCTACATCTACAATCGCCGTGCCGCCAGCCTGCGTACCTCGCGCTCCGGCATCATCGGCGTCGTTGTCCACGACATCATGAATCCGTTCTACGGTGAGATCCTGAAGGCGATTGAAAGCGAGCTCGATCGCAGCCGCCACACCTTCATCCTTTCCAATCACTACGACAATGTCGAGAAACAGCGCACCTTCATCGAGACGCTCCTGCAGCTCGGCGGCGACGGCGTCATCATGTCGCCGGCGATCGGCACGCCGCCGGAGGACGTGCAACTGGCGGAAGAAAACGGTATGCCGGCGATCCTCGTTGCCCGCTCGATGGAGGGGCAGGACCTGCCGACCTATCGCGGCGACGACAGCTACGGCATCTCGCTTGCCACCAACCACCTGATCGGCCTCGGCCACCGCTCGATCGCCATGATCGGCGGTACGGACCAGACATCCACCGGCCGCGACCGCTACCAGGGCTATGTCAACGCCCTGCGCAAGGCGGGCATCGAAGTCGATCCGAATCTGCGCATTCCGGGGCCCCGCTCGAAGCAGGGCGGTTTCGAGGCGGCGGTGCATTTCCTCTCGCTGCCGCAGAAGCCGACGGCGGCCGTTTGCTGGAACGATCTCGTCGCGATCGGCCTGATGAACGGCATTGCCCGCGCCGGCCTGGTGCCGGGCCGGGATATCTCCGTCACCGGTTATGACGATCTCGAGGAGGCCTCGATTGCCACGCCGGCGCTGACAACCGTCTGGAACGGCCAGACCGAAGTCGGCCGTCTGGCCGCGCGCGCGCTTCTCGACCGTCTTGCCGGCAGCCACGAACCGGACGGCATGCATTTGATCAAGCCGGAAATGCGCATCCGCCAGTCGACCAGTCCCCATCGGCCCCGCGCCTGAACCAGACTCTGTCCAAGAGGAAAGCCATGTCCCGCATCGCCATTCTCGTTCCCGGGAAGATACACGAACGTGTTCTCGAAAGGCTGAATGATCGTTTTGAAATCATCGCTGTCGCCCGCGAGGAAAAGCTGGCGCTCGACAGCGACACCGCCGGCCGCATCCGCGGCGTCGCCGTCTCCGGCGCTTTTCCCGGCGCCTGGATGGACCAGTTGCCTGGTGTCGAGGTGATCGCCAGTTTCGGCGTCGGTTATGACGGCATGGATGTGAAGCGTGCGGCCGAAAAGGGCATCGTCGTCACCAATACGCCAGACGTTTTGAACGACGAGGTTGCCGATACGGCGATCGGCCTGCTCCTGAACACGGTCCGCGAATTGCCGCGGGCCGAAGCCTGGCTGCGTGCCGGCAACTGGAAGCCGGGCACGGCTTATCCGCTGTCACGGTTCTCCCTCAAGGGCCGTCATGTCGGGCTCTACGGCCTTGGCCGCATCGGGCTCGAGATCGCCAGGCGGCTGGAGCCGTTCAAGGTGAAGATCAGTTATCACACACGTTCGCGCCATGCGGACGCGCCCTACGATTATCACCCGACGTTGAAGGGATTGGCGGAGGCAGTGGACACGCTGATCGCCATTGTTCCGAAGACGCCGCAGACGCATAAGACGATCGATGCCGATATCCTGGCCGCTCTCGGTCCGAACGGAATTCTCGTCAATGTGGGCCGCGGCTGGACGGTTGATGAAGAAGCGCTGAGTGCCGCCCTCGCGTCAGGCGCGCTCGGTGCTGCCGGCCTCGACGTCTTTTACGAAGAGCCGAGCGTGCCGTCCGGACTGTTGGAGCCGGCCAACGCCGTGCTGCTGCCGCACGTTGCCTCGGCCTCCGTGCCCACGCGCATGGCGATGGCCGACCTGGTCGCCGACAATCTTATCGCCTGGTTCGAGAGGGGGGCGGCGCTGACGCCGGTGCCGGAAACGCCGCAAAAGTTCGACCGAGACTGAGTTCAGCTGCCTCCGAGACCGTCGTGCGTCCCTGAGGACGCACAAAAGACGCTTGTTCTTTCCGGAAATCGGCACCGATGTTCGATGCGCTAGGCGATCGCCTGCGCGGCGACAGCCGCCAGTTTGCCGGCGGCGTAGCCGCGGACGGCGTCGCCGAAGGCGGCAAACAGCCGGTTCGACGCCTTGTCGGTTTCGGCCCAATATTCCGGATGCCATTGTACGCCGACGGCGAAGGCCCCGGCATCGATGACGGAAACGGCCTCCACCGTGCCGTCTTCGGCGGTCGCTTCCACCTGCAGGCGCGGCGCGGTTCTGGCGATCGCCTGGCGATGCAGCGAATTCACGCGGATATCGCCCGGGCCGAGAATGCCTGATATGCAGGAGCCTTCCTTGACATGGACGGTCTGGCGGATGGCGTACATGCCGTCGCGGTCGACGCCCTCCGGCCGGCGATGGTCCCAGACTCCGGGCTGCTCGTGGATCTCGCTTGCCAGCGAACCGCCGAGAGCGACGTTCAGTTCCTGAATGCCGCGACAGATGGCGAGCAGCGGGATGGCGCGGTCGATGGCGCGGCGAATGAGCGGCAGGCTGGTGGCATCGCGGGCCGGGTCGAAGGGGCCGTCCCGGTCGGTCGCCTCGGCGCCGTAAAGCGAGGGATGCACATTGCTGGCTGAGCCCGATACGAGCAGACCATCGACGCGGTCGAGCACCGCGTCGGGATCGTAGCCTGCCTCGAAGGCAGGGATCATGAAGGCCATGACGCCGGCCGCATTCAATGCGGCACTGAGATATTGATGCTGGACGGCATGCCAGGTCGCGCCGTCGAAGCTGCGGATATCGGCAGGAATGGCAACGATCGGTTTCGTCATGTTTGCACCGGTAAAATCTTCTGCTCGTCGTTTTTGCCGCCAGAACCACCGTGAAGTCAACGTCTGGTTTTGTCCGATGACCCATTGCGCCGCAAACGACGCCGCGGCTCCGGGGCTCGCGCTAAGCTGCTGATTTTGATGGGCGCCTCGCGCACTCCCTATTGCTATCCTGATGCCAAAGGCTAATAGACTAAAGCTTGAATCGCGGCCCCCTCCATGCTTAGCTCTGCCCTCGCTGCGGGTAGGGATGAAGATTGGCCGCGCAGTGCCATCTATACGGGAGGTTTTTTGATGGATCGTCGTTCGTTTTTCAAGAAGGCGGGAACCGCCAGTGCCGGCGCGGTTGCCGCAACGGCGCTGGCAGCGCCTGCGATCGCGCAAGAGAATCCAAAGATCGCGTGGCGCATGACGTCGTCGTTTCCGAAGAGCTTGGATACGATCTATGGCGGTGCCGAAGACATCGCCAAGCATGTTGCCGCCGCGACCGACGGCAATTTCACCATCCAGCCTTTCGCGGCCGGTGAAGTCGTGCCGGGCCTGCAGGCTGTCGATGCGGTGGCCGCCGGGACCGTCGAGGCAGCCCACACCACCTCCTATTATTTCGTCGGCAAGGATCCGGCCTATGCCTTCGGAACAGCCATCCCGTTTGGATTGAACAGCCGCCTGACCAACGCCTGGTTCTACGAAGGCAACGGCAATACGCTGATGAACGAGTTCTACGCCACGCAGGGCATGTATGCCCTGCCGGCCGGCAATACCGGCGCACAGATGGGCGGCTGGTTCCGCAAGGAAATCAATACGCTTGACGATCTGAAGGGCGTGAAGATGCGCATTGCCGGCCTTGCCGGACGCATCATGGAGAAGGTCGGCGTCGTCCCGCAGCAGATCGCCGGCGGCGACATCTACCCGGCGCTTGAAAAGGGCACGATCGATGCGGCTGAGTTCGTCGGTCCCTATGACGACCTGAAGCTCGGCTTCCACAAAGTGGCGAAATACTACTATTACCCGGGCTGGTGGGAAGGCGGCCCGACGGTGCACGCCTTCTTCAATCTGGATAAATGGAGCAACCTGCCGAAGCATTATCAGGCAGCGCTCACCGACGCCTGCGCCTTCGCCAACACCAACATGCTGGCGAAATACGATATGAAGAACCCGACGGCGCTAAAACAGCTCGTTGCGGAGGGTGCGACGTTGCGCCCGTTCAGCCAGGAGATCATGGAAGCCTGCTTCCAGGCGGCAATGGGCATCTACGGCGAAATCTCGGCCAACAACCAGTATTTCAAGAAGATCTACGAGGATCAGACCGCCTTCAAGCGCGACGCCTATCTGTGGATGCAGCTTTCGGAATACACCTTCGATACGTTCATGATGATTCAGCAGCGGGCCGGAAAGCTCTAGGCTTTCCGCGACCGGCATCGACGCTTTAGGCGAATGCAAGCAAAAACCCCGGATCGTTGATCCGGGGTTTTTTTGTTTGGCTATTTGCCAGGCGCCGGTGTTGCTCCGGGAAGGCCGTTCAGCGGCGGCAGGGTGAGGCCCGGTATCTGCGGCGAGCCGTTGCCGCCGCCCACCGGCGGCAGGCCGAGCTGGCCGCCGAAGCCGGGCACTTCGATCTTGATCGAGTTCGGATCGACCTTCGGGCCATGGTCCAGCCAGTAGGTGACCGATTGCGGCCAGAAGATCACGATCGCAACCAGGATGATCTGCATGCCGACCCAGGGCAGGGCGCCCATATAGATATCCGAGGTCTTGACGTCCTTGCTGGCGATCGAGCGGAGGTAGAACAGCGCAAAGCCGAAGGGCGGATGCATGAAGCTGGTCTGCATGTTGACGCAGATCAGGACGCCGAACCAGATCAGGTCGATCCCAAGGCTGGAGGCAACGGGGGCGAGCATCGGAATGACGATGAAAGCGATCTCGAAAAAATCGAGGAAGAAGGCAAGCACGAAGATGAAGATGTTGACGAAGATCAGGAAACCGACCGGGCCGCCGGGAATGCCCGACAGCATGTGCTCGATCCAGCGCGAACCATCCATGCCCTGGAAGACGAGGCTGAAACAGGTGGAGCCGATCAGGATCATCACCACCATTGACGTAATATGGGTGGTCGATGTCATTGCTTCGCGGATCAGCGGCCAGGTGAGACGGCGGTTCATGGCTGCCAGCGCCATGGCGCCGACGACGCCGAGCGCGCCGGCTTCCGTTGGCGTGGCAAGGCCCATAAAAATCGTACCGAGCACGAGGAAGATCAGCACGATCGAGGGCACCATGCCCATCAGCACTTTCGCCAAAAGCGCCCAGTTGAAATCGCCGCGCACCTCTTTCGGCAGCGGCGGCATCGATTTCGGCTGGATGATCGACATCACCAGGATGAAGAGCACGAAAATCGTCACCTGCAGGATCGAGGGGCCGATGGCGCCGAGATACATGTCGCCGACCGATCTGCCCAGCTGGTCGGCGAGAACGACGAGCACGAGCGAGGGTGGGATCACCTGGGTTATGGTGCCGGAAGCGGCGATGACGCCGGTGGCAAGGCGCGGGCTGTAGCCGTAGCGCAGCATGATCGGCAGCGAGATCACCCCCATGGTGATGACGGAGGCGGCTACCGTGCCGGTGATGGCGCCGAGCACGGCGCCGACGAGGATGACGGCATAGGCGAGGCCGCCGGGAATGCCGCCGAAGAGCTTGCCGGTGCCTTCGAGCAGATCCTCGGCGAGGCCGCAGCGTTCTAATATCGCTCCCATGAAGGTGAAGAAGGGAATGGCGAGCAAGAGGTCGTTGGAGACGATGCCGAAAAAGCGCAGCGGCAGCGCTTGCAGAAAGGCTTCGCTGAAATGGCCGGTAACGATGCCGATGATGCCGAAGAACATACCGACGGCGGCAAGCGAAAATGCGACCGGAAAGCCGTAGAGCATGAAAATGACCATGCCCAGGAACATGGCCGGCGGAATGATGCCGAAATCAAACAAAACCGTTCCCCCCAGGCGCGCTACTGCAGCGGCTTTTCGTATTTGGTGTCGATGCTGATTTGGCCGGTCAGCGCTGCGATCCGTTTGATCAGCTCGGAAACGCCCTGAAGGGAAAGCAGTGCGAAGCCGGCGACGAGGATCAGCTTGACGGGCCAGCGGATCAGCCCACCGGCATTGCCCGATATTTCCCCCTGCCGGAAGGATAGCGCGAAGAAGGGCCAGCAGAGCCAGGTCAGAAAGACGCAGACGGGGATGAGGAACAGGATGAGGCCGACGATGTCGATCCAGATCTTCGCCTTCTCGGACACTGCGCCATAAATCAGGTCGACACGAACGTGCTCATTGTTGCGCAGCGCATGCGAGGCGCCGAGCATGACGACGAAGGCGAAGAGGTACCACTGGATCTCAAGCCAACCGTTCGAACTGTAGTTGAAGGTGTAGCGGACGATGGCATTACCGGCGCTGATGAGACAGCAGAACAGGATCATATATTCGGAAAGTTCGCCCATGATCCGACTGACCGAATCAATCAGCCGGCTTGCCGCCAGAAGTCTCGACATTCGTTTCCCTTATTTTTGTCCTGCCGTTTTTCGGCAGCTTTCCCTCTTTGGAATCGGTGTAGACCACGGCTTTTGAAATTGGAAGGATAAATGCCTCGCGTTGGAGCATAGTCTAAGTCGCAACAGGCAGCCTCTATGGTCTGCCAATGTTTTAACAACCCAAGCGTGGATAAATTATTTTCTGAATCTCGCCAGTAGGATGCATTATCTCGCGTAAGCTGTGGTGTTCATCCGCTGGTTTTAGAAAATTTGACCAAATGTTTGATTCGATTGAAATCAATTTTTAAAGGGTTGGGCTTAGAATCCCCGCGCACAGGGAAAGTGTGGATGAAGCCAGATAACCCGAACAGGGTCCCTATTGATGTGTATTTGTCGTTTGTGAGCTCCCTTTCCGGGAACCGCATGACGCTTCTCGTCGGCGTGATCGTCCATGTCGCGACATGCCTTGCGGTGGCTGCCAAGACGCAGTACTCCATCTACATCCTGCTGTCGGTCGCCTTCCTTCTGGTCTTCAGCGCTCGCATGGCCATCTTCCGGCAGTTCGATCGTGTCGACAAGCAAAGCCTGTCGCGCGCCGGAATTGAGCGTTGGGAGCGGGTTCTCGTTGCCGCTGGATCCTGCACCACCGCTCTTCTCGGCTTCGCCAGCGGCTACGCCATCTTCGTCGTGCATGATTCCTTTGCGGAGCTTGCCTGCATTTCCGTCACCATGGCGACCATGGTTTCCGTTGTCGGGCGCAACTACGGCTCTCGCTTCGCAGTCGACCTCCAGACGTTCTTCTGCTGCCTGCCGATGATCGTCTGCAGCCTGCTGGCGCTGGATTTCTATCGCGGCGTCCTGTCGATCTTTCTCATCCCCTTCTGGCTGACGACGCGGGCGATGGCGAACGGCGTGCGCGAATTCCTGTATGAGAATGTTATCGCGCGCCGGGAAATCACCATCATCGCCGACCGTTTCGACACGGCGCTCAACAACATGCCGCATGGCCTTGTCATGGTCGATGCCGAAAACCGCATCCAGGTTGTCAACCGCAAGGCCTGCGAACTGCTGAAAATCGGTGCGCCGGAGCGGCTGAAGGATCGCGATCTTGGCGCCGTGCTGCGCTATGGCGCGCGCTACAGCTTCATGGACGCCTCACAGCCGGAGCTCATCCTGCGCCAGCTCACCCAGGTGGCCGAAGGCAACCTGTCGCGCACGCTCGTTCATTTTCCCGAGAGCCTGTCGCTCGAATTCTCCGCCAGCCGCAGGGCCGACGGTGGCGCGGTGCTGATCTTCGAAGACGTATCCAGCCGTGTGAAGGCCGAGCAGAAGATCATGCACATGGTCCGCTTCGATGCGCTGACCGGCCTGCCGAACCGCGAATATTTCGGCCAGCTGGTGCAGGAGTATCTCGCCAAACATTCGAGGAAATCGGGGCCACTCGGCTTTATGGTGCTCGATATCGATGAGTTCAAACATGTCAACGACATGCGCGGTCACGTCACCGGCGACCATCTGCTTTGCGCCATCGCCGCGCGCATCAAACAGGTCTGTGGCAACGCCATCCTCGGCCGGCTGATGGGCGACCAGTTCATCCTGTTCTTCCCGCATGCGAAGGAGCCGGCCTCACTCGACCTCGAGATCCGCCGCGTGCACGCTGCGATCCAAGGCCATTATGAGGTCGATGAGCTGACCTTCCTCATTTCGCTCAGTGCTGGTTACGCCATTCTCGAAAGTTCCGCTTTCGCGATGGACGAATGGAGCGTCAAGGCGGATCTTGCGCTGTTCGAGAGCAAGTCGCGCTTCAGGGGCGGCATATCAGGCTTCGAGCGTGAGATGGACGGGCGCTATATCGAGCAGCAGAAGCTGAAAGCAGACCTTCGCGAGGCGGTCTCTGCCCAGGCGCTGCATCTCGTCTTCCAGCCAATGTTCCGAGCCGACGGCTCGCGCATCGAATGCGCCGAGGCGTTGGCGCGTTGGGTGCATCCGGAGAAGGGCTCGATTCCGCCTGATGTCTTCATTCGGCTCGCCGAGGATATGGGCATCATCTCCGACATCACCCGTTTCGTGCTGTTCAAGGCCTGCAGCGAATGCATGACCTGGCCGGAGCACATCGCCGTCTCAGTCAACCTCTCGGCGCGAGATTTGCGCGATGCCGACATTCTGTCGGTGGTCGCCGACGCGCTTGCCCATTCCGGGCTCGACGCGGCGCGGCTGCATCTCGAAGTCACCGAAAGCTGCCTCATCGACGAGCCGCAGGCTGTGCGCGCCATCCTGGCGGAACTCAGAGCCCGCGGCATCACCATCGCGATCGACGATTTCGGCACCGGCTTCTCCAGCCTCAGCTACCTCGACACGCTGCCGCTCGATATCGTCAAGATCGACCGTTCCTTCGTGCGTAATATCGTCGAGGATACCCGTCGCCTCAAGCTCTTGCGCGGCACGGTCAATCTTGCGCGCGAGCTCGGCCTCAAGATCGTCATCGAGGGGGTCGAGACCGAGGAGCAGCTCGCTCTGCTCAACAAGCACCGCAGCACCGATCTGGTGCAGGGCTATGTTTTCTCGCAGCCGGTGCCTTCCCAGAACATCCCGCTCCTGCAACAGGGCGTCGGCCGCCGCGCCGTCCAACGTCGCCGCAACAAGGTCGCCTGAGCACTCGGCAGCCGCCGATTTTCCTCGTGACGCCCCCGCCGTTAACCTTAATAGTTTATAAACGGTCCGAATTACCGGATTTCCTTGCCTAAATTTCGCTGCTGTATGATTAATGATCCGTTAACGAGTGGATCAAAATATGTCAGACACACTGTTCACGCGTAGTGATTTCAGTACGAAAATTTTGGAAATTCTGGATCATGTCGAATATCGCCGTGTCGAAAGCAGCGAAGACATGGAGGAGGTGGAGCGGCTGCGCTACAAGGCCTACAAGGCCCACGGCGCGCTGTCGCTTGCCCCGGAAGGCCTATTGGACGATGTCGATTTCGACAGCCATGCCTATATCTTCGGTCTCTACTATTATGGCGAACTGGTCAGTACGATCCGAATTCATTATGTGACGCCGGAGCATCGTATCAGCCGGTCCGGAGAGGCCTTTCCCGAGGCGATGGATGAGCTTTTGGACGCCGGGCTGACCTTGATCGACCCGGCGCGTTTCGCGGCCGATCCGGAGCTCACCGCCAACATGCCATGGGTTCCCTATCTGACGCTGAGACCCGCCATCGTCGCGGCAGCGTATTTTCGGGCTGACCGCGTCATTCAGTCCGTCCGGCCCCCGCATGCCGCCTTCTACAAGCGGGTCTTCTATGCCGATACCATCGTGCCCGGCCGACTGGCGGAGAGTTACGGGGTTGATGTGACGCTGATGGCGACGAATGTGGTGGAGGTCGGGCGCAAGCTGTTGACGCGCTATCCCTTCTTCATCTCCAGCGCCAGCGAACAGCGCATGATGTTTTCGCGCACTCCCCACGATACGCTGCCGCCGCTTACCATCATCCCGACGGCGCGCTTCGTGCCGCAAGGTGAACTCGGCACCGACCTGCCGCTGTAATTTCTCCTGCTCTGCGAATGAGGAGAGGTTATGCAGCGGTGACAAAATCCGCAGCCGGCGCCCTCACGTTTTTCCTTGCGGAAGAAGGTGGTTTGGAACCGCGGCTGCGGCATTCTCATGCATTGCGCTTTCGCCTGTCATTGTGTAATTCCTGCAGGCAGGGACTTCCCTCGGCCTAAGAGGGAATCAGGCAGCGCAAAAGCATTTCAGGGAGACGATATTTATGGCCGAACATCATACCGGACCGGTCGAGACCGGCGCGCCGATGGATTACAAGGAACATGAGCAGACCTACAACATGTTCATTGCCGGCACGAAATACGGCACGATGCTTCTCGTTGTTCTCCTGCTCGCGATGACCGCCGGTTTCTTCGGCGGCGCCGGCCTTCTCGGTGGCCTCTTCGTCTTCATCGTTCTTCTCGCCGCCGGCATCTTCCTGTTCCGCTGATCGGCTGGCGCATCGGCCCTGAAAATCGCAATCGATTTTCGGCAAACACGATGTGTCTATTCAGGGAGTTGGAGCGTCTTTGTGCGTCCGGGGGGACGCAGGCGCTCTAAGGGGAGGCTTCTCCGAAGCCTTCTGAATTAGATGCTTGGCCTGCGCAGGCGAGCCTGCGGCGGTCTGGCTGACCCGGAGGAGGGGGCAGTTGGGCAATATTGTTTTCGTTGCAAAGGAAGTCACGGACGGGGAGGCGCGTGTCGCGGCCTCCGCCGAGACCGTGAAGAAGATGAAGGGCTTCGGCTTCGACGTCATCGTCGAGGCGGGCGCCGGTGCGGCTTCGCGCATTCCGGACGCTGAGTTCGAGGCCGTAGGCGCCAGGATCGGCAGTTTTGCCGATGCAGCCTCCGCCGACGTGGTGCTCAAGGTGCGCCGCCCGAGCCCATCGGAAATCGCGGGCTATAAGAGCGGCGCTGTTGTCATCGCGATCATGGACCCCTACGGCAATGACGAGGCGATTGCCGCACTCGCGAGTGCCGGGCTTTCGGCTTTCGCCATGGAGCTGATGCCGCGCATCACCCGCGCCCAGTCGATGGACGTGCTCTCCTCTCAGGCCAATCTCGCTGGCTACCAGGCCGTCATCGAGGCGGCCGCGGTCTATGACCGCGCCATGCCGATGATGATGACGGCGGCAGGCACCGTGCCGGCTGCCAAGGTCTTCGTTATGGGTGCCGGCGTCGCCGGTCTGCAGGCGATCGCCACGGCGCGGCGCCTCGGTGCTGCGGTCTCGGCCACCGACGTTCGCCCGGCCGCCAAGGAGCAGGTTGCCTCGCTCGGCGCCAAGTTCATCGCCGTCGAGGACGAGGAGTTCAAGGCGGCGGAAACGGCCGGCGGTTATGCCAAGGAAATGTCGGCCGATTATCAGGCGAAGCAGGCGGCGCTCGTCGCCGAACACATAGCCAAGCAGGATATCGTCATCACCACCGCTCTTATTCCCGGCCGGCCGGCGCCGCGGCTCGTTTCGCGCGCCATGCTTTCCTCGATGAAGCCGGGTGCGGTCGCCGTCGACCTCGCGGTCGAGCGCGGCGGCAATATCGAGGGCGTCGTTACCGGCGAGATCGCGGATGTCGAAGGCGTCAGCGTGATCGGCTTCGCCAATATGCCTGGCCGGGTCGCGGCCAGCGCCTCGGCGCTTTACGCCAAGAACCTCGTCACCTTCCTCGAGACGATGGTCAACAAGGAAACGAAGGCTGTCGTCGTCAACCTCGATGACGAGCTCGTCAAGGCAACGATGCTGACCTATGCCGGCGACGTGGTGCATCCCGCCTTCGGCGGCGCGAAGAAGGGAGACATGTGATGGCCAGTGAAGCAATGGACAGAGCGCTGCAGCAGTTGAACGACGCCGTGACGGCCGTCGCCACCGCAGCCGCGCATGCCCCCGAAGCGGCAAGTGCGGCAACGGGCGGGGCGATCGATCCCTTCGTCTTCCAGCTGGCGATCTTCGTCTTGTCGATTTTCGTCGGCTATTACGTCGTCTGGTCAGTGACACCGGCGCTGCATACGCCGCTGATGGCGGTGACCAACGCGATCTCCTCGGTCATCGTCGTCGGCGCGCTTCTGGCGGTCGGCATCTCCACGAGCGGGCTTGCGACCGGCTTCGGCTTCGTTGCCCTGGTGCTGGTCTCGGTCAACATCTTCGGCGGCTTCCTGGTCACTCAGCGCATGCTTTCGATGTACCGCAAGAAGGACCGGTGAGGGATCGATGACCAATATCGCAGCTTTCCTCTACCTCGTTTCCGGCGTGCTCTTCATCCTGGCGCTGCGCGGCCTGTCGCATCCGGCCACCAGCCGCAAGGGCAATCTCTACGGCATGATCGGCATGGGGATCGCCATCCTGACGACGCTGGTGTTGGCGACCCCGAACTTCGGCGGCTTCGTGCTGATCATCCTCGGCCTTGCCATCGGCGGCAGCGTCGGCGCCTATGTCGCTCGCACCATCGCCATGACCTCGATGCCGCAGCTCGTCGCCGGTTTCCACTCACTGGTCGGCCTCGCCGCCGTGCTGGTGGCCGCCTCCGCGCTCTATACGCCCGCCTCCTTCGGCATCGGCGAGATCGGCCATATCCACACCGAGGCGCGCATCGAAATGGCGCTGGGCGTCGCGATCGGGGCGCTCACCTTCACCGGCTCGATCATCGCCTTCCTGAAGCTCGACGGGCGCATGTCCGGCAAGCCGATCCTGCTGCCCTACCGGCATTTGATCAATGCAACCCTGCTGGCGCTGATCGTGCTCTTCATCATCGGCCTTGCCGCTAGCGAAAGCCATTTCGACTTCTGGGCCGTCGTGGCGCTGTCGCTGGCGCTCGGTGTCCTGCTGATCGTGCCGATCGGCGGCGCCGACATGCCCGTCGTTGTCTCCATGCTGAACTCCTATTCCGGCTGGGCTGCGGCCGGCATCGGCTTCACCCTCGGCAATCTGGCGCTGATCATCACCGGCGCGCTCGTCGGCTCCTCCGGCGCCATCCTCTCCTACATCATGTGCAAGGGCATGAACCGGTCCTTCGTCTCGGTCATTCTCGGCGGTTTCGGCGGCGAGACTGCATCCGGCGGGCCGGACACATCAGACAAGACGGTCAAGCTCGGCTCCGCCGAGGATGCGGCCTATTTGATGGCGAATGCCTCGAAGGTCATCATCGTGCCGGGTTATGGCATGGCGGTCGCCCAGGCCCAGCATGCGCTGCGTGAACTTGCCGACAATCTGAAGAAGAACGGCGTCGAGGTGAAATATGCGATCCACCCGGTCGCAGGCCGCATGCCCGGCCATATGAATGTGCTGCTGGCCGAAGCCAATGTTCCCTATGACGAGGTCTTCGAGCTCGAAGACATCAATTCGGAGTTCGCCCAGGCCGATGTCGCCTATGTCATCGGCGCCAATGACGTCACCAATCCGGCGGCGCGCGACGACAAGACCTCGCCGATCTACGGCATGCCGATCCTCGATGTCGACCGGGCGAAGACCTGCCTGTTCGTCAAGCGCTCGCTTGGTTCGGGTTATGCCGGCATCGACAACACGCTGTTCTACAAGGACGGCACGATGATGCTGCTCGGGGACGCCAAGAAAATGACCGAAGACATTAATAAGGCGATCGCGCATTGAGCCGATGAGCCGCCCTTTTTGGGCGGCTTTTCTCATATCTCGCCCGGCGCCAGCGTCATCTTCTCGACGCCGATCGCCAGGTTCAGCCCTTCCTGCGCCTGGACATTCAGCGGCTGCAGCATGAAAGCCTTATTGGTGCCGCCGGCGATCACTTTGGCGCCGGCGCCCGCACCGATGCTCGCATCGGCGCCGACACCGTAATATTCGCCGGCAAGGGCGAATTGCGGCATATCGGTGCCGGTCTTTGCCAGGACCTGCCAGATCATCACGCTCTTGCCCGTCTGGCCGATGTCGAGGCCGAACTTCTCGATTTTTCCGGCATAGACGGCCTTGCCGCCGCCGGATGCCGGCGTATAGGTGCAGATGAGGTTCTTCTGCGAGGTGACGATCAGGCCCTGACCGCCATCCGATCCGCAGACCAGACGGCCAAGCGTCACATAACTTTCCGCACTCGCCGGGCTTGCCAAGGCAGCGGCAACCAGTGCCGCGGCGGCGATCATCGTTTGCTTGAACATGGTCCTTCTCCTTGGAAACGACCTGTTCGAAACGGGTTGCGGTGGCGATTGTTCCTGGGTTATTCCCGCTCCAGCGCGGCGCGCTGGGCTATCAGCACCCATAACAGGCCTTCGGGCCGGAAATCGACCTGAACCGTGCCTCGGAAGGCGGAAGCGGCATGCGCCTTGATGACGGTCGTGCCGAAGCCAGAGCGCGAGGGCTCTGTGACCGGCGGGCCGCCGCGCTCTTCCCAGGTGAAGCGGAGCAGGGCATCCGCCTTGTCTTCGTCCCTGACATCGTGCCAGTCGAAGCGGACGCGGCCCTGCGGGACGGAGAGCGCACCATATTTCACAGAATTGGTGGCGAGCTCATGCAGGGCAAGGCCGAGATTCTGCACTGCATCCGGCTTCAGGACGAAATCATCGCCGGTGATTTCGATCTGTTCGCGCGATTGCGGGAAGGCCTGCAGATGGATGTCAACGACCCGCCGGAGCGACACGCCTCCCCATTGCTCGCTGGTCAGAAGCTCGATCGAACGCACCAGGCCCTCAAGGCGGTCGGCGACGGCGGCTTGAAAGGTTTCGACGCTGTCGGCCTGTTTGGCGAGCTGGCGCATCATGGCCTGAGCAAGCGTGAGAAGGTTCTTGGTGCGGTGGACGAGTTCATGCATGACGAAGCGCAACCGGTCTTCGGTCTGGCTGCGATCGAATGAGGCATTCGAAAGAGCGATCGCCACCTGGTTCGCCTCGATGACGCTCGTTTCAACGGGTGAGACGATATGGCCCTGGCCCATGCGGTTCGCCATGTCGGCGATCTCGCGGATGGTGGTGCGGACCTGTCTAGCGACGGCATAGGCGGCCAGCACCGCGACGAGCACGAGCGCGACGCCGCCGATGATGAGGAAACGCCAGGTGCTGAGAATCGAAGCCTGCGCCACCGGCCCCCAGATCACCGTCTTCCAAGACCAGCCGGGAATTTGTGCATAACCGAGAAGCATGTGCGGCAGGATCGACTTATCTTCGAAGACCCCTCGGGAAAAACCAAGCGCCGGCAGGATGCGCGGATCGAAGGGGGTGCCGGGCTTGAGGGCGGCGGGACCTGCGGCAACGACCACGTGGCCGCTTTGGTCGAGAACGGCGGCCGACCAACCGGGGGCAAGACCCTGGGTCGTCACCAGCCGGCCGAGATCCCTGGCGTCCTGGGTGATGATGAGGGCGGCGACAGGATCGCCCTCTCTTGGCAAAGTGACGTTGTAGACCCACTCGCCGCTGGTTCTGCCGCGAAAAACATCGGACGCCTCGATTTGGCCGGATTTCATTGCGGCATCGAGGGCGGCGATGTTTGCCGTCTTTCCGAGCGGAGTGCCGAAGGGCCGGCGCGTGTTCAGCAGTTGCTGACCATTGCGGTCGACGGCGAGGACATAGAACGCATTGTTCCGCAGAGCCGTTTCTGTGCGTTCGTGGAAGGAGGCGAGGTCGCCGTTTTCGAGCTCCGGGGAGCTCGACAGCAGCCGCAACGTTGTCGCCATGTCCTGAAGCTGGCGATCGATGATGCGCGAAAGGGCAAGCGCGTCCTGCGCCGTCTCGCGCTTCAGCGTCGAGCGCTGGTTGTCCTCCAGCTGCAGCAGAAGCAGCGCCACGAAGGCGAAGATCGGCAGCGCGATCGCCACCGCCATGGCGACCAGATAGGTGCCGATCGAGGCTTTGGGAAAAAACAGTGCGACGATCTTCATTTATTGCGCGCCGCCGCTACAAGTCCCGGTATTGCCGCGTCCTTTGTGCGTCCTGAAAGACGCGCGGCGCTGCTGTGCGCGCTGTCCGCAACAGTTTTCGTCTGCGGTCAGGAAAGCAAAGATCCGCATCTCTCGCAAACCGCCCTCACCATGTTTTCGCACACCCCGATAGCGGGCTATCGAAGCAGCCGCATGTTAGGGGGAGCAAAAGCAGGTTGCAACATCGTATGACATGCCATCGAAGACCGCAGCGGGTTTTCCGCCCCTCTTTTCAAAGTGATGCGGCCGCCTTCATGACGGCACGCTCCCGCTGTCCGTTGCTGCGCGCGCACCGGCCGGTCATCGATTAAGCGGTTTGCCGGAGATTTTCTTGCAATGCCAAGATTCTGGGGCATCCGATGTTCCGGCCGCCCCAATTCACATCCTTAGCCGGCTGGAGCGCCGACTCGGGCGAGACCATCACGGGCCGGCTGGTATTTCGGGTCAAGCCCGACCGCATGGCGATAGGAGCGGGCAGCCTTGGCCTTGTCGCCGCGGCGTTCGTAGACAAGAGCCTGGTTGGCCCAGGATTCGGCGATGTTGCCGTTGAGATCGATTGCGTGATTGAAATCGGCAAACGCGTTGTCGTCGTCATTCAGCGCGATGTAGGAGATGCCGCGGCCATTATAGGGCTCGGGCGAATTCGGCGCGAGCGAGATGGCCTTCGAGAAATCATCGATGGCCTTGTCTTGCTGATTGCGCTTCTGGTAGATCAGGCCACGATTGTGATAGGCGCGGCCATCGGTCGTGCCGAGCTGGATCGCCTTGCTGAAATCATTGAAAGCTGCATCGTCCTGGCCGGCCATGCGATAGACATTGCCGCGGCCGATATAGGCGACGTCGTAGCTCGGATTGATCTGCAGGGCGGCATTGTAGTCGGCAATCGCCTGTTGCTGCTGGCCCATGTTGCGATAGACGAGCGCGCGATTGGCGTAGGCCTGGAAGAAGCGCGGATTGATCTGCAATGCCGTGTTGAAATCGTTCAGCGCCTGGCGGAACTGGCCGCCACGGCCGTAGGCGGAACCGCGGACATTATACCCTTCGGGATCCCTCGGATTGGCGTTGATAACAGCCGTCAGCGACGCGATGTTTTCTTCCGAGCCCTGCGCCTTGTCGATGCGGATTACGGCATCCGTCGTATTGGTCGTCTCGCAGCCGGCGAGACCGACCATGGCCGCCAGCGTCAAAGCCGGCAGGAATGCGGTTTTCTGAAAGCGCCAGGCGCGGGACGGATTGAAGGTGGTATCAGCCATTCGGGCTCGCTTTCCCCATGCGGCATATCCAACACTGGGATATGCTGATCTTCAGCGGCAAACTAAAAAGGCGGCGGCGAACCCATCGCCCCCGCCACAATGCATCTGAAAACGTCGAAAAAACGACGGCAACGCTTAGCGTGCGACCAGACCTTCGCGCTGGGCGCGCTTGCGGGCCAGCTTGCGAACGCGGCGAACAGCCTCGGCCTTTTCGCGAGCACGCTTCTGCGACGGCTTCTCGTAGTAGTCGCGCATCTTCATTTCGCGGAAAATGCCTTCGCGCTGCATCTTCTTCTTGAGAGCGCGGAGAGCCTGATCGACATTGTTATCGCGGACAAGTACCTGCACGAGAATCACGTTCCTTTGGTTTGGTTGATGCCTGAGGCAGCGCAGCGCCAGGGGCAAAAATATAACGTTCGCGCGGCCGCGGCCTTGCGATTGGTGATGCGGGATAGCAGATCGAGTAGGGGAAGTCCAGATGGATATCGGAGGCAGCTGGAAAAATCACATCTGCCCGGCATCCTGTCTCAAGCGAGCCGCTTCCGGCAGGGCGTCGTCCAGGGCGGCGATTGCCTCCTTGAGCGCCGTTCTGACCCGGAGTCGATCGGCAGGCTCCAGCCGGCTCATATCCAGATGCAGGTCGAGACCCGAGAGATGTTCGCTCAGAACCCGGCTCTTGTGGTCGGCGCCGAGCGTCAGTCCATCGACGGCATAGGGCACGACCTCGCGCTGGATGCCCTTCATGGTGATCGGCGGCAAAGGGTGAGCGTCGACGATCTCGTTCACCAGCGCATAGGTTTCGTAGCTGATGACGATTTCTCCGCCCTGGGCGATCGACTGCAGCCTGGCCGCGAGATTGGCCTCCGCGCCGATGATCGTATAGTCCATGCGATCGCTGCTGCCGAAATTGCCGACGTTGCAATAACCGCTGTTAATTCCCATGCGCACGACGAAAGGCTCCTCGGTGCCGTTTCTGCGCCATCTGTCTTTGAGCTCCCCGAGGCGGCGCTGCATGTCGACGGCCATTCGCAGGCAGGCTTTCGCATCTTCCTCCGGACCCTTCGTCTCCGGGTCGCCGAAGAAGACCAGCATGGCATCGCCGATGAACTTGTCCACTGTGCCGCCATGGGCGAGGGCAATGTTCGACATTTCGGTCAGATATTCGTTGAGCATTTCCGTCAACGCTTCCGGCTGCAGCCGCTCGGTGGTCGCGGTGAAATCCTTGATGTCGGAGAAGAAAATCGTCAGGCGCTTGCGTTCGGTATGGACGACGACGTCTTTCTGTCCGCTGAAGATGCTTTTGTAGATCTGCGGCGAGAGATAACGCGAAATCTTCAGGGAAACGCTCGCCAGAAATTCGTTCGCCGCTTCGAGATCGCGATTGGCGCCGTGGATCGCGCGGGCCTGCTGGCGCTGCAGCAGAATGAAGCTGAGGCCGATGATAGCGACAAAAAGAAAATAGCAGAGCAGATATTTGAAGGCGAAGACGTTGCTTGCGTAGGGCTGCTTGATGACCACTTCCTGAATGCCGCGCACATCGCCGACCTTCCAATCGGTCTTCGGACTTTCCGGGTGGCTGTTGTGACAGGCAACGCAGGCCTGGCCCATGACGACGGGCGTGATGAACCGCAAGGTATCGGTCAATCCGACGCGGTTGAGGTCGCTCAACGTCTGCTGCGGATTGGCGCGCAACGCGGCAAGCGCTCGTTTCTCGAAATCGTCGAGCTCGTGGGAAGCGCGGCTTTTGAACGGCAGATCGGAGACGAAGCGGTATGTGATGTTGGCCTGCTGCTCCTTGATGACGTCGCCGAGTTCCAGCGAAAGTGTTGCCGGCAGTGGGATGGCGCCTGGGATATTGGTGTAGTTGTGAGAGACGACCGTGCCTGCGGTCGCGCCGCTGGCGTGCGCGGCCAGAACGCGTCCGACGACATTGGCGGAATAATAGGAGCGGATGCTCGATATCAGCGAGCTCATATCGCGTGCTTGGCGTCTGAGGGTATTTCCGGAGAGATCGCTGATGTCGAGCCAGACGGCAAGCGGCAGTCCTGCAAGCATCGCCAGCACGACGACGATCAGCCAATAGCCGCTGCGGCGCACGGCGGTTTCGGAAATCACGGGAGCCCCTCACTCTTCCATCTAAAAGCATTCGCGCTTCGCGCCGTTACAAGAACATTTCACCGCGCGCCCGGCAAGATCGAAGCCATGTCGTCCAAGCAAAAGCGTGGCCGAACTGACGGCGTCGCCGAATTTGAAGGCGCTGTTGCGCCGACCGGCGGGAAGCGGGAGGCTGGAAAGCGAAAAGAAGCGCCGCAAGCGCGTGGACGAATGGCGTTCGGATAGAAAGCGGCGTAGCCTGTCGGTTGGCAGGGGGGACACCGGTTGGGATGATGACGCGCGTGCAGCAAATCGGTGTCGTTATCGGCCTGGTGATCGTGGCTGCCCTGACGATGCTGCGGGCAGACGATCCGGGGATCTTCAAGCTGATCCGTGGCGTGACCTTCGACGAGTATCAGCGCCTGCTTCCGAGAACATTCGAGCCCATGCCGGTCCGCGTGATCGATATCGACGAGGCGTCGTTGCGTGAATTCGGTCAATGGCCGTGGCCACGGGATCGGTTGGCTCTGCTGGTGGACCGGCTTTCTGACATGGGCGCGGCGGCCATCGCCTTCGATGTCCTCTTTTCAGAGCCGGACCGGCTGTCGCCGCGCAACGTGGTGCGCGAGGTCGCGGGGGTTGATCCATCCCTGGCCGAGAAGTTTCCCGACAATGACGAGATCTTTGCCCGCTCGATCTCCGGCAAACCCGTCGTGCTCGGCTTCGGGCTTTCCAACGAGGGCAGTTACCGGCCGCCTGTCAAAGCGGGCTTTGCTTTCACCGGGGAAAGCCCAGTCTCGGCTCCGCCCTACCTTGCCGCATCGACGCCGCTCAGGCCGCAACTGGAAGCCAATGCCGCAGGGCTCGGCCACATCAGCCTCAATCCCGGCAATCCTTCGCCGGTGGTGCGGGCGGTGCCGTTGTTCCTGACCGACGGCGTGCAGCTCTATCCCAATCTCGCGGTGGAAGCGCTGCGCGTCGCGCAGGGTGTATCGACGTATGTATTGACCGGGGCGCCCGATCGCGCCGGCGTGATGACATCGGCAAAGATCGGCGATTTCGTCGTGCCGCTGACGGCGGCGGGCGAATTCTGGCTCTATGTCAGCCCCGACCGGGCCGAGCGCTATATCTCCGCCCGCAAGGTGCTCGCCGCCGGAGGCGCCTCTCCCGAGGTCGCTGCCGCCATTGACGGCAGCATCGTCTTCGTCGGCACCTCGGCGGCAGGCCTGCAGGACATCCGTGTCACGGCGCTCGGCGAGAATGTTCCCGGCGTTTCGATGCATGCGCAGGCCGTCGAACAGATTCTCTCCGGCCGTTTCCTGTCGCGGCCCGATTGGGCGGACGGGCTGGAAATCCTCACGATCGCGGTGCTCGGATGCCTACTCGTCGTGGTGACAACCTTCGTCAGTCCCGCCGTCGCATTGGTCTGCGGCCTGCTCATTACCGCAATGGCGCTCGTGGCCTCCTGGTTCTCCTTCCTCTATGCGGGGCTTCTTCTCGATCCGTTGGCTCCGATCATCAGCGGATCGATCACCCATTTTGCGGCAACCTCGTTCCGCATTCTGGTGATCGACCGGGAAAGGCGCGAGGTGCGGCGCGCCTTCGGACATTATCTTTCTCCGTCACTGCTCCATCGCATCGAGCATAACCGCGATGCCTTGCGCCTCGGTGGAGATGACCGGGAGCTGACGGTGATGTTCGTCGACGTCAGGAACTTCACCGAGATCAGCGAACGGCTGGCGCCGACTGATGTCGTTGCCTTCCTGAATACATTGCTCGACGCGCTGAGCCGTCATGTCGTGGCTAACGAAGGTACTCTCGACAAGTTTATCGGCGATTCGATCATGGCATTCTGGAATGCGCCGGTTGATGTTGCGGATCACGAAACCAAGGCGGTTCGCACGGCGCTCGCCATGCGTGAGACACTCGCCGAACTGAACGCCAGCGACGCCTTCGGCTTCGGACCCGGTCAGGAGGTCGGCATCGGCATCGGCATCCATACCGGCGTTGCTTGCGTCGGCAATATGGGCGCCAAGACCCGCTTCAACTATTCGGCAGTCGGAGATGCGGTCAACGTCGCAGCCCGCATTGAATCGTCCTGCAAGGAAGTCGGCTTCGATATTCTCATCTCCGACAGCACCGCACGGTCAGTGCAGGGAATGGCGCTGATCGAAGCGGGCGCCCTTGCGCTCAAGGGGAAGAGCAGCCGGACACAGATCCTTGCCGTCGTCGGCGATGAACGGGTGGCGGTATCCCAAGAATTCGCCGCGCTTGAGGTCGTTCACCGGCAGCTGATGCAGGCCCTGCAATCGCATTCCAGGAACAGCCGGAAGCTTATCGGTACGGCAAAGCTCAGGGCAGTGCAGGTGATCGGCGGTTTGTCGGAATTCTACCAGCGCATATCTGGCAGGACCGATCATTTCCGCGAAGTGCCAGAGGGGATCGAAAAGAGCGCTGCAGACTGACGGCCTCAGCGCCCGCGATTGAAATTCCGATCCCTGTCGTGGTTGCGATCGTTGTCGTGATCATGATCATGATCATGATTGTGATCGCGATGTCCATGATGATCGCGGTCGTGTCCGCGATGATCCTCGCCGTGATTTCCGGGCTTGCCGTCATTGTCATGCCGGCCATGGCCATCATGTTTGTCCGGTCTATCCGGCTTGTCATGATGGGGCCTGTCATGGTCATGATGGGGCTTATCGGGCTTGCTCGGTCGCTCCTTTTGCGGCTCGGCCTGTCTCTGCGGCGGATCCTGTCTTTGTGGCGCTGGGGCAATTGTCGGCGGAGGTCGCAATCTGTCTTTTCTTTCCGGTGCAACCGAGGCCATATTGCAGCCGCCGAGCATGCCGATGCCGCCTGCAAGCCGCTGGTTGCCGGAGAGGAAGGGGAGGGCGCGGGGATTTCCGAGCGTATCGAGAACGCTCGGATCGACCCGGCGGGCCGGCGACATATCGCCGTTCGGCTTGGCGACGACGCAATCGCAGCGCTGCTGCAACTGGCGGCAGCCGCCCGGGCCGCAGAAGCTGGCCGCACCGTTCAGCAAGACGACGGCGGTGGTGCCGTCTTGGCCCACGTAGAAATCGAATGCGGTGCCGCGCACGCCGATTGTGCCGGCGGGCGTCAGAATCTGGTAGGCCGAGGATTGGGAATTGCCGCTGACCCAGCGAAAGGTACCTTTCGCTGCCTTAATGGTGAGTTTCTTGACGGATTGTGAATCGTCGAAGACATATTTGTCGATGACGACCGAAGAGCCCCAGCCGACCGCCAGCTTGGTACCGTCGCGAAACAGGAATTGGCCGAGTCCGGATTGCGATGTCCGGATACGCTCGTCGCGGTGAACGCTGGTGTTGACCTCAATCGGCCCGCCTTGTCCCGTCACCTCCGTCCTGATGACGACAGCCTGGCCGACCGGTTCTGCGGCGGGCGCCGGCAGCGCGCTGGGAAGCACGATGCAAAGCGCCGCGAGTAATGTACGCCGACCCCACATGATACATGTACCCCGGGAACACCGGGTGAATTAACATTTTAGCAACTGCATGTCTTCTCGCCCACTTGGGCTAGGGCGCGGCGGCGATCGACCGACGTGCGGCTTTTGCGTCATCTTCCGACGTCGGCTGAGATCCGCAGAATGGCTCCGGAAATGGCGCAGTTTCGGCATCATGTCGCATAGTGTCAAAACCAAAGCTCTTGCGCGTCGCAAAAGAGCCGTTGTGCCGCATTTGGATTTGCGATTTGTATGGGCGCGAGAACAGCCCTTGCCCGAAGGAGAAGAAGGCGGATGCGGAAATATTCGGTTTTTGCCGTGGCGCGGGAGGCCCTTCGCGGCCACAGAGGTTGGGAGAAGCAGTGGACTTCGCCGGAGCCGCGCGCTGAATACGACGTCGTTATCATCGGCGCTGGCGGACATGGCTTGGGAGCCGCCTATTACCTTGCCAAGGAGCACGGCATCACCAATGTGGCGGTGATCGAGAAGGGTTGGCTCGGCGGCGGTAATACCGGGCGCAATACCACCATCATCCGCTCGAACTATCTCTATGAAGAGAGCATGCACATTTACGAGCACTCGATGAAGCTCTGGGAAGGGCTTTCACAGGAGCTCAACTACAATGTGATGTATTCGCCGCGCGGCGTGATGATGCTCTCGCACAATATTCACGACCAGCAGTCCTTCAAGCGACACATCCACGCCAACCGGCTCTACGGCATCGACAATGAATGGCTGACGCCGGAGCAGGCGAAGGCCTATTGTCCGCCGCTCGACATCTCCGCCAGCGCGCGCTATCCGATCAACGGTGCGGCGCTGCAGCGGCGCGGCGGCACGGCGCGGCACGATGCGGTGGCCTGGGGATATGCGCGGGCAGCCTCCGATCGAGGCGTGCACATCATTCAGAACTGCGAAGTGACCGGCATCCGGCGCGGTCCGGACGGACGGGTGACCGGGGTCGAGACCTCGCGCGGCTTCATCGGCGCCAGAAAGGTCGGCGTATCGGCCGCGGGCCATACATCGACAATCATGAAGATGGCGGATGTGCGCGTGCCGCTGCAATCGAGCCCGCTGCAGGCGCTGGTCTCCGAGCCGTTGAAGCCGATCTTCCCCTGCGTCGTCATGTCGAACACGGTGCATGCCTATATCTCGCAGTCCGACAAGGGCGAGCTCGTCATCGGCGCCGGCACCGACCAGTATAATTCCTATTCCCAGACCGGCGGGTTGCAGATCATCACGCATACGCTCGACGCCATCTGCGAACTCTTCCCGATGTTCCGGCGCGTCAAGATGATGCGGCAATGGGGCGGCATCGTCGACAATACGCCGGACCGTTCGGCGATCCAGTCGAAAACGCCGGTTCCGGGGCTTTACGTCAATTGCGGCTGGGGCACCGGCGGCTTCAAGGCGACGCCGGGCTCGGCCAACCTCTTTGCGCATCTGATCGCCCGCGATGAAGCGCACAAGTTCAATGCCGGCCTGACGCTGGAACGCTTCCGCAGCGGCCGGCTGATCGATGAAGCGGCGGCTGCGGCGGTGGCGCACTGATGATGAACGTGTTCGCTCAGATGCTCGCTTCTTTTGTTATTCACGCCCTCATCCGCCTTGAAGGCACCTTCTCCCTGCCGGGGAGAAGGGGAGGAGAAGGAAAACTCACATGCTGCTGATCCATTGCCCTTATTGTCAGGAAGAGCGTTCCGAGCTCGAATTCCGCGGCGCGGGTGACGCGCATATCGTGCGGCCGGCCGATATCGCCTCGATCTCGGACGAGGAATTCGAAGAGTATTTCTTTCTGCGCGACAACCCGAAGGGGCTGATCTTCGAGCGCTGGCGGCATATTCACGGCTGCGGCCGCTTCTTCAATGCGGCGCGCGATACGGTGAGCGACAAGTTCATCATGACCTATAAGGCAGGCGAACCGAAGCCGCGGATCGGTGCCGAGGCCGAACAGCACGGGCCTGTCGAGACCTATGAAGCCGTGGAAGGAGAGGCGCAATGAGCGGCGCAAATCGTATCGTCGGCAAGGGGCGTCTGACGCCTGCAAAGACCGCGCGCTTCAGCTTCGACGGCCAGAGCTATACGGCGCTCGAAGGCGATACCGTGGCCTCGGCGCTGATCGCCAATGGCATTCATCTCGTCGGCCGTTCGTTCAAATATCACCGGGCGCGCGGCATCCTCTCGGCAGGGGCCGAAGAGCCGAACGCGCTGATCGACGTCGCCCGCGACAAGGCGCGCAAGCAGCCGAACGTGCGCGCCACGGTGCAGGAAATCTTCGACGGCATGATCGTCCAGTCGCAGAACCGCTGGCCCTCGCTGGCCTACGATGTCGGTGCGGTCAACAATCTGATGTCGCCGTTCTTCGCTGCCGGCTTCTACTACAAGACCTTCATGTGGCCGCGCGCGGCCTGGAAACACGTCTACGAGCCGTTCATTCGCCGCGCTGCCGGTCTCGGCGTCGCGCCGACGGAGGAGGATCCGGACCATTATGCCAGCCGCTACGCCCATTGCGACGTGCTGGTGGTCGGCGCCGGTGTTGCCGGGCTTTCGGCGGCGCTGGCCGCGGCCGAGACCGGAGCGAAGGTGATCCTTTGCGACGAGCAGGCGGAAGCCGGCGGTGCGCTGCGCTACGATGCCGGCGTCAGGATCGACGGGCAGGATGGTTACGCCTGGGCGCAGAAAACCGTGGCGCGGCTGAAGGCAATGGACAATGTCGAGGTGCTCATCCGCACGACCGCCTTCGGCTACTACAACCACAATTTCGTCGGCCTCGCCGAACGCGTCACCGATCATATCGCCAAACCATCGAGCGATCTGCCGCGCGAGCGGCTGTGGCAAGTCCGGGCCAAGCGGGTGATCCTCGCCAACGGCGCGATCGAGCGGCATATGGTATTTCCGAACAACGACCGGCCCGGCATCATGCTGGCTTCGGCGGGGCGGATGTATCTCAATCATTACGGCGTTGCCGTCGGAAGCAATGTCGGCATCTACACGGCGCATGACTCCGCCTATGAGGCGGCTTTCGATCTGAAACGGGCCGGCGTTTCGATCGCCGCAATCGTCGATTGCAGGCAGGCGCCGGGAGCGGCGGTGCTGGCAGAGGCGCGTTCGCTCGGCATCGATGTTCTCACAGGCCAGTCGGTCGTCAACACGGCAGGGCGGCTGCGCATCTCATCGATGACGGTGGCACGCAACGGCGGCGGTTCGGCGCGCAAGATCGCGGTCGATGCGCTTCTGGTTTCGGCCGGCTGGACACCATCCGTGCACCTGTTCTCGCAGTCGCGCGGCAAGGTGGCCTTCGAAGCGGAAAGTCAGCGCTTCCTGCCCGGCACCTATGCGCAGGATTGCCTGTCGGTCGGCGCCTGCAACGGCACCGACGACTTGCAGCGGACGGTCGAGGAATCGCTTGCTGCCGGCGAACTGATGGCGCAGGCCGCCGGCAAGAGCGGCGGCGGGAAAATCACGATCTCGGCCGAGCAGCCCTATGACTGGACGGGCGGGATGATCGGCGCCGCCGAAGGCGCCGGGCCGAAGACGAACGCCAAGGCCTTCATCGATTTCCAGCACGATGTCTGCGCCAAGGATATCCGCCTTGCCGTGCGCGAAGGCATGCACTCGATCGAGCATATCAAGCGGTTCACGACCAATGGCATGGCCTCGGACCAGGGCAAGCTTTCCAACATGCATGGCCTGGCGATTGCTGCGGAAATGCTCGGCAAGGAAATCCCGCGGGTCGGTCTCACCACCTTCCGCGCGCCCTACACGCCGGTGACCTATGGTACGCTGATCGGCCATTCGCGCGGAAAGCTGTTCGATCCGACGCGCAAGACGCCGCTGCACAGCTGGGAAGAAGCCCATGGCGCTGTTTTCGAAGATGTCGGCAACTGGAAGCGCGCCTGGTTCTATCCGCGCTCGGGCGAGACCATGCATCAGGCGGTTGCGCGCGAGTGCCGGACGGCTCGCGAGTCGGCAGGCATCTTCGATGCGTCGACGCTCGGCAAGATCGAGGTTGTAGGCCCGGATGCGGCGAAATTCCTCAATCTTATCTACACCAATGCCTGGGACACGCTGAAGCCCGGCAAGGCGCGCTACGGCATCATGACGCGTGAGGACGGCTTCGTTTATGACGATGGCGTCGTCGGCCGCCTGGCGGAGGACCGTTTCCATGTGACGACGACGACAGGCGGAGCGCCGCGTGTTCTCCATCACATGGAAGATTACCTGCAGACGGAATTCCCGGATCTGAAGGTGTGGCTGACCTCGGTGACCGAACAATGGGCTGTCATCGCGGTGCAGGGGCCGAAGGCGCGCGCGATCGTCGAGCCTCTCGTCGAAGGGGTCGATCTTTCGAACGAGGCCTTCCCGCATATGAGCGTTGCCGAGTGCACGGTCTGCGGCGTGCCGGCGCGGCTCTTCCGTGTTTCCTTCACCGGTGAAATCGGTTTCGAAATCAACGTGCCGGCCGATTACGGCCAGTCGGTGCTCGAGGCGGTCTGGGCCAATGCCGAACCGCTCGGCGCCTGTGTCTACGGTACGGAGACGATGCACGTTCTTCGCGCCGAGAAGGGCTATATCATCGTCGGCCAGGATACCGACGGGACCGTGACCCCTGACGATGCGGGCGTTGCCTGGGCCGTTTCGAAGAAGAAGAAGGACTTCGTCGGTATTCGCGGGCTGCAGCGGCCGGACCTCGTCAAGGAGGGGCGCAAGCAGCTCGTCGGCCTCGTCACCAAGGATCCGAAGCTGGTGCTCGAAGAAGGCGCGCAGGTGGTCGCGAGCCCGAACGAGCCGAAGCCGATGACGATGCTCGGCCACGTCACATCGGCCTATTGGTCGGAAAATTGCGGCAGGTCGATCGCCTTCGCGCTGGTCGCCGGCGGCCGGGCGCGAATGGGCGAGACGCTTTATGTGCCGATGCCGGACCGGACGATCGCCGTCGAAGTGACGGATCTGGTGTTCTTTGACAAGGAAGGAGGCCGCATCCATGGCTGATGTCGCAATTCGCAAGCCGGCGCTGGCCGGCCGTCTCGGCGGCTCCCCCACAGTGCGCCTGGCCGTCGCACCGCCCGCAAGCCGAGTGGCGCTGCGCGCGCCGGCAGGGTCGCTCAAAGCACTTTCTTTGGCTCTCGGCCTGTCTGTGCCGACCACTCCGAAAACGTCCGGTCGCGCCGGTGCGCGCTCGGCGCTCTGGATCGGGCCGGACGAGTGGTTGTTGATCGACGAAGCGGGCGGCGATCTGATGGCGGCATGTTCCAGCGCCGGCGCGCCGCATTCCGCGACAGACGTCTCCCACCGCAACGTGGCGGTCATCGTTTCCGGGCCGGGTGCGGAGGCCACGCTTGCGGCCGGCTGCCCGCAGGATCTGTCGCTGTCGTCCTTTCCGGTCGGCGCCGCCTCGCGCACGGTCTTCGGCAAGGCGGAGATCATACTTTTCCGCACGGAAGAAGACACGTTCCGGGTTGAGTGCTGGCGGTCGTTTTCCGATTACGTCTTCGGCCTCTTGGCCGAGGCGGCGGAAGATGCCGGGCATTGAGACCGGTCTGAGCGACTGCATAAGTACATGTTCAGGGGATAGGCGAATGCTGCACCATGCCTCCCTCGGTGTTTCCGATATCGAACGGTCGGCGGCATTTTACGATGCCGCCCTTGCCGCGCTCGGTTATGTCAGGGTCTGGGACGATATCAGGCCGGGAGAAGCAGACCAGGCAATCGGCTACGGCCTTACGGGCGGCGGGGACAAGTTGGCGATCAAGCATCGGCCTGATGGCCAGCGTCCGCCGGGTTCGGGTTTTCATCTGGCCTTTGCCGCACCAAGTCGCCAAGCGGTTGACGGGTTTCATGCGGCGGCAATCGCGCATGGCGGCCGTGACAACGGCTCTCCAGGTCTGAGGCCCCACTATAGCGAGCATTATTATGCTGCCTTCGTAATCGATCCGGACGGACATGCTCTCGAAGCGGTGATCAATTCACCGGAATAACAAGAGCCTCGATTGCCTATCCGTCTTCCGGGCGGTCCTTGGGATCAAACTGGATGATGGTGATCCATCTTGCCGTCAGCGCCGGCTTCTTCTCGTTTTCGATTTCGATCGTCACGTCGTAGGTGGTCATCAGCATGCCGCCGCCGCGGAAGCGGGCGTCGGAGAGCAGGAAGCGGCCGCGCACGCGGGCGCCGCTCTTGACCGGCGTCATGAAGCGGACGCGGTCGAAGCCGTAGTTGATGCCCATAGTCTGCTCGCGCACTTTCGGCAGGCAATTGTAGTTCATCGCCGACAGCAGGGACAGCGTCAGGAAACCATGGGCAATTGTGCCGCCGAAGGGGCTTTCGGCTGCCGCGCGCTCGGGATCGACATGAATGAACTGATGGTCGTCGGTCGCCCCCGCAAAGGCGTCGATCATTGTCTGGTCGACGGTGATCCAATCCGAAAGACCCGTTTCCATGCCGATCAATCCCCGCACGTCGGAGAGTGAAATTTCCGTGACCATGAATTCCTCGTGAGAAAAGCCGCCGGGCAAAGCCTTATCGTGCATTTATGACGATTGCGACAAGGATTTGCGTGAGTGGGGGGAGGCGGTCATTTTTCTAGGAAAAAGGCGACCGAGCGTGGCTCGATGGTCACGCGGGCGTCGGCCTTCTTCGCTCCCTCCGGCGTCAGCTGGCGCCAGCCCGGCTCGTTTTCCGACGGAAGCGTAAAGGGCTGGCGACTCTCCGAGCGATTGAAAAGCACGGCAAGCCGGGTTTTTCTGCCGCGCGAGGAGCGGTCGCCGGTGGCGAGCAGCATGCCGAGGGTCGAGAGCGATGGCGTCTCCCATTCGGCAACGGTCATCGGTTCGCCGGAGAGCGAGATCCATTCGACATCGCCATTGCCGGAGAGGAAGTCGGTTTCGGAAAAAATCGTAAAGCGGCGGCGCAGCCCCGCGACGAACGCGGTATGGGCGATAAGATCCTCGTTCAGCGCCTTCCAATCCAGCCAGGTGATCTCATTGTCCTGACAATAGGCGTTGTTGTTGCCGTGCTGGCTGCGGCCGCCCTCGTCACCCGCCGTCAGCATGACGCTGCCACGGGTGGCAAAGAGCGTTGATATCAGCGCCATCACGTCATTGATCCGGCGCTTGCGAATGGTGGGATAGAGGGTCTCGCCTTCGACGCCATTGTTCCAGGAATGGTTCTCGTTGTGGCCGTCCCGGTTGTGCTCGCCATTGGCGTCATTGTGCTTGTCGGCATAGGAGACGAGGTCGATCAGCGTGAAGCCGTCATGGGCGGCGAGGAAATTGACGCTGCGCGTCCCTTTGCCGTCATTGCGGGAGAAGATGTCGGAGGAACCGGCAAGCGCCGTTGCGAGCGAGCCGGTCTTCCATTGGTCGCCACGCCAGTAACAGCGCAGATCGTCGCGAACCCTGTCGTTCCATTCGAGAAAGGGGCTGGGGAAATTGCCGAGCTGGTAACCACCCGGGCCGATATCCCACGGTTCGGCGATCATGATGCGGTCGGCGAGCACGGTGTCCGCCAAGATCGCGGCGAGCGTTCCCCCATCGCGCTCGAAGCCGCTCGCGGTGCGGCCCAGCACCGGGGCGAGATCGAAGCGGAAACCGTCGACGCCGGCGTTGAGCACGAAATGGCGCAGGCTGTCGATGACGAGGCGCCTGACCTCGGGATGATCGCAGGCGATCGTGTTGCCGGTGCCGGTATCATTGATGAGTTCGCCGGGGCTGTTTGGGGCGTGGCGGTAATAATGCAGGTTGTCGAGGCCGCGCAGCGACAGCGTCGCGCCATAACGATCGCTCTCGCCGGTATGGTTGAAGACGAGATCGAGGATGACGGCGATGCCTTCGGCGTGGAGCGCGGCAACGGTCTTGCGCAGCTCGGCCATGCCGCCGGGGACAATTCGCGGATCGAGCGCCATCAAACCGACGGGGTTGTAGCCCCAGCCGTTGGTGAGACCGAGCGGCGGCAAGTGGCGCTCATCGATCCAGGCGGTGATCGGCATCAGTTCGACGGCATCGACCCCGATCCGCTTCAGATGCGCGATCACCGATGGATGGGCAAGGGCTGCGACGGTACCGCGCTCGGCCTCCGGCACATCGGGGTGAAGAATGGTGAAGGGCCGCACCGCCACTTCATAGATAAAACCGCCCGGTTTGAAGAGCGGCTTGCCGATTGCGGCTGGGGTATCGGTGGTGACGATCGCCTTCGGCATCAGATCCTGGCTGTCCTCGCCGTAGAGGCCGAGGCGGGGATCGTAGCGGAACGGCCGGTCGATTGCCCTGGCGTAGGGATCGATCAGCAGTTTGGACGGGTCGAACCAGAGGCCGTTGTCGGGCGCATAGATGCCGTCGGCGCGATAGCCGTAGCGGGCGCCCTGCCCGAGGCCGTCTACGAACAGGCGATGGGTATGGTTGCCATCGCGGGCCATCGGCAGGCGCGCGAATTCCCTGTTGCCGTCATTTTCGAAGAGGCAGAGTTCGATCTGCGCGGCATGATGCGACCACACGGCAAATTCGACGCCGGTCTCGAAGACGATCGCGCCCCGCGCCGAATTGCTGTCCCGCATGTCCCCCCCCGGATCAGGTGATCACGGTTGGCTCATCGCGTCCCGTGCGCTCACGAATGCTGGCAATGCTTTCGGCGGCCGCAATCAGATCAGCGAGCGCATCTTGCGTTTCAATGTTGTGACGAGTCGAATCCGGCTCGTAGCGCTCGATATAGACGCGCAAGGTTGCGCCAGACGTGCCGGTGCCCGACAGGCGGAAGACGACGCGGGAGCCGCCTTCGAAGAGCACACGGATGCCCTGATGCTCGCTGACCGATTTGTCGATCGGATCATGATAGGCGAAATCATCGGCCTTCTCGACCTTCAAGCTGCCGAAGCTCTTGCCGGGCAGGGTGGAGAGTTGGCTGCGGAGATTGTCCATCAAGTCGTTCGCCGCGCCGGTGTCCAGGCCTTCATAGTCGTGGCGCGAGTAATAGTTGCGGCCGTAGGTCTGCCAGTGCTGAGTGACGATGTCGGCGACGCTCTCGCCGCGCACGGCAAGGATGTTCAGCCACAGCAGCACGGCCCAGAGCCCATCCTTCTCACGGACATGATTGGAGCCGGTGCCGGAGCTTTCTTCACCGCAGATCGTCGCCATGCCGGCATCGAGCAGGTTGCCGAAGAACTTCCAGCCGGTCGGCGTCTCATACATGCCGATGCCGCGTTTTTCGGCAACGCGGTCGGCCGCGCCCGATGTCGGCATCGACCGGGCGATGCCAGCGAGGCCGCCGGAATAGCCGGGGGCGAGATTGGCGTTGGCGGCAAGGATCGCCAGACTGTCGGAGGGGGTGACGAAGATGCCGCGGCCGATAATGAGGTTGCGGTCGCCGTCACCGTCGGACGCGGCGCCGAAATCGGGTGCGTCCTCTCCCATCATCTCATCGAAGAGTTCCTTGCAGTGAACCGGGTTCGGATCGGGATGATGACCGCCGAAATCCGGCAGCGGCATGAAGTTGCGAACCGAACCCAAGGGAGCGCCGAGGCGATTTTCGAAGATTTCCTTGGCGTAGGGGCCGGTGACGGCGCTCATGCCATCGAAAGCGATGCGGAAACCGAGGCTGATCAGATTGCGGATGGCGCCGAAATCGAACAGTTCTTCCATCAGCGCGGCATAGTCCTCGACCGGGTCGATAACCGAGAGGATCATGCCGCCGGGAAGCTCGTCCTTGCCTATGCGGTCGAGATTGACGTCGGCGAAATCGGCGATCTTGTAGCTGTCGATCGTCTTGGAGCGCGCATAGATCGCGTCGGTGATCTTCTCCGGCGCCGGGCCGCCATTGTTGATGTTGTATTTGATGCCGAAGTCTTCGGTCGGCCCGCCGGGATTGTGGCTGGCCGACAGAATGATGCCGCCGAAGGCCTTGTACTTGCGGATGATGTGGGACGCGGCCGGCGTCGACAGAATGCCGCCCTTGCCGACCATGACCTTGCCGAAGCCGTTGGCGGCGGCCATCTTGATCGCCTTCTGGATGACTTCGCGATTGTAGTAACGTCCGTCGCCGCCGATGACGAGGCACTTGCCCTGATAGCCTTCCAGCGAATCGAAGATCGACTGGATGAAATTCTCCGCATAGTTCGGCTGCTGGAAGACCGGAACCTTCTTACGAAGACCCGACGTGCCGGGTTTCTGGTCCAGATAGGGCGTGGTGGGTACGGACTTGATCATTTTAGGTCACATGCCTTTCGAGACGAGGCTTGAATAGAGGGCAGCGTAGCGTTCGGCGCTCTTCTCCCAGGAGACATCCGATTTCATGCCTTGCTTTTGCAATTGGGTCCAGAGTTTTCGGTCCGCGTAAAAATGCATCGCACGGCGGATTGCCTGTAGCATGCCCGTTTCGGTCACGGGTGAGAATTGTATGCCGGTTGCCACTTTCGCCGCAAGTGCGGCGTGATTGGCGTCGATGACGGTGTCGTTCAATCCGCCGGTGCGGGCGACGATCGGCACGCAGCCATAACGTAGGCCGTAAAGCTGGGTGAGGCCGCAGGGTTCGAAGCGCGACGGGATGATGATGGCGTCGCAGCCGGCCTGCATCAGGTGCGACATCGGTTCGTTATAGCCGATCGAGACGCCGATGCGGCCGGGATGGCGGCTGGCGGAGGCAAGCAGCGCACCTTCGAGCGCTGCTTCGCCGGAGCCGAGCACGACGAGTTTGCCGCCCATGGCGACGATCTGGTCGGCGACGTTGGCGACGATATCCATGCCCTTCTGCCAGGTGAGGCGGCTGATGACGCAGAAGATCGGCGCATCGTCATTGTCGAGATGGAAGAACTCGGCGATCGAGCGGCGGTTTTCCTCACGGTTCTTCAGCGTTGTCGGGCCATAATGGGTGTGGACGACGGGATCGGTCGCCGGGTTCCAGACATCGGTGTCGATGCCGTTGACGATCCCATGCAAATCGTCGATGCGGGTGGCGATGACGCCTTCGAGCCCCATGCCGAATTCCGGCGTCAGGATTTCGTCGGCATAGGTCGGGCTGACGGTCGTGACCGCATGAGCGGTCTGCAGGCCGCCCTTGAGGAAGCCGACCGTGCCGTAATATTCGATGCCGTCGACGGCGAAGGCATGGTCGGGCAGGCGCAGACCGGGAAAGATGTCGGAACCGAACTGGCCCTGGAAAGCGATGTTGTGAATGGTCAGCACGCTCGGCAGTTCCGGCGTCGGATAATAGCGCATATAGACCGAGGTCAGCGCCGCCTGCCAGTCGTGGGTGTGGACGAGATCCGGCCGCCAGCCGGGCAGCAGACCGGCGGCGATCTCGGAAGCGGCGAGCGACAGGGCGGCGAAACGGCGCCAATTGTCGGGATAATCCTTGCCGAGCGGATCAAGATAAGGACCGCCCGGCCGGTCGTAATAAGCGGGCGCGTCGAGGACGAGCAGATCGAGGCCCTCGTGTTCAACCTCGAGCACGGTCGCCCGCTCACCGAGCAGGTCCGGGAATTCAAGCCTGACGACTGGGTCGCGAATGACCTTCATGACGGCGGGATAGCCGGGCAGGAGGGTCTTGGTCTCGACCCCGAAGTCTTTCAGAGTAATGGGCAGGGCGCCGGACACATCGGCCAGGCCCCCTGTCTTGATCAAGGGGAAGACTTCGGACGAAACCGAAAGAACTTTCATAAGTCAAATATCCAGCTTGTCGATCATCGGCTGAGTGATCAGGCAGATGCCGCTTTCTGTCCGTCGGAAGCGCTTGGTGTCGAGCTCGGGATCCTCGCCGACCACAAGACCCTCCGGAATGACGACGCCATGGTCGATCACCACGTTCTTGAGCTGGGCGCGCCGTCCGATCTTCACATTAGGCAGGATGACCGCTCCCTCCAGCTTGGAAAAGGAATTGGCCCTGACGCCGGTGAAGAGCAGGCTCTTGTTGAGGCTGGCGCCTGAGATGATGCAGTCGCCCGAGACGACGGAGGACGTGGCCGATCCGCGGCGGTCGTCGTCGTCATGGACGAACTTCGCCGGCGGGGTGATCTCGGCATAGGTCCAGATCGGCCAGGACTTATCGTAGATATCGAGTTCCGGGACGATGGCCGTCAGGTCGATATTGGCCTGCCAGTACGCGTCGATCGTGCCGACGTCGCGCCAGTAGGGCTCGTGCTCGAAATCGGAACGGACGCAGGACTTGGCGAAACGGTGGGCGACCGCCTTCCCGTTTTTGACGATATAGGGGATGATATCCTTGCCGAAATCGCGGCTCGAGGTCGGGTCGGCGGCGTCGCGGCGCAGCGCATCGAGCAGGAACTTGGTGTGGAAGACGTAGATGCCCATCGAGGCGAGCGCGAAATCCGGCTTGTCGGGAATGCCGGGCGGATCGGCCGGCTTTTCGATGAAAGCGAAGATCTCATCCTTTTCGTTGACATGCATGACGCCGAAGCCGGTTGCTTCCATGCGCGGCACTTCCAGGCAGCCGATCGTCACGTCCGCGCCGGAATCGACATGCTGCTGGAGCATGTATTCATAGTCCATCTTGTAAACATGGTCGCCGGCGAGAATGACCATGTACTCAACGCCGTAATCCTCGATAATATCGATGTTCTGATAAACGGCGTCGGCAGTGCCTTCATACCACTGCGTTTCGGAAACGCGCTGCGAGGCAGGCAGGATGTCGAAACTTTCGTTTCTTTCCGGGCGGAAGAAGTTCCAGCCGCGTTGCATGTGACGGATCAGCGAATGCGCCTTGTACTGCGTCGCAACGCCGATGCGGCGAATGCCTGAATTCAGCGCGTTCGACAGGGCGAAATCGATGATGCGGGCCTTGCCGCCGAAATAAACAGCGGGCTTGGCGCGTCGGTCGGTGAGTTCCTTGAGACGGCTCCCCCTGCCGCCCGCCAGAACATAGGCCATTGCATCGCGGGCAAGTGGCTGAATACGCTTCTCTACCATTTTCTCCTCCCACCAGTCTTAATTTTCAGGTTCAAGCATGATTGTCGCCAAGGGCGGCAGCGTGATCGAGCAGGTGATATTGCCGCCGGCATCGACGGCCTGCACGCGCCCGCCATTGCCCTTGCCGCTGCCGCCATAGATGTCGGCATCGGTATTCAGAATCTCCCGCCATCGGCCTGCGGAAGGCAGGCGTAACAAGTAGTTCTCGCGGTAGACGGGCGTAAAGTTGGTGATGACGACGATCGGCTTCTGGCCCGGCGCCTTGCGCTGCCAGGCGAAGACGGAATTCTCGCCGTCGTCGGCAATCAGCCATTCGAAGCCTTCGCCCTCGCAGTCACGCTCATGCAGGGCGGGTTTGCTGCGATAGGTGAAGTTGAGGTCGCGCACCAGGCGCCGCATGCCCTCGTGCATACGGTATTGCAGCAGGTTCCAGTCGAGCGACCGATCCTCGCTCCATTCGCTCCACTGGGCGAATTCCTGGCCCATGAACAACAGCTTCTTGCCGGGATAGCCCCACATATAAGCGTAATAGGCGCGCAGATTGGCGAACTTCTGCCAGTCGTCGCCCGGCATCTTGGCGATCAGCGAGCCCTTTCCGTGAACGACCTCGTCGTGCGACAGCGGCAGGACGAAATTTTCCGAATAGGCGTAGAGGAGGCCGAAGGTGAGCTCATTATGGTGGTGCTTGCGGTGCACCGGGTCGCGCTTCATGTAGCTCAGCGTGTCGTGCATGAAGCCCATGTTCCATTTGAAGCCGAAGCCGAGGCCGCCTTCATGCACGGGTTGCGAGACTTTCGGCCAGGAGGTCGATTCCTCGGCAATGGTCATGACGTTGGAATGCTGGCCGTAGATGCGGATGTTGAGGTCCTGCAGAAAGCGGACGGCTTCGAGGTTCTCGTTGCCGCCATATTCGTTCGGGATCCATTCGCCATGCTTGCGGGAATAATCGAGATAGAGCATCGAGGCGACGGCATCGACGCGCAGGCCGTCAAGATGGAACTTCTCGGCCCAATAGAGGGCGTTGTTGACCAAGTAGGAAACCACTTCAGTGCGGCCGAAATTATAGATTGCCGTGTTCCAGTCCGGATGGAAGCCCTTGCGCGGGTCTTCGTGCTCGTAGAGCGCCGTGCCGTCAAACCAGCCGAGGCCGTGTTCGTCGGTCGGGAAATGTGCCGGCACCCAGTCGAGAATGACGCCAATACCGACCTTGTGGCAGCCGTTGACGAAACGGGCGAAGCCTTCCGGCTCGCCGAAGCGGGCGGTCGGCGCGTAAAGGCCGGTCGTCTGATAGCCCCAGGAAGGGTCGTAGGGATGCTCTGTGATCGGCAGGAATTCGATATGAGTGAAACCCATGTCGACGCAGTAGGGGATGAGACTGGAGGCGAGCTCGTCCCAGGACAGCATGGTGCCGTCCTGTCGGCGCTGCCAGGAGCCGGCATGCACCTCATAGATCGAGATCGGCTGACGGCGCTTGTCGGTTTCGCGCCAGTGCTTCAGATGGGCCTCGTCCTCCCAGACCTGCTCCAGTTCGGCAGCGGCGATCGAGGCGGTCTTGGGTCTGAGCTCGCTGCGGCGGGCGAAGGGATCGGCCTTCAGCGGCAGCAACACGCCGTCGTGGCCGCGAATCTCGAACTTGTAGGCGACGCCGAGCGGCACATCGGGAGCGAAGATTTCCCAGATGCCGCTGTCGGCGCGGAAGCGCATGACATGGCGGCGGCCGTCCCAGCCGTTGAAATCGCCAACCACGGAGACGCGCTGGGCGTTCGGCGCCCAGACCGCGAAGTGGATGCCCTGCGCGCCGTCATGCTTGATGAGATGGGCGCCCATCTTGTCGAACAGGCGCAGATGCGAACCTTCGCGGGCGAAATAATCGTCCATCGGCCCGAGCACCGGCCCGAAGCTGTAGGGGTCGGTGACCGCCCATTCGGCGTCGCCGCGCCGGGCGCGGTAGCGCACCGGCTGCAGTTTGGCGAGTGAAACCGGCCCGGCGAAGAGGCCATCGGCGTGGAGTTGGTTCAATTCGCCGACAATCCCGCCATCGAGGGTCATGGCGGTCACTTCCTCCGCGCCCGGGATGAAGCACCGGGCAACGAAAGCCGCGCCGGCCTGGTGCACACCTAGGACGGCAAAGGGATTGGAATGCGAGCCGGCAAGGATCGCCGTGATTTCATCTGCCGAAATTTCCCAGGAAAGCTTTACTTCAGGGACGGTTTTCGGCGTTTTCATCCGGCTCTCCAGATTTCGTCTGCATATTGCCTGATCGTGCGATCGGAGGAGAACCAGCCCATCCGTGCCGTATTGTTGATCGTCTTCGTGTACCAGGCGGACTGGTTGGTCCAGATCTGATCGACGTCGCGCTGGGCCTGGGCATAAGCGTCGAAATCGGCGGCGACCATGAACCAGTCATGCGAATAGATCCCGTCGATCAGCGCCGTGTAGCGATTGCGGTCGTCGGGCGAGAAGACGCCGGAGCCGATGGCTGAAAGAGCCTGGGAGAGTTCGCGGGACCCTTCGATAATGGCGCGTGGATTGTGGCCGTCGCTGCGGACTTTGGCGACCTCGTCGGCCCTGAGGCCGAAGATGACGATGTTGTCTTCGCCGACATTGTCGCGCATTTCGACATTGGCGCCGTCGAGCGTGCCGATCGTCAGTGCTCCATTGAGACCGAACTTCATGTTGCCGGTGCCGGATGCTTCCATGCCGGCGGTCGAGATCTGCTCGGAAAGGTCGGCCGCCGGAACCATGACTTCGGCGAGCGAGACATTGTAGTTGGGCACGAAGACGACCTTCAGCAGCCCGCGCACCGCCGGATCGTTGTTGATCGTGCGGGCGACGTCATTGATCAGCTTGATGATCAGCTTGGCATTGTAATAGCTCGGCGCCGCCTTGCCGGCGAAGAGTTTCACGCGCGGCACCCAGTCCAGCTCCGGATGCGAGCGGATCTGGTCGTAGAGGGCGACGGCTTCGATGATGTTCAGAAGCTGGCGCTTGTATTCGTGGATGCGCTTGATCTGGATGTCGAACATCGCCGACGGGTCGAGCTTCACGCCCATGCGGCTGGCCACGAGATTGGAAAGCGCTACCTTGTTGGCCCGCTTCACCGCCGCGAACTTCTGCTGGAAGGTCGGATCGGAAGCATGTGCCTCGAGCGGGCGAAGCTTTTCGGCATCATCGAGGAACGCATCGCCAATCGCCTCGCGGATCAGACCGGTGAGGCCGGGATTGCACTGCTGCAGCCAGCGGCGCGGCGTGATGCCGTTGGTCTTGTTGTTGATGCGGTCGGGATAGAGCTTGTGCAGGTCGGCAAAGACCGTGACCTTCATCAGGTCGGTGTGCAGCGCCGAGACGCCGTTGATCGAGTGCGAACCGATGAAGGCGAGATTGCCCATGCGCACGCGGCGGTCGCCGCTTTCCTCGATCAGCGAGATCGAGCGGATTTCGCTGTCGGAGAAGTTCTTACCCTTGCGGGCTTCGAGCAGGATCTTGGCATTGATCGCGTAGACGATCTGCATGTGGCGCGGCAGCAGGCGCTCGAACAGCGGAACCGGCCAGCTTTCCAATGCTTCCGGCAGAAGCGTGTGGTTGGTGTAGGAAAAGGTGCGGCGGGTGATATCCCAGGCTTGGTCGAAATCCATGCCGTGCACGTCGCAGAGCAGACGCACCAGTTCAGCGACCGAGACGGCCGGATGGGTGTCGTTCAGCTGAATGGCCACCTTGTCCGGCAGCGAGGTAAAGTCGTCATATTGCTGCAGGTGGCGGCGCAGAATGTCCTGCAGCGAGGCCGACGAGAAGAAGAATTCCTGGCGTAGCCGCAATTCCTGACCGGCAGGGGTTGCATCGGCAGGATAGAGGACGCGGGTCAGGCTTTCGGCCTTGTTGCTTTCGCGCAGCGCGCCGATGTGGTCGCCGGCGTTGAAGGCATCGAGCAGGATCGGATCGATCGGCTGCGCCGACCAGAGGCGCAGCGTGTTGACTCGTTTTCCCCGCCAGCCGACCACCGGCGTGTCGAAGGCGGCAGCGATGACGCGCTCGGCCGGCTTCCAGACGTAGCGCGGCTGGTCGTCATGGGTGGTGATGAATTCGACGGCGCCGCCGAAACCGATTTCATAGGCGCTCTCGCGGCGCTCGAATTCCCAAGGGTTGCCGTGGGCGAGCCAATTTTCCGGCAGTTCCACCTGCCAGCCGTCGGCCATCTGCTGACGGAAGAGGCCGTGGACGTAGCGGATGCCATAGCCATAGGCCGGAACATCGACCGTCGCCATGCTTTCCATGAAACAGGCGGCGAGACGCCCGAGGCCGCCATTGCCGAGCGCGGCGTCCGGCTCCAGGCCGGCGATGACGTTGACGTCGACGCCGAGGGAACTAAGAGCATCGCGCACCTCTTCCATCAGGCCGAGGTTCGAGACGGCATCGCGCATCAGGCGGCCGATCAGGAACTCGAGAGAAAGATAATAGACGCGCTTGGCTCCGGTCGCATAGACCTCACGGGTGGAGGCCATCCACTTGTCGATGATGCGGTCGCGCACCACCAGGATCGTCGCCGTCAGCCAGTCGTGCGGCTTGGCCACCTTGGCATCCTTACCGATGCGATAGGTCAGACGTTCGATGATTTCTTCGGCGAGAATTTCCGGCCTTGAGCTGCGGGGAGCGGGAGAGGGGATAACCGGCTTGGAAACGGTACTCATGGTCAGATCTCGCCAATTTTAATTTGGTATCAGGGTGTTATGCCTGATCTAATCGATTTGTCGCCTGCGCTTGCGACAGTTTATGCATCGTTAGGAAGCACTTGCAACAAAGGATTTGGACAAACGAAAAATTTGCGAAACCTTCGTATTCGCGCGAAAAAGGGGTGTTGATTTCAATGGCTTTTTCCCGATCCGATGTGGGGATAGAGATAACCAAAAGCCGCGCCGGGTTGCTCCGGCGCGGCTTTCTGTTCGGCTTTTCACCTGGCGGTGTCGCTAGTTAGTCAGGCGCGTGAGTTGTGCGGAAGCCTTCGCTCCGATCGCCTTGAACGCGGCCAGGAGGTCTTCCATTTGTTCCGCCTGGAAATAATGGGCAGCATCGGAGGCGCAATACTGCAGCAGCGCCTGTCCGCCAGGCGGCGCCATGAAGGCGATCGTATAGATTTCGATGCCCTTGGATTTGGCGATGTCACATGTCGCCTTGGTGAGGGTGTCATAGGAACGGCCGCCGCTGCTATCGTTGTTATTGTCGCCGTCCGTCATGAAGACGATGTACTTCTTGGGTATCTGCCCGGTCTTCAGCTTGTGGGCGGCGTCCTCGGCATCGTTACCTGCGGCATTTTTTGCCGTCAGCGATGAATACGCCGTGCTCATCGCCCCGCTCGAATTGGTGCCACCTCCTGCCTGAAGCGCGTTGACGTAGCTCGAGGCACCGGCAGTCCCCCAGGCAAGACTGCTGGGTGTGTATTGAACGATATCGTAAGAAACTGCGCCGGTGCGTACGTATTGGGCGTTGGGATCGGCGCTGGTGAGCTGGCCGAAAAGATTGCCGGCGGCCATCTTCAGCGCCTCTATCTTCGTATAGTAGTTGGTGCGGCTGCCGGTGCAGGTGTCGTAAACCCACTTGCCCTTCTTGTTGAGGTGGGGGTTGCAGTCATAGGTGAAGGTTTGCGTCGGATCATCCTTGTTGACGGTTTCAGTAGGGTCTCCCATCGACCCTGACTTATCGAGCGCGAGAAACATGGAGATGGAGCCCTGGCTATTGGAGCCCGGGGTCTGTGAAGGACCGCTGACCGTCGTGCTAGACGTCGAAAGATGCTGCGTGCTGAAGCCGACCGCCTGCATGAGCGGATTGACCGTGAGGTCGTAGCTCGGTGTAACCGTTACCTGGTAGGATGCCGATTTGCCCGAGTTACTCGTTTGGACATTGACGGCAGTCGCGTTCTTGATATCGACGCCGTTCTGCAGGTAATTCGCCATTTGCCCGGCTACGAAATTCCGCGCGAAGGCTTCCGCCTGGGAGGTTTGGATCGTGCCGTTCCCCAGGGCAGTCGCAGTTGCCAGCGCGGCTGAATCGGCTGCCTCTTGCAACTGCTGCTTGGAGAGCAGCATATCTCCGACCTGGATTGCCATGCCGGCAGCGCCGAGAAGAACCGGCGCCAAAATCGCCGTCATGATACCGAAATTACCGCCTCGATCGCTGAACATGCGACGCAGGCAGGGACGCAAAAACGAGGTGCTCATCATGTTCACCCAACTGGAAACCCTGTGAGGTGATTTACGCACGCTGCCTCTTTACGCAGTCCTTACTGCGTCAATAGAATTTTAACGAATCGGCTAATTTTTCCAGTTTTGGGATTATTTCAGCGGGATGACATCGACCGCCTGAACGGCGCGCTGGCCGCCATAGCTTTTCAATACGCCGATGACGGGGACGACATCGGAATAGTCCCGTCCATAGGCGACGACGATATGGTCCATACCGGCGGGAATGTTGTTGGTCGGGTCGAGCTCGATCCAGCCGATCGTCTCGCCGCACCAGACCCGCACCCAGGCATGCATGGCGTCTGCCCCTTCCAGCCGTTCCTTGCCGGGGGGCGGAATGGTGCGCAGGAAACCGGAGACGTAGCCGGCCGGAATGCCGAGGCTTCTGAGCGCCAGGATCATGATGTGGGTGAAATCCTGGCAGACGCCGCGTTTGAGCCTGAACGCTTCGAGCGGAGTCGTGTCCACTGTCGTCGCGTCGGAATCGTAGGTGAAATCCTTATTGATGCGGGCGCAGAGCGCATGAGCGATCTGCATGGCTGTCAGCTGGGGCGTGACGCAGCTTCGTGCATAATCGCCAATCTCGCGCGCCTGCGTCAGGCGCGGGCTGTCGCCGAGAAAGTGATGCGGCGAATCCGGCGCCAGCGACCAGACGTCTGATATTTCTTCCGGCAGGTCGGCAAGCAGCGGAGAGAAATCGGCGGCGATCGGCTGGCTTTCGACCTGCACACGGGCCTGCATGCGAATGTCGAGCGTCTCGTGCGGCGTCCGCAGCATGAAAGAGGTGGCGGGATGTTGAAAGAAATCGACGAAATGCGACTGCTCGTCCGGTGTCGGCGAGACGGTGATCGAACCGGCGACCAGGCGTTGGCGGTTGCTCAGCGACAGCGGCATCAGTCGCATGATATGGCGAGCGCCGGAGGCCGGCACGTCGTAGCTGTAACTCATGCGGAGCGAGAGATCGTAAAGCACGCCGTCACCCGAGATAGGTCTGGGCGAGCAGATCGGAAAGCTGCTCCAATTCGCGTTCGAGCCGCTGGTAGACCTCGACTCCCATGCCCTCCGGCGTCATCACCGCCAGACCGGAATGAAGCCGCATCGCCTCCCGGTAGAAGGGCGACATCTGCCCATTGATCAGGGCGTTCGGCAATTGCTCGACCTCATGGTGGATCTCGTTCACCTGGAAGAGGACCGAGCGAGGATTGAGGGGATCGAGCGCCAACAGGTCGGTGACGGTCAGCCGCGCGGTATTGACGTTGTAGCGGCGACGGTGGGTCATGACGCTATCGCCGATCTCGAGCAGCATGTCGAGCGCGCCGTCGGGCGCTTCCGGGCCGGACATGTGGCCGAGCAGGCGCGTCATGTGCAGGCCGCGCTCGATATAGCGGCCGAGCGAGAGGAAGCGCCAGCCCATGAAGCGGTACATGTTTTCGTGCACGAGGCCGGCAAAGCCCGCCAGCTTGCGCAGGAGGATCGTCATCGCATGGCTGGCGTCATCGCCGGCCGTGATGGTGGCGTGAAACCGCCGGGCGGTCTTGGCGAGATCGTTGAGGGCGAGCCAACCATCGGGCGAGAAGCGGTCGCGGATGTTGCTGGCCGAATAGACGGCGCTGTCAATGTTGCGCAGGAGCCTCTCGGGCACGGGCTCGGCGGTATCGATATCGACGGCCGCGAGATAGGCTGAGACATCGGCGAGCAGCGGCTGGCTCGGATCGGCAGCTTCGGCAAAACGCGCATGCCAGGCGCGCAGGATGCGCAACGCCCCTTCGGCGCGTTCGATGTAGCGGCCGAGCCAGAACAGATTGTCGGCCGCCCGGCTCGGCAGGCTGCCCGGCATGTTGCGGGTGAAGCTGCCTTCCGCCGGCAGCAGGGTGTGACGCTCGACCGGCTTGTCGCTGACGATCCAGACGTCGGCGGCCGCTCCGCCGGACTGCATGGCGATCGCCGAGACGTCGGCGCCGGAGCCGATGCGGGCAAAACCGCCGGGCATGATCTGCCAGCCGTTTGCCGTGCGGGCGGCGAAGACACGCAGCGACATCGGCCGCGGCACGAGCTTGCCGTTCACCCAGGCGGGCGTCGTCGATAGCGTGACGACCTCCTGTCCCACAAGTTTCGGGCCGTCCGAGTTCAGCCAGTCGGCAATGGATTCCTTGGCGGTCGCCCGCAGCGACGAGCCGAGGACAGATTCGCCATTGTCATCGAAGAAGGGGGCGCGGGAATAGGCCGGGCCGATCACCATTTTTTCGATATTCTTGGCGACCTGCTCGCGCTCTTCCTTCTGGCCGCACCACCAGGTGGCGATCGACGGCAGTTTCAGATCCTGCCCGAGCAGATGCCGGCAGATGGTCGGCATGAAGGCCAGAAGCGCCCGGGTTTCGAGAATGCCGGTGCCGAGCGCATTGACGATGGTGACGCTTTCGGCGCGCAGCGCCTCCACCAGACCGGGCGTGCCGATATGCGAATTCTGGTTCAGCTCCAGCGGGTCGGCAAAGGCCGAATCGAGGCGGCGCCAGAGCCCGCCGATCGGCTTCAGGCCAGCGACGGTGCGCACCATGACGCGGCCCTTGACGACCGCGAGATCCTCACCCTCGAGCAGCATGAAGCCGAGATAGCGGGCGATGTAGGCGTGTTCGTAATAGGTCTCGTTGGCGGGACCTGGCGTGAGGACGGCGATGCGGTCGTCGCCCGAATGTTTCATGTCCTGCAGCGCATCGCGGAAGGCGCCGAAGAAGGAGGCGAGGCGGTGGACGGGCGTTTCGGCGTAGATATCCGAGAAGGCTCGTGTCGTCGCGACGCGGTTTTCAAGCGCAAAGCCGGCGCCGGAGGGAGCCTGGGTGCGGTCTGCCAGCACCCACCAATTGCCGTCAGGCCCGCGGCCGATCTCGAAGGCGCAGAAGTGAAGATAGTGGCCGGATGCCGGCCGGATGCCGGCCAGCGGGCGCTGAAATTCGGGATTGGCGGCGATCAGCGCCGGCGGCAGGAATCCTTCCTCCACCAGCCGGTTCTCGCCGTAGATATCGGCAATGATCGCCTCCAGCAGGTCGGCGCGCTGGACGAGGCCTGCCGACAGCGCCTGCCATTCGCGCTCATCGATCAACACCGGGATATGCGAGATCGGCCAGGCGCGTTCGCCGGTACCCTTGCTGCCATAGGCACGGTAGAAGACGCCGGCGTCTCTGAGGTACCGGTCGGCGCGGGCGAAGCGCTCCGCGAGATCCTTTTCCGGCATTGCGCCGAGATGCGAGAGGAAACGCTGCCAGACGGGGCGGACCCCGCCTTTATTGTCCACCATTTCGTCGGCGGTGCCGGGAAGCGGCGCATAGCCGAAGGCCGCATCCTTGCCGATGCTGCTCTCCGCCTCTTCCCTGCGCTCCACTGCCGGTCTCTTACCCATCAAACCCTAACTTCAACCCTCGGCCTCTAGCCCCGGTCCTCAAATGCCGGCGGGCCGCCTCAGATCCAGCGTCAGCGGGAATTCCGGCGAACCCGTCTCGGCGCGCGGGATAAAACCGCCCGCCGTATGCCCCCACGGCTCGAAGCGGGCGAGCCGCCTTGCTTCCGCCTCGTTGCCGTTGACCGGGAAGGTGTCATAGGTCCGGCCGCCCGGATGGGCAACATGATAGATGCAGCCGCCAATCGAACGTTTCGACCATGTATCATAAATATCAAAAGTCAAAGGTGTGTTGACCGGCAACACCGGATGCAAGCCAGAGGCCGGTTGCCATGCCTTGTAGCGGACGCCGGCGACCGATACGCCCGACGTGCCGGTCGGCGTCAGCGGCAGGACGCGGCCGTTGCAGGTGACGGTGTAGCGCGCGGTATTGCTTGTTTCGAAGCGGAGCTGCAGGCGTTCGACGGACGAGTCGACATAGCGCACCGTGCCGCCGATCGCGCCTTGCTCACCCATGACGTGCCAGGGTTCCAGCGCCTGGCGCAGTTCCAGCTTCGATCCTTCATATTCGACCTCGCCGCAGAAGGGGAAGCGGAATTCGAGCTGGGCTTTGAACCATTCAGGGCTGAGATCGAAGCCGTTTTCGCGCAAGTCCGCCAGCACATCGAGGAAGTCGGCCCAGACATAATGCGGCAGCATGAAGCGGTCGTGCAGCGAGGTTCCCCAGCGTACAAACTTGCCGTCGGCCGGATTCATCCAGAAGCGGGCGATCAGCGCACGCACCAACAATTGCTGGGCCAGCGACATGCGGGCATTCGGCGGCATCTCGAAACCCCGGAATTCCACGAGACCGAGGCGACCCGTCGGGCCATCGGGCGAGAAGAGCTTGTCGATGCAGATTTCGGCGCGGTGGGTATTGCCGGTCACGTCGATCAGCAGGTTGCGGAACAGGCGATCTACGAGCCAGCGCAGCGGCGGTTGGCCGCGGCCGGGCGCGGGGATCTGCGCCAGTGCGATTTCCAGCTCGTAGAGGCTGTCGTGACGGGCCTCATCGATGCGCGGCGCCTGGCTGGTTGGGCCGATGAACAGGCCGGAGAAGAGGTAGGACAGCGACGGATGGCGTTGCCAGTGCAGCACCAGGCTCTTCAGAAGGTCGGGGCGGCGCAGGAAAGGACTGTTGTTGGGGTTGCTGCCGCCGACGACGACATGGTTGCCGCCGCCAGTGCCGGTGTGGCGGCCGTCGATCATGAACTTGTCGGCGCCGAGACGGCTCTGGCGAGCCTCCTCGTAGATGGCAGTGGTGATGTCGACCGTCTCTTTCCATGTCGAGGACGGATGAATGTTGACCTCGATGACGCCGGGATCCGGGGCGACGCGGATGACGTTGATGCGCTCGTCCTGCGGCGGCGGATAGCCTTCGATGTGAACGGCGAGGCCGAGGGCGGCTGCCGCTCGTTCGGTGGAGGCTATGAGATCGAGATAATCTTCGAGCGTTTCTGTGGGCGGCATGAAGACGCAGAGGCGGCCGTCGCGCGGCTCGACGGAAAGCGCGGTGCGGACGTGGCCGCCGATCTCGTTCAACGATTGGGGTGCCGCCGGCTGCTGGTCGGTGAAGGGCTGGAAGTGCGCGGCTTGCAGCGGACGCCCGCTATCCTCGCCGAAATCCGGCAGTTCCGGGCGCTGCACAAACGGATCCAGCGGGTTGATATAGGGATATTGCGAGGGCGGGATATAGGCGAGCGAATTGAGCGGCAGACGATAGCCTACGGGACTGTCGCCCGGCACGAGGAAGATGCGGCCGCGCCGCGTCGACCACTTCTCGCTCGTCCATGTGCGGCCGCTGGCGCGCGCGTTCCAGGCCTGAACAGGCAGGACATAACCGGTCGCGCGGGTCAGTCCGCGATCGAAGACACGGGCGATACGGCTGCGCTCCTCGGCGTCCTTGAGCTTGGAATTCGCCGGATCGACATTCTCCGGCAGGTTCGCTTCCTTGGTGAGCCATTCGGCGGGATCCTCGAAGGCCGGCGCGATATATTCGGGGGAAACATCCAGCTCGCCGGCAATCGCCGTCAGCAGCCGGCCGGCGTCATCCTCCGTGACCTCATAATTGCGGCCCTCGGTGGCGACGAGATTGTCATCGGACCAGATCGGCAAGCCATCCTTGCGCCAGTAGAGCGAGAAGGTCCAGCGTGGCAGGCTTTCGCCCGGATACCATTTGCCCTGGCCGTAATGCAGGAAACCGTTCGGGGCGAAGCGGGTGCGAAGCCGGCGGATGAGCGCGTCCGCCTTTTCGCGCTTGGTCGGGCCGACGGCCTCGGTGTTCCATTCGGCGGATTGAAAATCGTCGATCGAGACGAAGGTCGGCTCGCCGCCCATGGTGAGGCGCACATCCTCGGCTTCGAGGATGCGATCGACCTTCTCGCCGAGTTCGTTGAGTTCGTTCCAGCTGTCATCGGAGAAGGGCTTGGTGATGCGCGGATGCTCGGCAACGCGCGAGACCTTCATATCGAAGGCGAATTCGGTTTCGGCCTCGCCGAAATAACCGCCGGAAATCGGAGCGGCGTTGCGATAGTGCGGCGTTGCTGCAAGCGGGATATGGCTTTCGCCGGTCAGAAGGCCGGAGGTCGGATCGAGGCCAACCCAGCCGGCACCGGGCAGATAGACCTCGGCCCAGGCATGCAGGTCGGTGAAATCGACTTCGGTCCCGGAGGGGCCATCGAGCGCCTTCAGGTCAGGCGTCAGCTGGATGAGGTAGCCGGAGACGAAGCGGGCGGCAAGGCCGAGGTGGCGCAGGATCTGGACGAGCAGCCAGCTGGTGTCGCGGCAGGAGCCTTTGGCGTTTTCCAGCGTCTCTTCCGGCGTCTGCACACCGGCTTCCATGCGGATGACATAGCCGATCTGCCGCTGCAGGCGGGCATTCAGGCCGACGACCATATCGATCGTCGGCTGGCCCGGCGACCAATCGAGCGTCGGCAGCAGCGCCTTGAGACGCGGGCCGGCCGGCTCCGGCGTCATGTAGATCGACAGATCCTCCCGAATGGTTTCAGAATAATCGAACGGCCACTTGGTCGCCTCCTCCTCGACGAAGAAATCGAAGGGATTATAGACCGTCATGTCGGCGACGAGGTCGACCTCGATCTTGAATTCCGTCACCGGGTCCGGGAAGACGAAGCGGGCGAGGTAATTGCCGTAAGGGTCCTGCTGCAGATTGACGAAGTGGTTGGAGGGGGTGACCTTCAACGAGTGGCTGAGCACCCGCGTCTTCGAATGCGAGGCCGGTTTCAACCGGATGATCTGTGGGCCGAGCCGGACCGGTTTGTCATAGGTATAATGCGTCAGGTGATAGATGCTGGCTTTGATCGACATATTTCTCTTTTTTATCCGGCGCGCATCATTGTGCGGCTTGCTGTTCCCGAAGCCAGTGTGTGCAATGCAGCGAAAGAAAGCAAGGGCGGAAGGCCGAGGACCCGGCGGCTTTTACGCCGCCTTGGCGAAGGTGACCCCCGCCTTCAGGCCCTTGCCGCCCCCGCCTGCCTCCAGCGTCAAGACGGCGTTGAAAAGATTGGCGATTTCTTCAACGATCGGCAGGCCGAGGCCAGCGCCGGGCGCGCCGGAATCATTGCCGCGCGAAAAGCGCCTGCGGACTGCCTCCAGCTTCTCGCTGGGAATACCGGGACCATTGTCCTCGACTTCGAGGCGAACCGTGTCGGCGGCTGCGATGATGCGGACGGTGACCTCAGCCCCCTTGCCGGCATAGGCGATGGCGTTGCCGGCGAGGTTGCGCAGCATCTCCCCGATCAGCAGGGGCTCGGCGCGGATCATGGCCGGGCTTTCGCCCTCGAAGCCGAGATCGATGCCGGCGACGGCGGCCGCCGGGATCTGCTCGCCGGTGATTTCCTGGGCGATTGCCGCAAGGTCGATGGCGGAGGCGGTCAGCGCCTCCTTGGCCGTGGCGGCGTCGATCTTCGCCATTAGGAGAAGCTGGGCAAGGATGCGTTCGGCGTGCGCCACGGCCTGGTCTCCCTTCAGCGCTGCCGCCTGGGCTTCATCAAGCGTGCCGGCGCGGGCCGAAAGGGCGAGCTGGGTACGGATGATCGCCAGCGGCGTGCGTAGCTGATGGCTGGCATTGCCGGTGAAATTGCGCAGCGCATCGAGGGCCGACTGCAGGCGGACCATGAAAGAGTTCACCGTATCGACCAGCGGCTCGACCTCGCTCGGCACGGTTTGTTCGATCGGATGCAGATCGTCAGGACTGCGTTCGCCGATGGCGTCGCCGAGCTTGTAGAGCGGGCGGAGCGCCACCGTGACCGATATCCAGACGATGACCGCCGCGCCCAGGATCATGAAGGCGAGACGCAGCGCCGAACGCACGAGAATCGCCTGCGTCAATTGCCGGCGGGCGATGGTGGTTTCGGCGACCGTCACGACGAAGGGCACGGAGCGGATGCCGGTCGAAGCCGAACGCTCGAGGGTGGCGATGCGGATAGGCTCGCCGCGAAAGCTGTCGTCGGCAAAGGCCGCGGCATTGCCGGGCGTCTTCTTCAGGACCGGCAGGGATTGATAGCCGGTGATGAATTGGCCGGGAGGACCGTCAACACGGTAGAAGACCCGGTCCTGCGCCGCCGAGGTCAGCATTTCAAGGGCGACATAGGGAATGTCGACCTGCAATGTCCCGTCTTCGGCGACGACGACGCGTTCGGCAATTGCCAGAGCAGAGCCGGCGAGCACGCGGTCGGAGACGATATTCGACGTCTGGACCGCCTCACGATAGGTATCGGCGAGTGCCACCGTGCCGATGACGGCGGTCGAGATGAGCAGCCAGAAGAGCAGCCGGCGCCTGAGGGAGTAGGCGACTTTCATGAGGCCTCGGGCAGCTTGTCGAGATAGTAGCCGATGCCGCGGGCAGTCTTGACCGTCAGGCCGTACGGCGAGAGGCGCTTTCTCAGCCGGCTGACATATTGCTCGATCGCGTTTGCGGAAATGTCGTCGTCAAAGGCCGTCAGCGACTGGATGATCGCCTCCTTGGCCACGACCTTGCCAGCCCGCATGAAGAGGATTTCGAGCAAGCCGAGTTCGCGGGCGGGAATATCAAGCGGGGTGTCGCCCGATGAAAAGGTGCGGGAATTGAGGTCGAAAGAAATGCCGCCGAAACCGACGGTCGCCGAACGCAGCCCGGCCTGGCGGCGCAGCAGCACGCGTACGCGGGCCTCGAACTCGGCGATATCGAAGGGTTTGATCAGATAATCGTCGGCGCCGAGATCGAGACCCTTCACCCGTTCTTCCGGCGTGCCGCGCGCCGTCAGGATCAGGACGGCTGCCTGGTTCTGCCGGGCGCGCATGGCGCGCAGCACGTCGAGCCCGTCCATTTCGGGCAGGTTGAGGTCGAGAATGACAAGATCGAAGTTTTCGGCGGCGATCACTGCATTGGCGGATGCGCCGTCATGGACGACGTCGACGGCATGGCCCGTGCCGCGCAAGATCGCCGACAGGCCGTCGGCCAGCGCGATATTGTCTTCTGTGAGCAGGATGCGCACGGATGTTCCCTCTGTTTTCAAAGGAGATTACAGAGGTGGCGGAGCGATGTCATAGCGATTTTCAAAATTCGGTGAATGGCCGAGAACGGGATTTCAGCTCCCGGTCCTCTCGATCCGCTCACGTTCCGTCATTGCGGTCGCCAACAACCTCCGGAAGCGAGGATCGTCGCGGATGTTGTCGAGGTCGGAATCATTGTTGAACCATTTGATGTGATAGACGGAGCTGTGCGGCAGCAGCTTCTCGAGCAGGTCGATTGCTCGGTCGGTATCGCCGAGGACGGAATAGACGCAGGCAAGATTATACTGGGCGACGATGTCGTCGGGATCGATGGCAATCGCGCGGGCGGCCCAGTCGCGTGCCCGCGTTGCATCGCCGAGATGGGCAAGCGCCAGCGCGCCGCGATGGGCCGGTCCGGAGTTTTCGGGATTGAGGTTCAGCGCACGTTCGGCGCGCAGCAGGCCGAGTCGCGCCCAGTTTTCCGTATCCACCGGACGGCCGAGCGAGCGGTAGGCCGACATCAGATGGATCGGCGAGACGTAGTCGTCAGGGCGGATTTCGGCGGCGCGGGTGAAATATTGAACGGATTCGGCAAAGTTGCCGCGCATGAAGAAGAACCGGGCGTAATGGAAATTCGCCTCGAAGAGGTTCGGGTCGAGCGTGAGGGCACGTTCGAAGGCGGCCGCCGCCCGATCATCGAGGCCGCTTTGATGCAGCGCCAAGCCATGCGAGGCATGAGCTTCGGGAAGATCGGGATCGAGCTGAAGCGCCCGGGCGCTCATGTCGAGGATGCGCCTCAGCGGCACATCGTCAGGCGCCCAGTCGCGGATCGCAGCGTCGCAATCGGCGATGCCGGCATAGGCCCGGGCATAATCAGGGTCGAGTTCCACCGCCTTGCAGAACATGCGCCTTGCGAGCTGCAGGTAGGATTTCGTCCAACTGTGGGAGAGCTGGCGGCCCCTGAGATAATAGGTGTAGGCCTCGACATTGGCCGTCGGTTCGTTGGCGATCGCCTTCTTCTCCTCCGGCAGCAGGCGCACCTTCAGCTGGCTGACGATCGCCTGTGTGATCTCGTCCTGAATCGCAAAGATGTCGGTGAGATCGCGGTCGTAACGCTCGGCCCAGAGATGGTCGCCATTGGCAGTGTCGATCAGCTGGCCGGAGATGCGTACGCGCTTGCCGAAGATGCGCACGCTTCCTTCGAGCACATAACGCACTCCGAGTTCCTGGGCGAGGCGCTTCAACTTCACCGATATGCCCTTGTAGGTAAAGATGGTGTTGCGCGGCACGACGTGCAGGCTCGAGATCTTCGAGAGATCGGTGATGATATCTTCGGTGATGCCGTCGGAAAAATAATCCTGATCGGCGTCGCCGCTCATATTTGTGAAGGGCAGCACGGCAATGAAGCAGGTATTGCGGTTCTGTGCCACCAGTCGGGTGGATGAGGGCGGCGCCAAGGTGACGGTGTAGACGTGAACGGGCTGCCTGATATTCTTCAGCATGTGCTCGCCGATGAATTCGAAGCCGAGATTGAGGCGCGAGCCGACCTGGTCGCGCACGGAGGCCGACACGGCGATGCCGCCCGGTGCTGCGATACGCTCGAGCCTTGCGGCAAGATTGACGCCGTCACCGAATATGTCGCCGTTCTCGACGACGACATCGCCGAGATTGATGCCGATGCGGAATTCAACGCGCTCGTCCTTCGGCACGTTCTCGTTGCGGGCGGACATGCTGCGCTGTATTTCGGCGGCGCAGGCGACGGCATTCACCACGCTCTGGAATTCGGCAAGGATGCCATCGCCGGTGAGTTTGACGATCCGGCCCTTGTAGTCCGAAATACGAACGTCAACCAGCTCGCAGCGATGACGGTTCAGCGCCTGCAAGGTGCCTGACTCATCAATGCCCATCAATCGGCTGTAGCCGACGACATCCGCAGCGAGAATAGCGCTCAGTCGTCGTTCCATGACCCCTCCCATGGGTCTTCCCAGAATAGTCTAGCTTTTTTAGAGTTTTTTGTCGCGTATAGTCGTCTCCCGAAGAAGTAAATTCGGGCGGCTTCGACATTTTGACGCGGCAGCGCACCCTATATCGTCTCCAATCTTCATCAATACTCAAAAGGGGTGAAGGATGACGGGGAATCATAATCATTTATGGTCAAAGGGGTGTCGGACCGACACGTTGGCTGCTGCGGTTCCGTCGCAATACTGGCGACGCTCGCAGCAGGTCCGATCACGCCCTTGCTCCTCTCTGTATGCTCAGGCATTGTTGCTGCATGAGGAGAATTTTCATCTTGCTGCTGGCATTCTGGCCGGGTTGCGTGCTCGCCGACCAAGCCTTTTATCCGGCGAAGTCGGGCAATACAGCCGCACCGGTGCTGACGGTCTATTCTTCGCTCGACGAGCCCTTGGCACAGCCGATGATCCGGGGGTTCCAGGAGGCCAATCCTGATGTCGCGGTCAGATATGAGGATATGCTGACCGGTGAAATCTACGACCGGATCGTCAGGGAAACGGATGCCGGCGGCAAAACGGCGGATTTTGCCTTTTCCTCGGCGATGGACCTGCAGGTGAAGCTTTCCAACGACGGCTATGCGCAGATCAGCAACCTGCCGATGAGTGCTGCCTGGCCGAAATGGGCGAATTGGCGCAATACCGCCTATGCCCTGACCTTCGAACCGGCGGTGTTCGTCTATCACAAGCCGAGCTTCGCGCACGAGCCGGTGCCGAGCTCGCGGGCGGAACTCGTCGACTATCTGAAGCGTAAGGGCGATGCGGTCTATGGCCGGATCAGCACTTACGATATCGAGCGCTCCGGTGTCGGCTTTCTCTTCATGGCGCGCGACCAGGAGCAATTCGGCGACATCTGGTCGGTGATCGGCGCGATGGGCGCGGCCGGCGTCAAACTCTACTCGACGAGCTCGGCGATTCTCGAACGCGTGGCCGACGGGCGCTTCGTGCTCGGCTATAATATTCTCGGTTCCTACGCCGCTGACTGGGCTTCGCGGCACCCCGATGTCGGCATCGTGCTGCCGAAGGACTATACGGTGGTGATGTCGCGCATCGGGCTGGTGCCGCAGGCTGCGGCCGAGCCGGAACTCGGGCGCCGCTACCTTGCCTTTTTCATGTCGAAGGTGGGCCAGACAATCATGGCGCGCGAGCTGCAGATCCCGGCCGTCAGCCCAGAGGTGGCGGGGGAAAACACTGCCAATACGCTGCAGGAGCTGCTCGGCGCCCAACTTCGGCCGGTGCCGGTCAGTCCCGGGCTGATGGTCTATCTCGACCAGGTAAAGCGTGCGCGGCTGATCGCGCACTGGAACGAGGTTCTGCGGGCGCAGTGAAGAAGGCCAGCTTTCGGCCGGTTCATGACCTCAAGATCTGTTACACCTCGGCGGACTGCTGGCCCAATTACGGCAAAAAAGTGGCTTCTCCTTCTGGATATCTTGCCGATGTCAGCTAGATGACAGGTTGTTGTGGTGGCTTTGGCTACTTCTTCTCCGTGGAGGCGGAGAATTGAAGCCTTGGGAGGCATTCCGCTCGTCATTCAGGACAACTGCGTCCGCTGGCCGGCCACCCTCCCGATTCACTCGAGAATAATAGGCGGTTCGCTCAGCCGCCCACGGAGGACACATCGTGAAGCATACGTTCATCGCAACCATTCTCGCAGCCGCCATCGCGCTGCCGGCCTATGCGGCCGACTACACCATCATCGCGCCGGCCGCTCCCGGCGGCGGCTGGGACCAGACGGCCCGTTCGCTGCAGGCCGCGCTGCAGCAGGAGAAGATCGCCGGCAACGTGCAGGTCCAGAACGTTCCCGGGGCCGGCGGCACCATCGGCCTTGCGCAGTTCAGCAGCCAGGCTGCCGGCAATCCGAATTCACTGATCGTCGGCGGCTACGTCATGGTCGGCGCCATCCTCACCAACAAGTCGCCGGTGACGCTGAAGGACGTGACGCCGATCGCCCGTCTGACCGGCGAATATGAGGCCGTTGTCGTTCCCGCCTCGTCCGATATCAAGACGATGGCTGATCTGGTCGCGGCGCTGAAGAAGGATCCGGGCTCGGTTTCCTGGGGCGGCGGCTCGGCCGGCGGCACAGACCACATCACCGCAGGCCTGATCGCCAAGGCTTCCGGGGTCGACCCGACGAAGATCAACTACGTCGCCTTCTCCGGCGGCGGTGAAGCGCTGGCCGCCATTCTCGGCAACCAGGTCACAGCAGGCATTTCGAGCTACAGCGAGTTCGAATCGCAGGTAAAGGCAGGCATGCTCCGTCTCCTCGCCGTCTCCAGCGACAAGCGTATCGACGGCGTCGATGCCCCGACGCTGAAGGAAGCCGGCACCGACGTCAGCATCCAGAACTGGCGCATGGTCGCCGCAGCCCCCGGCCTGTCGGACGACGAGGTCGCCAAGATCACCGCCGATTTCGAGAAGCTGCACAGCTCCGCCACCTGGCAGGAGACCCTGAAGACCAAGGGCTGGGCCGACACCTATCTGTCCGGCGATGCCTTCAAGGCGCAGCTCGAAAAGGACGTCTCCGCCACCGAGGGCATTCTTAAAGAGATCGGACTTGTTCAATGAGCGAGGATAACACCTCCTCGGCAACCGAGCGCCGCCCTGATCGGGCGGCGTTCATCATTGCCGTTTTCCTCTTCGTCATCGCGGGTGTGATGGCCTGGGATGCAACGCATCTGAAAACGATCGCACAGTATGCCCGCATCGGTCCGGCAACCGTGCCGGAGGTGGTGGCGTTCGGGCTTTTCTGTCTTGGCGTCTGGACGGTCGCCGAAGCCTGGCGCGGCGAGTTTCCGGAACGCGATCGGCAGGAAGTGGCGCCGGTCATCTGGATCGTTGCCGGCCTTGTCGGACAGATGCTGCTTCTGCGCCTTGCCGGCTTCTCGATCGCCACCGGTGTGCTGTTTGCATTCACGGCACGCGGCTTCGGCAAACGCAAGCTTTGGATCTCGCTGCCGTTCGGCATCGTCTTCAGCTTCGTCGTCTGGGCGATCTTCTCGCAGCTGCTGCAGCTGACGCTGCCGGCCGGCCCGCTCGAACGCCTGTTCTTCTGACAGCGCGCGGGACGCGCTGTCAGCTCTTTTGATTTTTCGCGGCGACCCATTGCGAAGGCACGGACGGGAACGCCGCCTGGGACACCAAGATGAGCACATTCGAATTCCTATGGCAGGGGATCCTGGTTGCGATGCAGCCGATGAACCTGGTTTATGCGCTGGTCGGCGTGACGCTCGGCACTGCCGTCGGCGTCTTGCCCGGCATTGGCCCGGCGCTCACCGTGGCGCTGCTGTTGCCGGCCACCTACAAGCTCGATCCGGGCGGCTCGCTGATCATGTTCGCCGGCATCTATTACGGCGGCATGTATGGCGGTTCGACGACGTCGATCCTGCTCAACACGCCGGGTGAAAGCGCCTCGATCGTCACCGCGCTCGAGGGCAACAAGATGGCGCGCGCCGGGCGCGGCGGACCGGCGCTGGCGACGGCGGCGATCGGCTCCTTCGTCGCCGGGCTCATCGCGACGCTCGGGCTCGCCTTCATCGCGCCCTATATCGTCAAGCTGGCGCTGGTCTTCGGGCCGCGTGAATATTTCGCGCTGATGGTGCTCGCCTTCGTTACCGTCTCCTCCGCCTTTGGGGATTCGGCGCTGCGAGGCCTGACCGCGCTGTTCATCGGTTTCGCGCTTGCCATGGTCGGCATCGACCAGCAGACGGGGCAGGCCAGGCTTTCCTTCGGCATCCCGGACCTGCTCGACGGCGTGGAGGTGACGACGCTTGCCGTGGCGATGTTCGCGATCGGCGAGACGCTCTATATCGCAGCGCAGGGCAACCGGGCCGCGGAGCAGGTAGAGGCGGTCAAGGGTTCGCTCTGGATGAACGCGCAGGACTGGTCACGCTCCTGGAAGCCCTGGCTTCGCGGCACGCTGATCGGCTTCCCGATCGGCGCGATGCCGGCCGGCGGCGCTGAAATCGGCACGTTCCTGTCCTACTCGACCGAAAAGCGGCTGGCGAAGAACCCGGAAGAGTTCGGCCATGGCGCGATCGAGGGCGTGGCCGGACCGGAGGCGGCGAACAATGCGTCCGCCGCCGGCACGCTGGTGCCCCTCCTGACCCTCGGCCTGCCGACGACGGCGACGGCGGCAATCATGCTCGCCGGCTTCCAGCAATACGGATTGCAGCCGGGGCCGCTCCTGTTTGCCACCAATCCGCAGCTCGTCTGGGGGCTGATCGCCAGCCTGCTCATCGCCAATGCGATGCTGCTCGTCCTGAACCTGCCGATGATCGGGCTCTGGGTGCGGCTGCTGACGATACCGAAGCCGTGGCTCTATGCCGGCATCCTGCTGTTTGCGACGCTCGGAACGATCGGCGCCAATCCTTCCGTGTTCGAGCTCGGCATGCTGCTCGCCTTCGGCCTGCTCGGCTATGTGATGCGGCTCTTCGGCTATCCGATCGCGCCTGCCGTCGTCGGCCTGATCCTCGGGCCGCTGGCCGAGCAGCAGCTGCGCCGCGCGCTGGCGATCAGCCAGGGCGATGTGACGACGCTGGTGATGTCACCGATCGCGGCAGGCCTTCTCATCGTTGCGGCGGCCGCTTTCCTGATCCCGCTGATCCTGCGCATCCGCGGTCGGGGCCAGGTGCTGTCGCAACTGGCGGCAAACGAAGACTAGAAAAAGACAACCTTACCCCTGCCTCAAGGCCGGCCATGGAAACATGCGCCGGCCTCTTCTTTTGCATGGCTGCGGTGATTTTACGTGCATTGTCGATGCGACAGCGCACTGCCATCTCTGAGTGGTCAATTAGAGTAAGAGGAACAGGACAATGTCCGCCATCCGCAATTCGGTCCACGCCGGTTTCCTGGGCCGCGCATTTGCTGCGCTGAGCGCCGCCAACGCCGTCAGCGCTGCTGTCGAAGCCGGTCGCCGTCCGCGCGCCCGCGACCTCAAGGAGCTCGGCATCGATCCGGCTTCCTTCGGTCAGGTCATCCGCTAAGCCGTTCAAGCCATGCAGGAATGAAACAGCCCGCAACCGGATGGTCGCGGGCTTTATTTTTGTCCGAGTGACAGCCGCGACGCTGAGGCGCGTCGCGACCTTCAATTGTCTGCCACGTCAGGCGTGAAGTTCTTCCTGCCGGGGGGCATGATCTTCCCGCTCGCGCCTGTTGTGGCGGATGGATGACCAGAGCGACAGGCCGATCAGGGCCGCGCCGCCAAGGCCGGTGATCACCTCGGGAATATGCACCAGGGTCTGCGCATACATGATCACTGCGAGGATCAGGATGGCATAGAAAGCGCCATGTTCGAGATAGCGGTATTCGGCAAGCGTTCCCTTCTCCACCAGCATGATGGTCATCGAGCGCACGTACATGGCGCCGATGCCGAGGCCGATCGCGATGACGAAGAGATTCTGCGTCAAGGCGAAGGCGCCGATGACGCCGTCGAAGGAGAAGCTGGCATCCAGCACCTCCAGATAGATGAAGGCGCCGAGACCGCCCTTGGCGGCAGCGCTCATCGTCTGCTGCGACGCATCGAGCAACTCGCCGACGACCTCGACCGCGAGAAAGGTCAGCAGGCCGTAGATGGCGCAATGGACGAAGACGCTGGCCTCCTCCTCGCCAATCAGCCAGGAGAAGACAAGCATCAGCGCCAGCACGAAGGCGATCTCGATGCCCCTGATGGTCGCAGAGCGCGCCATCACCTTCTCCAGGCCGCGAAGCCAATGGATCTTCTTCTCATGGTCGAAGAAATAGCTGAGGCCGACCATCATCAGGAAGGTGCCGCCGAAGGCTGCGATCGGCAGATGCGCATCATTCATAATGCGGGCATATTCCTCGGGTTCGCGGGCGGCCAGCACCAAGGCATCCCAGGGGCCGATGCGCGCGGCGATCGCGACGATCGCCAGAGGGAAGACGATGCGCATGCCGAAAACGGCAATGATGATGCCCCAGGTGAGGAATCGCTTTTGCCAGATCGGCGTCATCTCCTTCAGCTTGTTGGCGTTGACAATGGCGTTGTCGAAGGAGAGCGAGATCTCCAGCACCGCAAGCACGGCACAGATGAAGAAGACGGTCGCCATGCCGCCGATCGTGCCGGTTGTCTGCCAACCAAGCACAGCGCCGAGAACAAGGCCGATAGCCGTGACGATGAAGGCCCAGCGGAAATAGCCGAGCGAGGATTTGGTGGTCTGGGACTGGTTCATGGCCGCACCTCGCAGCAAGGCTTGCTGGAGAGGGTAGAAATAGTGGAAAAACGCGGCATGCCACAACGGGCATGCTGACGAGGCATGGTGAGCTTTTTCATCGATGAAAAATCCGCCGGCTGAGTTGCAGGCGGTACCGACATCACGAGAGCGCCGTAAAAACTCTCGCCAGAGGGGCCCGGCACCAATGTTCCCCGTAGCCGATGTCTGGAAGGCTGCGGGATAAGCCTTAGGTAATCTACTTCCCAAACCAGTCAAGGCCAAACGCCCCACGTAAAACCGCATAATTTCGGGAACCATCCGCCCCCCCGCTCGTTAAACCCTGGTTGAGCTGAAAAGGATGCGGATGATGCACACTTCGACCCATATTCCCGATAAACGTACAGAGGCATCCGACCGCATGAAGCGGGCAAAGCCAAACCGCATGCAGAAGGCACAGGTGCTGCCGCCGCATCACGTCGACCTGACGCTGACCCCTGGCGTCTACCACGACATTCACGTGCCGGCACATGTGAGCGGTGCGGACCTCTCGAAGGGTGGTCCCGACATCAAAGGCCATGCGAAAACCAAGAAATAACGGCTATTCCGGAAGCCGCCTCGGCGTGCTGATGGTCGATTCGAAACAGGGTGAGAAACATATGACAATGAACTTTGTGCCCCGAGATATTGTTATTCGGCACGAAAATGAATGGCAGGCCATCCGCGAGGGGGCCGACAAGCGCATCGAGATCGGCAAACGCAAACAGCCGATCGGTTCGCCCATCAGCGGCGCGGCATCGGCCGGGAAAAACGAGCCTTCGGCCTCACGTCCGGAATAAGCGGAAGATAGTTTTGCAGAGATAGGCGCCCGGCGATGCCGGGCGTTTCGCTGTCTAGCGAATCGACACGCCGTCAAAGATAACCGGCTCACGCCAACCTTTCGGAAAGGATTGGGCAGCGATAATCCCGGCCTCACGGGATTCGAACAGATGGCCAAGACAGCGACACGCGGCCGCCGGAAGGCGCCGGCGAGAGGAAAGAGCAGAGCGCGCAGCCGCGGCGGATTGCTGCCCTGGGCAGTGATCGGCATTGCCGCGATCGGCGGCATCGTCGCTCACGACAATTGGAAGAGCCTTCGGCCTATGCTTGAACGGCAGTCGGCGCCGATCGCACGGGAAATGGCGGAGCCGAGACCTGTCGCCAGGAAGGATGTGCCGCCGAAGCAGGTGGCGCTTGCCGCACCGACTCCGAGAGCCGCGCTGCAGCCGCAGCCGCTGCCGCCGGCCGCAATCCCGACGCCGGCCATCCAGCCGGTCAAGGCGGTGCCGGCCCCGGCCTCTCCCGGGGCTCAGCAGACGGCGACGGGCGCCTTCGGCTATTGCGGGCAGGGCGCGCACATCAATTGCGTCGGCGACGGCGGCGTCTTCTGGTACAAGGGCGAAAAGATCGTCATTGCCGATATGGCAAGCCCGGTGGCCGACCAGGCGCGCTGCGATGACGAACGCAGGGTGGCCTTTGCCGCGAAGCTGCGCCTACTGGCGCTTCTGAACGCCGGCCCCTTCACCATCGATGCCGCCGGAAAGACCGAGGCCTCAGGCGCGCCGCGGATCGTTTCGCGCGACGGGCGCTCTTTTGGCGTGCAGCTGATCAAGGAAGGGCTGGCGCGCCAGCCGGGGGGCGGCGGCGCGTGGTGCGCCGCCTGAGCTATTTCCCCTTTTTCACCAGCTTGCCGCCGGTGCGGAAGCTGCCGGTGAAGGAGGAGTCCTTGCTTTCGGCGGTGCATTCGATCGCGATCGGCTCGCCGGCGTAGGGATTGCCGAAGGTGCAGAAGCCGGCGACCTTGACCTGGCCGGTCATCTTGTTGCCGACGCCCGTCGTGACGAGGCTCAACGGCAGGCGAGCATTGCCGTTGGAGGCTGGCTTGATGCCGCTGCCATCGCCCTGGAAGCCGAGCGCCTTTCCATCTGAAGTGAAGATGAAGGTCACCGAACCGTTGGCCAGCGTGACGCTGGCAAGCTCGTTTTTGCAGCCCTTGGTGGCGTCAAACTTGGCGACGACCAGTCTGGCGCATTTGCCGGAAAGCGTAATGACGCCAGGAGCGCCGGGAAATGTCTCAGGCGGGGAGGCCGGCGCGGCGGAGGCTGGCAAGGCGAGGACGGCGGCAACAAAGCCGGCGGCAACAAGCGCGGATAACTTCATTTCGATCTCAAGTCCCATGTCCTGGCGAGGCGAATCACCGCTTCACCTTCGATTCGCCATGGCATGGCTCTGTGTCCGAAATTTGGTTCCGTGCAGCATAAAGATTCCGCCGATCGCCGACGGGCCGAACGTCGGCTGAGCTTGCTGGCATAATTTGCGGGACATCGGCAAGGGAGCGATGTGACGCCCAATAATGGCGGCGCTCATCAAGCGCCTGCCGTCTTGGACTTCTGGTCAAGGGGGAATGGGCCCGGCAGGGAAGTCCAGGCCCATTCTTTCCCGATCGGAGGTCAGTCAGATCAGGAATGAATAGCTGCCGGTCTGACCGGCAGTCTTGATTAGAACGAACGCTGCAGGCGGAAGTAGCCCGAGGTGGAGTCGTCGCCGTCTTCCGGATCGAGGTACTGAACCGAAGCCTTGGCGTAGAAGTTGTCGACGATCTGGTAATCAACCGTCAGGCCAACCTTCCAGGCATCTCCGTCGTTGAATTCGCCAGCGGTGACACCGTAGTCGCTGTAGTACTGAACACCAGGGGTGATCTTGAGCTTGTCGGTTGCCTTGATGGCGTATTCGGCAGCGATCGCCCATTCAGCCTTGTTGTAATAGGCGTTGGGATTGGATGCATAGACAACTGCGAGGCCGAGCGTGCCCGGACCAACAGCAACCGTACCCATGGCGCGGACGGCGCCTTCTTCGTTGTCGGTGTCGTAACCGGCAGTGATCTGGTAGCTGAAGATACCGGCCTTGCCGCCGAGACCGACGGCAACGCCGACGTTGTTGGCGGTTTCGTCGTTGTAGAACGGGCCGTCTTCCAGCTCGTCGACGCTGATGCCAGCGTAGAAGGCGTCGGTTTCGTACTGATAACGGATGGAGTTATGCAGCGTGACCGGAGAACCGATGTCGTCGGTTTCGCCCGAGAGACCGTCGTCCCACCAGCTGTAGAACAGACCAGCGCGGAAGCCTGCGATGTCGAGGTAAGCGGAGTCGAGCTTGGCGTTCTGGTCGGTGGCATTGTCAGCATTGAACTGCATGACGATGACGCCGGTCAGCGGACCGTATTCCGTGTCGCTCTTGGCGGTGAACTGAACCTGGCCGCGAGTGACGGCATCCCAGTCGGAGTCGTTAGCGCGCGTCAGCGAATTGCCAACCCGATCGCCAACGTTAACCTGGAAACGGATGTAGCCGTTGATCTTCAGGCAGGTTTCCGTGCCCGGGATGTAGAAGTAGCCGGTGCCGTAAGCGTCGCAGACGCGAACATATTCAACCGGTTCCGGTTCTGCGGCGACGATAGCGTCAGCGGCCTGAGCGCCGGATACTGCTGCGAGAGCAGCAGCGGAGCCGAGAAGAAGGCTCTTGATGTTCATGGAATAACCTCCAGTTCAGATGCGAGAGGATGAAGACCGTTGCCATCGGCAGTCCCTACGTGTCTTCACCCCGTGTGATCGAAGCGGCACCTTTTTAGCTCGGTGTCTGCCTCGCCGCGGAAGTTACATAAGGGTTGTTGCACCGCAACGTGATTGTCGATCATGACAACACGCAGCATCGCTATGTTGCTGAAATCACACGCGTTTTGTCACAAACTCGTCATCTGTTTGTCACAAAAATCATACTTTTGAACTCCGAGCAACGAGGGGCTGAGCACTCAGCAATGGTATGCAATTGATGCTGGCGTGAGCACATCCTTATATGCGGGCGCGCCGCAGCCGCCCTCTGTATGACTCGGGTAAAACCGGACAGTTGCTGGCCTTTTCCACCGGTTGCTATGGTGAAGATGGAAGTCAGGCCGCAGTGGGGTGACGGCTTGCAAGTTCGTTCGTGCAGCACTTTGTGGGCGCAGGTGCCGTGGAAGCCGGCGAGGCGAGGGGCGGAAAAACTGCGGCGCTGCCGGTCGAGAATTAATCCCTGCCTTTGACCCCACCCGTTTGCGAGAGGCGAACGCCCCATACGCCGGATCGGCAAAAATTCACATGGTTTAGTGACCGAATTTGGCTTGGCCACTCTCAGGAGGTGCATCCCTGTGGGGGACAGTGGTCAACCATCCATACCCTGCAAATCACTCCAGAATAGCTTCCTTGCGCGCCACATTGCCGCTCACATCGATGTCGCTGCCCAGCATCGCGCTGCCGGTCAGATCAACGCCGTAGTCCAGGAGGTTTTGTCGCGTCAGATGGAGCATCACCCGGCCAGCCTGCTCGACCGGCCTGCCTCGCAGGTGAGATACGACATATTCGGCAGTGACGGGGTAGCGTCCCTGGGGAAGGCTGACACCTTCTGCCAGCGAAATCTTGTCGTTGGACACCACGAGAGTTTTGCGTCGTTTAATGACCTGCGCCACGCTGAGAACTCCTATTGGCAGGTTTATCGAACCTGCGGGCCACTATGTAAAAAGGCCTCTCGATTTCTCGAAAGGCCTTTGCTTTTCAGCGAATTAGGATGGTGGGCGTGACAGGGATTGAACCTGTGACCCCTACGATGTCAACGTAGTGCTCTCCCGCTGAGCTACACGCCCATCCGATGGCGGCGCATAGATCACAAAACCTTCGGAGCCGTCAATAGGCTTTTTTCAGTTTTGTGACGCGCCGCCCGACAAGCCTTACGCGGCAAGCATTTTATTGACCTCGTCGACGAGGTCGCGCAGGTGGAAAGGCTTGGAAAGGACCTTGGCATCCTTCGGCGCCTTCGAATCGGGGTTCAGCGCCACGGCGGCAAAACCGGTGATGAACATCACCTTCAGATCGGGATCGAGTTCGGTGGCGCGGCGCGCCAGCTCGATGCCGTCCATTTCGGGCATGACGATATCGGTCAGCAGCAGGGAAAACGGCTCCTCGCGCAGCCGGTCGTAGGCGCTGGCGCCATTGTCGTAAGAAAGGACCTTGTAGCCGGCCTTTTCGAGCGCTTTCACCAGGAAACGGCGCATATCATTGTCGTCTTCGGCGAGAAGTATCTTCTGAGTCATCAATCCAGACCGCTAATCAATAGGTTTTGGGTGGGCTGCCAGCCGTCTACACTAGTCTTTGCCCGGTAAACAACCGGTGAATTGCCTGTGCGTGATGGTCATCCCTTCTACATAGTATGGACTTGAGGGCGGGCAACTGGCAACATGGCCGAAGCAGTCAGTTCAGGACATGGTAAAGAGGGCCGAAAGTGCCGGAAATCCGCGAATACGAGCTTTTTGAGGTTCATGAGCCCGTGTCGCAGACCATTCCCTTCGTCTACAACTCCCCGCATAGCGGCCGCATTTATCCACCAGAATTCATCGCGCAATCGAGGCTCGAAGGCATCGCCATCCGCCGTTCCGAGGATCATTACGTCGATGAGCTCTTCGGCTCGGCCGTCACTCTCGGCGCACCGCTTCTCGCCGCCAACTTTCCGCGCGCCTATCTCGACGTCAACCGCGAGCCCTACGAGCTCGATCCCAGGATGTTCGACGGGCTGCTGCCGCCCTATGCCAATGTCAATTCGCTGAGGGTCGCCGGCGGGCTCGGCACCATTCCGCGCATCGTTGCCGAGAATATGGAGATCTATGCGCGGCGCCTGCCGGTGCAGGAGGGGCTGGATCGGGTCGAAGCGGTCTACAAGCCTTACCATGCGGCGCTGCGCCGACTGATTGCCCGCACCCATGTGCAGTTCGGCTTCGGCGTGCTGATCGATTGCCATTCGATGCCCGGCAATGTGCGCGTCGCCGGTTGCACCGGACGGCCCGATTTCATTATCGGCGATCGCTACGGCACCAGCGCTTCGGCCGAACTTTCGCGCGCCGCCATCGCTATCCTTGAGGAAATGGGCTTTGCGGCGATCCGCAACAAGCCCTATGCCGGCGGTTTCATCACCGAACATTACGGCCGCCCCTCGCGCGGCCTGCATGCATTGCAGATCGAGGTGAACCGGGCGATCTATGTCGACGAGGTGACGCTGGAGAAGCGCGAGGATTTTGCCGCGGTGGCCGAGGCCGTGACGGCCTTCATGCAGCAGATGGCGGATTACGTCGAAAAGTTCGCCGGTGACCGGGCGCTGGCCGCCGAGTAAATCTACAATTTCCTGATTCTCCGCTTGCCTCCCCAGGCCAAAAAAAACCGCGCTTGTCAGCGCGGCTAAGTCTAGGGAGGAAACACCCAAGGAGGGTATTTACAGTCAGAAGACTGTAATGATGACGCTACTATTGCGTTGCACAAATGTCAAGCAATATATTGCGCTGCGATATCTTTGGGCAATTCGCCTGAAGTTGGCTGCTTCGTTTGCATTCCCGCTCGTTTTCGCTATGAAAGCGCATTCCCGCCAGCCAAACGGTGTCACCATGCTTCCTGACCGTTCATTCTTCAATCGTCTGGCAGAGGTCGCCCGCGCCGAGACGCTGCCCCGCTTCCGATCCGGCCTCGACGTCACGAACAAACTTTCTTCCGGCTTCGATCCGGTGACGGAGGGCGATCGGGCGGCCGAGCTCGCCATCCGCGCGCTGATCGAGGAGAATTTCCCCGACCACGGCATTCTCGGCGAGGAGCACGGCGATGTCGGGCTCGACCGGGACTATGTCTGGGTGATCGATCCGATCGACGGCACGCGCGCCTTCATATCGGGCGTGCCGGTCTGGGGAACGCTGATCGGTCTGCAGAAGGAAGGCCGGGCGATCATGGGCATGATCGAGCAGCCCTTTACCGGCGAACGTTATTTCGCCGACGAGAACGGCTCGATCTATACCGGCCCGGAGGGTGAAAGGCGGCTGGTGACCCGCCAGTGCGAGGCGCTTTCGAGCGCCATTCTGTTCACGACCTCGCCACATCTCTTCGCCGGCGGGGAGATTGAGAAATACCGCGAGATCGAGGATCAGGTGCGGCTCTTCCGCTATGGATGCGACTGCTATGCCTATGCGCTGCTTGCCGCCGGCCATATCGATCTCGTCATCGAAAACGGACTGAAACCCTATGACGTCGGCGGCATCATTCCCGTCATCGAGGGGGCGGGCGGCATCATCACCACCTGGGACGGCGGACGCCCTGAAAACGGCGGCTCGATCATCGCCGCCGGCAGCCGCGCGGTCTACGAGCAGGCAATCGCCATCCTGCAGCGCTGAACCCGGGCTCGGCAAAGCCGATGCCCCGGGTCGGCAAAGCCGATTCTGCTGGCGGCTCGGTTGATCCGGCTCAGGTGCCGAGGGCGGCGACATCATGGTTTTCCTCGGCATCGCTGCCGGGAATGAAGGCGTGGAACGCCGCCAGCGCCGCGGCGCGATAGATATCCCGTTCCTGGAAGATCTCATGGCGGGCGCCGTTGATCGGCACCAGCTGGCCGGCGCGGAAATAACGCGAGAGCCGCTCCTGTGCCGTGTAGGGCACGACGCCGTCACGTGTCGGGGCGATGACGATGGTCGGGATGGTGATCGAGAAGAGGTGCTTGGGCGAGGTGACCCGGTCCATGGTCCGGAAGGCTTCACTCAGCCAGCGGGCCGTCGGCGGCCCGAGCGTCAGTTCCGGGTGGGCCTTCATCATCGCAACATTGCGCTCGAAGCGGGTTTCGTCCGAGGTCAACGGATTGTCGCGGAAATCCGGCTCCTTCAGCTTCGAGGTCAGCGGCATGAAGCCGAGGCCGGCGGCCGTCAGCGCGCCGGCGAAGGTGCGGATGACGCGGGGCGAGGCCGACTGGCCGGTCAGGCCGATGAAGGGAGCCGATAGCACCATGCGGTCGATGCGGGTGGTGAGATAGGGGGCGGCCGACAGCGCAATCAGTCCGCCGGTGGAATGACCGAGCAGGTAGAAGGGCAGTCGGGTGTCCGGCAGCACTATCTTTTCGAGGAAGGTGTCGAGGTCGCGCTCGTAATCGGAAAAGCGGCGGATATGGCCGTGATTGCGGCGCTTGAGGAGCCGCGACGAACCGCCCTGACCACGCAGGTCGAAGGTCGCGACCCAGAGGCCCTTGCTTGTCAGGTCGCGGATCGTCTCGAAATATTTTTCGATATATTCGTTGCGGCCATGGATGATGACGACCGTGCCCTTGGCGACCTGGGCGCCAGAACGGAAAACGGCGTAACGCAGCCGGTGGCCGTCATGGGTTTCGAAGAACCCTTCGGTGCGGTTTTCCGGGGCAGGATTGTCGGGCGTCGAATAGAGAACCTGATCCATGACTTGCCAATGCGCCGCTGCTGAATGCTTTCCTATCAGGGATAGCGCATGGCGCCCGGCTTGGAAAGCGGGGGAAAAAGGGCCGGCGGGAGCGTGAGGGCGCTCGCGGCCGGCCCAAGTTTAGACTGAAGAAGAAGGGACGATGCACTTCAGCCATCGGGGCCAGTGTCACCCGACATCGTCATTTCTAGGCAGGCATGTCTGAACGCCTACCGAACCGGCCGTTCACGCGCGGTTCACGGCCGGTCGAGGGGATTTCGAAAAGGTCTTGAACTCCCCGAATCGCATCACCATCTCCATCCTGCGGGTGCCAAAAGGGCCCGCGCAACCGTCCCGAGACCGCCAAGATGGGGTTTCAGGGCATTTTATCGCAACACGTCGCTTCCCTAGGAGGACATCATGCGTCACGTAGACTTCTCTCCCCTTTATCGTTCGACGGTCGGTTTCGACCGGCTCTTCACCATGCTCGACAGCCTTGCTCAGCCGGAGCAGGCGCAGACCTATCCGCCCTATAATATCGAGCGCACCGGTGAAAACACCTATCGCATCACCATGGCGGTCGCCGGTTTCGACGAGACCGAACTTTCGATCGAAGCCCATGCCCATGTGCTGTCCGTGAAGGGTGAAAAGAACGAGGATACCGCCGAAGGCGGCGAATTCCTCTATCGCGGCATTGCCAAGCGCGCCTTCGAGCGCCGCTTCCAGCTCGCCGACCATGTCGAGGTGACCGCAGCTTCGCTGAAGAACGGCCTGCTTCACATCGATCTTCTGCGCAACATTCCCGAGGCTATGAAGCCCCGCAAGATCACGATTGCCGCCGAGCCGGTCGAGGCTCCGAAGGCGATCGAGGCGCAGGTCATCAACGATTAACAGCTGTTCCTCAGGGACAATGGACGGCGCTCCGATCGGGGCGCCGTTTTTTATTGCCGTTCATCTTATTGTTCAGGCCGGGCTGGCGGCATCCTTCATCTGCTGTTCCGTTACCCGCCGGGCTGCCGCTGCGGCATATTTCTGGGCGATGACGGCGCAGACCATCAGCTGAATCTGGTGGAAGAGCATCAGGGGAAGCACGATCGCACCAATCGATTGGCCGGCGAAGATGACGTTTGCCATCGGCACGCCGCTTGCCAGGCTCTTCTTCGAACCGCAGAAGGTGATGGTGATCTCGTCAGACTTGTCGAAGCCCAGCCAGCGGCTGCCGAACATCGTCAAAACAAGCACAAACGCCAGAAGCACGACGTCGGCGACGACGACAACGGCAATGTCGGCAATCGAGAAAGTGTGCCACAGTCCTTCGACGATCGCCGTCGAGAAGGCGAGATAGACCACCATCAGGATCGAACCGCGGTCGACCGGCATCAGAATCTTCTTCTTGGCGCGAATCCAATCGCCAATCCAGGGCTGCAGGATCTGGCCAACGATAAAGGGGGCAAGCAGCTGCAGCAGGATCTGCTGAAGCGCGTCGAAGGAGAAGCCGCCATGGCCGCCGACGGAAAAGAGCAGGCCGACCAGCAGTGGCGTCAGGAACATGCCGAAAATGTTCGAGGCTGAGGCCGAGCAGATCGCGGCGGGCACGTTGCCGCCGGCCATCGAGGTGAAGGCGATCGACGACTGCACCGTCGACGGCAGCACGCAGAGGAAGAGAATGCCGAGATAAAGCGGCCGTGGCAGGATCGCGTCGGGGATGAAGCCGAGCCCGAGCCCGAGCAGCGGGAAGATGCCGAAGGTCGTCAGCAGGATGATCAGATGCAGCCGCCAGTGCAGCAGACCAGCAATGACGACGCCACGAGAAAGGCGCGCGCCGTGCAGGAAAAACAAAGCCGCGATGGCAATATCGGTGGCGATGCCGAAATAATCCGCAAAACTGCCGCTCGCCGGAAACAGGGAGGCGAGGATGACGGTGCAGACGAGCAGGATCGTGAACGTATCTGGCAGAAAGCGGCGCATGACGGTCTCGCAGCAATAAGGCAACCATTGTTCTGTCGTCCATTATGATCCAGGATGCAAGAAATAACAGTTATCGAGATACTGGATTTTCTATGCTGGACCTCTCGCAGTTGCGCAGTTTCGTCGCCGTCGAACAGATGGGTAGCTTCACGCTTGCCGCGGAAAGGCTGGGCCTCGGGCAATCGACGGTCAGCCAGCATATTCAGCGGCTGGAGGCGGCGCTCGGACGCAAGCTGCTCGCGCGCGACACGCATAAGGTGCTGCTCACCGGCGACGGCGAGGCGTTGCTTTCGCATGCGCGCGCCATGCTTTCGATCGAGGGGCAAGTGCAGGCGCTGTTCAAGAGCAACAGCCTGCGCGGCAGCCTGCGGCTCGGCGTGTCGGAGGATTTCGTCACCAGCCAGCTGCCGGCGGTGCTGGAGGATTTCGTTCGCTCGCATCCGTCCGTCGACCTGGAACTGACGGTGGCGCTTTCAGGCGTGCTTTATGAGATGCAGGACAATGGCGAAATCGATCTGGTGCTCGCCAAGCGCCGGCTTGGCGATGCGCGCGGAAAGCTTGTCTATCGCGAGCCGCTCGTCTGGCTGGCGCGCGATCCTGAACGAGTGCTCGCCTCCGGTCCATTGCCACTGATCGCTTTTCCACCGCCGAGCGTGACGCGGGCGATCGCCCTGGAAGCACTTGGGCGCAATGGGGTGCCGTGGCGGATCGTCTGCACTTGCGGCAGCCTGAGCGGACTGACGGCGGCGGCGCGGGCCGGAATGGGCGTGCTGGTGCAGCCGCGCAGTATGGCTCCCTCCGGACTGAAAGAAATTGCTGCGGGAAAATTGCCGGTGCTCGAGGATGTGGAATTCGTATTGGTGCCGCGCAAGGGTGCGGATCAGGCGCTGGTCTCGGCACTCTCCGACGATATTCTGCAAAAGGTGAGGGGGCTGAGGTCGGCATGATCATCGCCGTCACGGAGGAGCCGGCTGGAAATCCTTCTGGTCGGCGATCAGGCGGTCAGGCACCTCAGGAAACCATCCACGTCGGCCACCGTCGTCGCGAAGCTGGTGACGAGGCGGATCAGGGTTTCGCTTTCGGAAACGAGTTCCGACGTTGCCGCAGGCACCGGCCATTCGTAGAATTTTGCGCCCTTTTCCTCTGCGGTTCTTGCAGCACTCTTGCTGATGACGGCAAAGACCTCGTTGGTCGCGGTCCACCAGGCGAGGCGCCCGGCGCTACTGGCGGCAATACCGGCGCGCAGCCGGTCTGCCATGGCGTTCGAATGGCGGGCGAGATCGAGCCAGAGGCCATTTTCGAAATAGGCGTCGAACTGGGCGGCGATGAAACGCGACTTGGAGAAGAGCTGGGCGGCGCGCTTGCGGATGAAGGGCATCTCCCGAGCCCGCTCCGGATCGAAAAAGATGATCGCCTCCGCGCACCAGCAGCCGTTCTTGGTGCCGCCGAAGGACAGCATGTCGACGCCGCGCTTCCAGGTCATCTCCGCCGGGGTGGCATCGAGTGCGATCAGCGCATTGGTGAAGCGGGCGCCATCCATGTGGAGCGGCAGATTGCGCTTTCTCGATATGGCGGCGATCTCGCCGATCTCCGGCAGTGAATAGACGGTGCCGATCTCGGTCGACTGGGTGATGGTCACAGCGCTGGCGCGGCCATGACGGAGGGCGTCCTCGGGGAAGTGGGCGATCTTTGCCGAAAGTCTGGCCGGATCAATCTTGCCGGATTCGCCGTCGACGGCAACGAGGCGGGCGGAGCCGGAGAAGAATTCCGGCGCGCCGCATTCATCTTCGATTACATGGGCCTCGGAATGGCAGAAAGTAATGCCGCCCGGGCGCTGGACGCTTGCCAGCGCCAGGGAATTGGCGGCCGTGCCGGTGGCGACGAAGAAGACGGAAACCTCCCGTTCGAAGATTTCGCAGAAGCGGGCCTCGACTTTTTTATCGAGATCGCCGGCACCATAAGCCGGAGCAAAACCGGCCGATTCCTTCAGCAGGCGTTCGGCAATGGATCTGTGGGCGCCGGCCCAATTATCGGAAGCAAAGAACATAGCGCGGACCGTGGGGAGCGAAACAGGTTGGAAGGTTCGCAGCGGACATTACGGCAATCTTTTACGGGATCAAGGCTATTGCCCATAATCCATCACGAAAATTGAACGGCGCAATCAATTAATAGAATATCCGTCTTTCGCGTAATTTTATTTCGTGGTTGCGATCGATTTGGTAATCTTCCTTCGCAAAATGACGATTTTTGCCGTGGCGCACTTGCGAAGCCAAAGGCTTTCTGGCATAGAACAGATGAATTAGGACAGTGTTGCTGTCCTATTTTGGCCTTTGCGGCCGAAGAAGCGCCGAAAGCCCTGGAACAGGCCCGCTTTCACGCTATAGTTCTTCCGAGCGCCAAGCCCCAGGACGGGCGGCGCGCGGAGGCGAATGGCAGGCGCGGGACGCGACGGTTTGCTTTCCTTTGAAGCAGATGTCTGCGGCGATCTTCACAATGCAACAGCGCTGTCATGCGCCGAACCTATCTTCGGGTTGCGGCGCGCGACGAAAAAGCCGCCCGCGGCCCCGCGGGTTTCGACAGGAGGAAAGACGATGACGAAGACGCCATCCATGGAATTTGACCGATTTGCCGCTGCTAAGACGCGTGCGACGGCCAATATGTCCAAATCCGCCTCCGGCCTGCCGAAGAAGCAGGGCCTTTATGATCCCCGCAACGAGCATGATGCCTGCGGCGTCGGCTTTGTCGCGCATATGAAGGGCGAGAAGTCGCACCAGATCGTCAAGGACGGCTTGTTCATTCTCGAGAATCTGACGCACCGCGGCGCCGTCGGCGCCGATCCGCTGATGGGTGACGGCGCCGGTATCCTGGTGCAGATTCCCGACCGCTTCTTCCGCGAGGAAATGGCCGGGCAGGGGGTCACCCTGCCGCCGGCCGGCGAATATGGCGTCGGCCATATCTTCATGCCGCGCGATGAAAAGCAGATCGAGCACTTCAAGAAGGTGATCAAGGACGTCATTGAAGAGGAAGGCCAGGTCCTGATCGGCTTTCGCGACGTGCCTGTCGACAATTCCTCTCTGTCAAAGGCGCCCGATATCGCCGCGACCGAGCCGCATCACGTGCAGGTCTTCATCGGCGCCGGCGAGGATGCCGAAAACAATGACGAGTTCGAACGCCGGCTGTTCACCCTGCGCAAGGTGATCTCCAACCGCATCTATGACGAGTTCGAAGGCGAAGAGAGCAATTTCTATCCGGTGTCCCTGTCGTCGACGACCGTGGTCTACAAGGGCATGTTCCTGGCCTATCAGGTCGGCGCCTACTATAAGGACCTGTCGGACCCGCGGTTCGAAAGCGCGGTCGCCCTCGTGCACCAGCGCTTTTCGACCAACACCTTCCCGTCGTGGAAGCTCGCTCATCCCTATCGCATGGTCGCCCATAACGGCGAGATCAACACGCTGCGCGGCAACGTCAACTGGATGGCGGCGCGCCAGGCCTCCGTCTCCTCGCCGCTGTTCGGCGAAGATATTTCCAAGCTCTGGCCGATCTCCTATGAGGGGCAGTCGGACACGGCCTGTTTCGACAATGCGCTGGAATTCCTGGTGCGCGGCGGCTACTCGCTGGCGCATGCCGTGATGATGCTGATTCCGGAGGCCTGGGCCGGCAACCAGTCGATGGCGGCCGAACGCAAGGCCTTCTACGAATATCATGCGGCGCTGATGGAGCCGTGGGACGGGCCGGCTGCGGTCGCCTTCACCGACGGCAGGCAGATCGGCGCGACGCTCGACCGCAACGGCCTCAGGCCGGCGCGTTACCTCGTGACCGATGACGACCGCGTCATCATGGCGTCCGAGGCTGGCGTTCTGCCGGTTCCGGAGGAGAAGATCATCCAGAAGTGGCGCCTGCAGCCGGGCAAGATGCTGCTGATCGACATGGAGGAAGGCCGTATCATCTCCGATGACGAGGTGAAGTCGCAGCTTGCGACGGCGCATCCCTATCGCAGCTGGCTCGACCGCACCCAGCTCATCCTCGAAGACCTGAAGCCGGTGGAGCCGCGGGCGCTGCGCCGCGACGTATCGTTGCTCGATCGCCAGCAGGCCTTTGGCTACACGACCGAGGACACCAAGATCCTGATGTCGCCGATGGCGACGACCGGTCAGGAAGCGATCGGTTCGATGGGCACCGATACGCCGATCTCGGCGATGTCGGAAAAGCCGAAGCTGCTCTACACCTATTTCAAGCAGAACTTCGCGCAGGTGACGAACCCGCCGATCGATCCGATCCGCGAAGAGCTCGTCATGAGCCTCGTCTCGTTCATCGGCCCGCGTCCGAACATTCTCGACCATGAAGGCATGGCGAATGCCAAGCGTCTCGAAGTGCGTCAGCCGATCCTGACCAATGGCGATCTCGAAAAGATCCGCTCGATCGGCCATACGGAAGACCGTTTCGATACCAAGACGCTCGATTTCACCTATGACATCGAGCGCGGCGCTGCCGGCATGCCTGAGATGCTCGACCGACTCTGCGAACGCGCGGAAGCGGCCGTCAAGGGCGGCTACAACATCATCGTGCTCTCCGATCGCCAGATCGGACCTGATAGAATTGCCATTCCGGCGCTGCTCGCAACGGCTGCCGTCCATCATCACCTGATCCGAAAGGGGCTTCGCACCTCGGTCGGCCTCGTCGTCGAAACCGGCGAACCGCGCGAAGTGCATCATTTCTGCCTGCTCGCCGGCTACGGCGCCGAGGCGATCAATCCCTATCTCGCCTTCGACACGCTGCTCGACATGCATGCCAAGGGCGAGTTCCCGAAGGAAGTGGATGCCTCGGAAATCGTCTACCGCTACATCAAGGCAGTCGGCAAAGGTATCCTCAAGGTCATGTCGAAGATGGGCATCTCGACCTACCAGTCCTATTGCGGTGCGCAGATCTTCGATGCGATCGGCCTGTCGTCGGAACTGGTCGACAAGTATTTCTTCGGAACCGCGACGATGATCGAAGGCATCGGCCTCGAAGCGATCGCCGAAGAGACCGTCGCTCGCCACAACGCCGCCTTCGGCAAGGATCCGCTGCTTGCGACGACGCTCGATATCGGCGGCGAATATGCCTATCGCATGCGCGGCGAAAGCCATGCCTGGACACCGGATGCGGTCGCAGCTCTTCAGCATGCGGTGCGCGGCAATGCCGAGGATCGCTACCGCGAATTCGCCGAGATGGTGAACAATTCGGCGCTGCGCATGAACACGATCCGTGGGCTCTTCAACATCAAGAGCGCCGAGGCGCTCGGCCGCAAGCCGGTATCGATCGACGAGGTCGAGCCGGCCGCCAATATCGTGAGGCGGTTCTCGACGGGAGCGATGTCCTTCGGCTCGATCTCCCGCGAGGCGCATACGACGCTGGCGATCGCCATGAACCGGATCGGCGGCAAGTCGAACACCGGCGAAGGCGGCGAGGAATCCGACCGCTATATGCCGCTCTCGGATGGTTCGATGAACCCGGAACGTTCGGCGATCAAGCAGATCGCCTCGGGCCGCTTCGGCGTCACCACCGAATATCTGGTCAATGCCGATGTGCTGCAGATCAAGGTGGCGCAGGGCGCCAAGCCCGGCGAAGGCGGCCAACTGCCCGGTCACAAGGTCGATGCGACGGTCGCCAAGACCCGTCACTCGACGCCGGGTGTCGGCCTGATCTCGCCTCCGCCGCACCACGACATCTACTCGATCGAGGATCTGGCGCAGCTGATCTACGATCTGAAGAACGTCAACCCGACCTCCGACGTCTCGGTCAAGCTCGTCTCCGAAGTCGGCGTCGGCACGGTTGCCGCGGGCGTTGCCAAGGCGCGCGCCGATCATATCACCGTCGCCGGCTTCGACGGCGGCACGGGTGCGTCGCCGCTGACCTCGCTCAAGCATGCCGGCAGCCCGTGGGAAATCGGTCTTGCCGAGACCCAGCAGACACTGGTGCTGAACGGTCTGCGTTCGCGTGTTGCACTGCAGGTGGACGGCGGCCTCAAGACCGGCCGCGACGTCATCGTCGGGGCGCTGCTCGGCGCCGACGAGTTCGGTTTCGCCACCGCGCCGCTGATTGCCGCCGGCTGCATCATGATGCGCAAGTGCCATCTCAATACCTGTCCGGTGGGCGTGGCGACGCAGGATCCGGTGCTGCGCAAGCGCTTCAAGGGCACGCCGGAGCATGTCATCAACTACTTCTTCTTCGTCGCCAACGAAGTGCGCGAAATTCTCGCGTCGCTCGGCTTTACCCGGCTCGACGAGATCATCGGCGCTTCGGAACTGCTGGAGAAGGACGAGATGCTGGCGCATTGGAAGGCCAGGGGTCTCGACTTCAGCCGCATCTTCCACAAGGTCGATGCCGCCAAGGAGGAAACCTTCTGGACGAGCCGGCAGCAGCACCCGATCGATGACATTCTCGACCGCGTGCTGATCGAGCAGGCACAACCGGCGCTGACGGACAAGACGCCTGTCGCCTTCGAGGTCGGCATCAAGAACGTCGACCGTTCGGCGGGAGCGATGCTCTCCGGCGAAGTCGCCAAGCGCTTCCGCCATCGCGGACTGAAGGAAGACACGATCAATGTTACCCTTCGCGGCACGGCAGGTCAGAGCTTCGGCGCCTTCCTGGCACGCGGCGTCACCTTCAACCTGATTGGTGACGGCAACGACTATGTCGGCAAGGGGCTCTCGGGCGGCAAGATCATCATTCGGCCGCCGGAAAATTCGCGGATTGTCGCCGAAAACTCGATCATCGTCGGCAACACCGTGCTTTACGGTGCGACCGAGGGCGAGTGCTACTTCCGCGGCGTGGCGGGCGAACGTTTCGCCGTGCGCAATTCGGGTGCGATCGCCATTGTCGAGGGCGTCGGCGACCATGGCTGCGAATATATGACCGGCGGTGTCGTCGTCGTGCTCGGCGCCACCGGCCGCAATTTCGCGGCAGGCATGTCGGGCGGCGTCGCCTATGTGCTCGATGAAGCCGGCGATTTCGCCAGCCGCTGCAACATGGCGATGGTCGAACTCGAGCCGGTGCCGGAGGAGGACGATATGCTGGAGAAGCTGCATCATCATGGCGGCGACCTCATGCACAAGGGACGTGTAGACGTCTCTGGCGACATGACGCGCCACGACGAGGAGCGCCTCTATCAGCTGATCTCCAACCATCTGCACTATACGGGCTCGGCCCGCGCCAAGCAGATTCTCGACAGCTGGGCCGACTACCGTCCGAAGTTCCGCAAGGTCATGCCTGTGGAATACCGCCGTGCGCTCGAGGAAATGGAGCGTAGCAGGATGGGCATCGCCGCGGAATGATTTGAACCGGAGCATCCGCCACCTGCCGATTGCAGGTGGCGGATGACGGAAACATCTCGACGACCCGTAGCGATGACGACGGCGAAAGGCCGCCGGGATCGCGCGTTGTCCTTCAGGAGATCTGTTCCAATGACGGTCAAGACAAGCAACCCGCCCGGGACTCCGGGGACTGACGACACACAACTGGCCGCGGTGAGGCGGTCATGAGGGTAAGGGACGAAGACATGGGTAAGGTTACAGGATTTCTGGAAATCGACCGGCAGGTGGCGAAGTATCAGCCGGCGTCGGATCGCATCCGTCATTTCCGCGAGTTCACGATCCCGATGTCGGACCCGGAAGTGCAGAAACAGGCCGCGCGCTGCATGGACTGTGGCATTCCCTATTGTCACGGCCCGACCGGCTGCCCGGTTCACAATCAGATTCCGGACTGGAACGACCTCGTCTACAACAACAACTGGGAAGCGGCGATCCAGAACCTGCATTCGACCAACAACTTCCCGGAGTTCACCGGCCGCGTTTGCCCCGCCCCCTGCGAGGAAGCCTGCACTTTGAATCTCGAGGATGCGCCCGTCGCCATCAAGACGGTGGAGCAGGCGATTGCCGACAAGGCCTATGAACTCGGTTTCATCCGGCCGCAGCCGGCGACGGTCCATACCGGCAAGAAGGTCGCGGTCATCGGCTCCGGCCCCGCTGGCATGGCGGCCGCCCAGCAGCTCGGCCGCGCCGGCCACGAGGTGCATGTCTATGAGCGCGAGACCAAGCCGGGCGGCTTGCTGCGCTACGGCATTCCGGATTTCAAGATGGAGAAGAACTTCATCGACCGCCGCGTCGAGCAGATGAAGGGCGAGGGCGTCACCTTCCATTGCGGCGTCAATGTCGGCGTCGACCTCAAGATCGAACAATTGCTGGCCGACCACGACGCCGTCCTTTACTGCGGCGGCTCCGAAACGCCGCGCGAGGCGGGCATTCCGGGTACCGACCTTGCCGGCGTGCATGATGCCATGCCCTATCTGGTGCAGCAGAACCGTCGCGTCGGACGCGAGAATATCGACAGCGTCGGCTGGCCCTCGGATCCGATTCTTGCCGGCGCCAAACATGTGGTCGTCGTCGGCGGCGGCGATACGGCTTCGGACTGTGTCGGCACAGCCTTCCGCCAGGGCGCCGTCAAGGTCACCCAGCTCGACATCCGGCCGCAGCCGCCCGAGAAGGAAGACAAGCTCGCCGTCTGGCCCTTCTGGGCGACGAAGATGCGCACCTCCTCCTCGCAGGCCGAAGGTGCCGTCCGCGAATTCCAGGTGGCGACGCTCGAATTCATCGGCGAAGACGGTGTGCTGACAGGCGTTAAATGCTGTGAGGTCGATGAGCGCCGGCGGCCGGTTGCGGGCACGGAATTTGTCATCCGCGCCGATCTCGCCTTCATCGCCATCGGTTTCCGCGGCCCGTTCACGACAAGCGTGCTGAAGGAACTCGAAGGCAAGCTGACGCTCAACACCGACAAGCGCGGCTCGACCAACGTCGTCGCCAACGACCGCGACTACAAGACCTCGGTCGACAAGCTCTGGACGGCGGGCGACGTGCGCCGCGGCCAGTCGCTGGTGGTCTGGGCGATCCGCGAAGGCCGCCAGGCAGCGCGCGCCATCGACGAGGCGTTGATGGGCTTGACCGTCCTGCCGAACTGATCGCCTCTCATAGAGGCTGACGAAGACACGAACTCCGCCTTTCCGGCGGAGTTTTTTATTTCTTGCGGCGCGTCCGGCGGGACTTCTTTTTGCCGGTGCGACCGCTTGACGCGCCTCGGTGGGACGCAAGCCTCAAGCAATGCCGGGCGGTGAGGCTTATGCCTGACGCGGGCTCAGGAGGAGCCGCCGCGAATGATCGACAAGGATTATTCAAATGGTTTCTGCACTCGATAATACCAGGATGGTTTCGGCCCAATACGCCTTGAAGAATCTTCGTAGCTCCGACGAAAGCTCGGAGGATACGCAGAGTTCGTCGGCGGCAAGCATTCTGAGCAGCTACGGACTCGATTCGAGTTCCCCGTCGCTTCTCTCCAATCAGGCGCTGTCGGGGCTGCTCGACACGCTTTCGTCCAAGGACGACACCTCCGACGAGACCGACACGACCGGCGACAGCGCCGATGTGACCAGCGCCTCCTTCATGTCGATGCTGAAGCAGCAGTTGCAGGAAGCGGCCGCGGCCGAAGGCGAAAGCGGCAAGGCTCACGACATGCTGGCTGCTCTCGAAGCAGGCACGCTCACCATCTCCGATCCGACGCAGGGCGTGTCGATCCCCGCCTGGGACGTCGATGATCCGGATGAGGCCGACACGGAAAGCAAGGCCGGCGAGGCGATCGATATCAGCGGCTGGAGCGATTTCCTCGATGCGCATCTGGAGCGCGGCTCCGACGGCGCCTTTGTCAAGGAGAACGGCAGCTATGTCGACCAGACGAACGACAGCAATGCCTTCTTCGGGCTGATCGGCTCGAACTACTATTATCTGAGCTGGCCACAGGCGGCGTAAGAAGGCCGCCTCGCGTAGCCTTTTTCATTTCACCGAGACTTCGGCCGGCGTCTTGGCTGCCGGCATGCGGTAGTCGTCGACGCGACCGACAGGTGCCGGCGTCATCTTGCCCTGCTCGACCAGGAGGTCGCGCGGCGATTTCGTCAGCGTCACCGGTGGCGGTCTTGCGCCAAGGAGCTCGGCGCCGCCGTCGAGATTGGGATCGGATAGGCTGATCGGAACGGTGTGCTCGACCGGATTGGTGGGAAGGCCGAGACCTGGCAAATTGCTTTCGTCGAGGCGCACCAGATCGGGGCTTGCCTGGGTGCCGAGAATCCGGCGGGCGGGCTTTTCCACATAGAAGGCAAGCTTGCGCCGGCCGGCCTGGGTAAGGTTGATGCCGTCGGAGGTGCGCAGGCGCACCTGCTGGCCGTTCACGTCGGAACCGGTGACGATGAAGGTGCCGTTTTCGTCGACGAACCCATCCCAGATATCGACGAATTCGCCGCCGATGCTCTCGACCTGGTTGCGATAGAGCTGGTTCATCTGGACAGCATCGGCCGTCATCTGATCGGATTCGAAGGCGGGAAGACCGACCCAGAGCAGCGGTATCTTGCGGCTGGTGACTTCCTTGCCGAAAGAAAGGACACGGCTGCGATATTCGGCAAACCAGCCATCGGTGCGGAACTTCTCCTTGGCGGTGTCGGTCACCATCTGCTGGCGGTCATTGGCGCCGATCATGACGACGACCATTGCCGGCTTCAGCTCGTCGATCATCTTCGGCAACTGTTCCGGCCAGTCGTAATAGTCGTCGCGGACAAGGCCCGAGGAAATGTTGCCGCGGGCGTCGACGATGACGCCCGGCGAGGTCTCGAAGGCGGCGGTAAGCCCGTCGCCGAGGCCGCTGGCAAGGAAATCGCCGACGATCAGGATTTTCCGGGCGTCGCCAAGCTTCTGCACGACCGGCTCTTCCTGCACGGGCGGCCGCACAGGCGATGCGGTGCGGGTATTGATCACGGCTTTCTGCGCCGGCGGGCGCTTGCGCTGCTGGCGTCTCGGCTGCTGGACATCAGGGGCCTGCGGCTCGTCGTCGAGATAACGCCGGCCCAGGAAGAAATCGAGAATCGAGCGACGCTGGTAGCGCTGCTCCTGGGCTTCGGCGATACGAACGGGTGCAAGCGCGCCGAAGCATAGCGCAGCCGTCGTCAAGGCGAGCGCGAGCCGGCGGATTGGAGTTCGATCAGTTTTCGTCATAGGCAGTTCCGCATCTGCCGGCATCTTGCACGCAGGGCAGGCCAGCGTCCACTCCGCTTACTATTTAGGTCGCGGTTCTGCCGCTTCCAATCAGATTATTGTCCGGCGTCCGCGCCTAGCGGCGAAGTGCGTTCAAAAGCGGCAGCGAGGGCTCGCCGTCCGGCTGCATGCCGATGCGCTCCTGCACGGCCGATATCGCCGCTTTCGACCCCGAGCCGAAATTGCCGTCAACCTCGCCATTGTAATAGCCGAGCGTCTTGAGACGAGTTTGCAGCTCGAATTTCTCGGTGATGTCGAGCGCGCCGTCGGGACGCGGCCAGCGCTGCTGCATGCCGCCATAGCCGGCGATCTGGTCGGCCAGCAGGCCGACGGCAAGCGCATAGCTGTCCGACGCATTGTAGTTCTTGATGGTGAAGAAATTTGCCGTCATCAGGAAGCCGGGGCCGCCGGCTCCGGCCGGCATTTTCAGCACGGCTTTGGTGCCGCCGTCGCGGAAGGCCTTGCCGTTCGGCCGTTTCAGGCCGAGCTCCGCCCATTGGGCGAGCGTATGGGTCTTGCCGGCCTGCTTGGCGGCTGCGGCGGGAACGACGACCTCGTAGCCCCAGGTCTTGCCGGTATCCCAGCCGTTCTTCATCAGCAGATTGGCCGAGGTCGCAAGCGCGTCCGGCACCGAATTCCAGATATCGCGATGGCCGTTGCCGTCGGCATCGACAGCGTAGAGCAGGTAGCTTGTCGGGATGAACTGAGTGTGGCCCATGGCGCCCGCCCAGGAGCCGGTCATCTGACGTGCCGGCACATCGCCGCTCTGCAGGATTTTCAGCGCCGCAACCAGCTGCTTCTTGGCGAATTTGGCCCGGCTCGGATCGGCGTAGGCAAGGGTTGCCAGTGCGCGCGGCACATAGTGCAGCCGGTCGTCCTTGTCGAGGATCGCGCCGTAATTCGATTCCATCGACCAGATCGCGAGCAGAATCGTCTTGTCGACGCCGAAGCGTTGCTCGATCGCATTGAGCGTGCGCGCATGCTTGACGGCCATCTCGCGGCCGATCCTGACTGTGTAGGGGTTAACGCGGGAATCAATGTAATCCCAGATCTTCGAGGTGAATTCCGGTTGATAGGCCGCCTTTTCGAGCACGGTCGGGTCGGGTTCGCTCACACCGGAAAAGGCCTTTTGATAGGTTGCCTTACTGATGCCACTCTCAGCGGCTGTTTGGTAAAATTCCGCGATCCATTTCTGGAACCGGGAATCGGCTTTCGCGTTGCCGGGGGCCAGCCCTACCTGGGCGGCGACAACGAGGGCGAGAGCAAGACCACGAAAGGAGTTTTTGTGATTCTGGATCATCGACAGTCGTATCCGTCATCTTCAGTTTTTGGGTGCAGCAGGGGCATCATGTCCGCCCAGACCCGAGACTACAGGAACGGAGTCAACAAATTCTTTACCATGGCGGCCCGCGGCGGTCACCATTGCAAAACAGTCGCAATTCTATACTAGTCAGACGTGAACGGCTTTATTTAAAAGGCGATTTAGTCAAAGCAGGAGGCCTGTGTGGCGCATCACAATAAAGTTCGTAAGGCAGTTTTTCCGGTGGCAGGGTTGGGAACGCGTTTCCTGCCGGCAACGAAGGCTGTTCCGAAGGAAATGTTGACCGTTGTCGACAAGCCTATCATTCAATATGTCGTCGATGAGGCGCTGGAAGCCGGAATCGAGCATCTGGTCTTCGTCACCGGACGTAACAAGCACATTATCGAAGACTATTTCGACATTCATTTCGAGCTGGAACAGACGTTGCGCGAGCGCGCCAAGGAGGCGGAAATCACCCTTCTTGCCGAGCAACTGCCGAAGGCCGGCACGGTAAGCTTCACCCGCCAGCAGGAACCGCTCGGCCTCGGTCACGCCGTCTGGTGCGCCCGCGAAATCGTCGGCGACGAACCTTTTGCGCTGCTGCTGCCGGATATGATCATGAAGGGCGACAAGGGCTGCATGAAGGGGATGATCGACCTCTACGGCCAGAGCGGCGGCAATATCATCGCCGTCGAGGAATGTGCCCCCGATCAGGCTCATAAATACGGCATCGTCGGCGTCGGCGAAGCGATCGGCGAAGGCTTCCGCATCACCGGCATGGTGGAAAAGCCTGCCAAGGGAACAGCACCCTCGAATTTCTTCATCAACGGCCGCTACATCCTGCAGCCTGAGATCTTCAGTATCCTCGAAACCCAGGAGCGCGGCGCCGGCAACGAAATCCAGCTTACCGACGGCATGCTGAAGCTGCTGAAGGAACAGGATTTCGCCGGCTACCACTTCCGTGGCACGACCTACGACTGCGGCGCCAAGGATGGCTTCATCCTGGCCAATGTCGCCTACGCCCTCGAACGCGCCGATATCCGTCCGTCGGTCGAAGGCGGCTTCAAGGAACTGCTTGCCGGCCTGAATTAAGGTTTGCGAGCAGCTATGAACGATCGAGCGCCGCGCCTCCCACCGGAGGCGCGGCGTTTATCTTTTCAGCTTCAGGCCGACGCCGGCGCGCCATTGCTGCGAGTCGTCGCCGTCCTTGCGCGTCGTCAGCTCGTAGCCGAGCGTGCTGGTGAGATCGAGATAGCGGTTGATGTTCCAGGTCAGGCCGGTCGCCGCAGTATAGACGAGCTCGTCGTTGATGGTGCTGTCGGTCGGATAATCGCGCCATATGACGCCGCCGATCATGGTTCCGACCAGATTGTCGCGCAGCTGGTGGGTGACCGTCGTCGTCAGCGCATGCGAGACGTAGCCGCTCTCGCCGGCGGTGGTCGAGGGCTGGATGCTCGTCTGCAGGTCGAGATTGACGTCGGTGCCGCGGATCGGCGACCAAAGCAGGCTCGCATCGAGCGTGGCCGTATCGATCGAGGCGAGCCGGCTGTCCTCGAAATCCGCCCTTTCGTAGCCGACGCCGGCTTCACCCTTCAGCTTTTCGCCGAGGTCGACCTCGACGCCGGCCTTGGCGCCATAGCTATGGCCTGAGCGCTCGTAACCGGCGGAATCGCGCGTCTCGTCATAGATCGTACGGCCGATCGTGGCCTCAATGAAGGGGATGAGCGCGGGCGACAGCTCGTAGCCGACACGACCGCGCAACGTACCGGTCGTCTGATTGCGATCGCTCAACGCCACGGTCGTGCCGTTCGCAAGCGTGGCGTCGGAATAGATCGAACGGTTCAGTGCCAGCGCCGTCGTGCCGCGCAGGATGCCGAAATCGCGCTGGACGGAGGCGCCGGCGGTGAACTCCTGCACATCGGACTGCTGTGCGGCATCGGCGATGGCGTCGGGATCGTCCGTATCCTCGCGGTAGAAATTGTAGCCGGCCGTGAGGTGCGCCACCGTGTCGTCGGGAAGGTCCAGCCGGAGATCGCCGTTGACCTTGAAAGACGGCTGCTCCTCGCCTTCGCCGCTGATATTCCTCTGCCAGGCGCCTTCCGAGGTCACGGTCAGCTGGTGTCGTCCCCAGTCGGAGGTGAGCGTCGCGGCTGCGTCCGTTTCGAGGAAAGCGCGCCGCTGCCTGGTATTGCCGTCCTTGGTGGTCTCGGTGTTGATGCTTTGGGTCACGCTCGGACGGAGCACGAAGGTGCCGATCGGAATGCCGGGTGTTTCTGCCGTCGAGGCACTTTCGCCAGCCCTGCGGACCGGCGGCGTCTCGTCGATCCGCGCTTCACGGGTGTTCAGTCGGCGCATGTCCTCATCGAGGATGGAGCCGGTAATGTCGTCGCCGGATTGCGCGTCCGGTATGGCGGGCCTCTGGGCATCGTCCGCGTTTGCGGCCGCACTGTTTGCCGCTGGCGTGGCCGAACCGTCACTCTCGTCATCGAGGCCGGTTTCGGATGCCGCGCCGGTCGTCGCGCGATTGTTCTCGGAGGACACCGCGCGGCTGGTCGCCGACTGCAACGTGGCGGACTGTGCGGGTGCCGCAGTCTGGCCGAACAGCAGTGTGCCGAACGCAGTAAAGCAGACGACACGCCTGATCGCGCGGAGCGGCGTCACACTGCTCGTCTGTTTTGGCTGGCCCATTCACTCGCCTGACATGCTTTCGGTTCTTACTCAAAGGTAAAGCCTTGTGGTTAATCATTCGTTGCTCGCGGCGGGCGCTGTTCACAATTCGGAAATGGTGCGGGGTGGACTTGGAAAGTGAAAAGGTCTAACGCATCTCCATGAACAGAAGAGCGATCAAACTCGTTGAAAACAGCGTGCTCGAATCGGCAAAACGCACGATAGAGACCGAGAAACGCGGTCTTGAAGCGCTCGAACAGGCCTTTGACAACGGACTGGCCGGTCCTTTCACCCGCGCCGTCGAGATCATCGGCGACATCTCCGGGCGGGTCATCGTTACCGGCGTCGGCAAGAGCGGCCATATCGGTACCAAGCTCGCGGCGACATTCGCCTCGACCGGCACCCCCGCCTTTTTCGTGCATGCGGCCGAAGCCAATCATGGCGATCTCGGCATGATCGCGCGCGATGACGTCGTCTTGGCGATTTCCAAGGGCGGCGAGAGCGCCGAGCTCAAGAGCATCATCTCCTACACGCGGCGCTTCTCCATTCCGCTGATCGCAATCACCTGCAGCGAACGTTCTTCGCTTGCTACGGCCGCCGATATCGTCCTTCTGGTGCCGAACGAGCAGGAGGCCTGCCCCAACGGCTTGGCGCCGACGACGTCGACGCTGATGCAGCTTGCGCTCGGCGATGCCCTGGCGGTGGCGCTTCTGGAGGCGCGGGGCTTTACCGCCACCGATTTCCACGTCTTCCATCCCGGCGGCAAGCTGGGTGCGAGCCTGATGCATGTCGCCGATATCATGCATATCGGCGAGAAGCTGCCGCTCGTTGCCAAGGGCACGCCGATGCCGGAGGCGATCACGGTGCTGTCGCGCAAGCATTTCGGCTGCGTCGGTGTGCTCGACGAGGACGGACGGCTCTGCGGCATCGTCACCGAAGGTGACATGGCGCGCAACCTGACGCGCAATCTTGCCAATCTTGCCGTCGACGACATCATGACGAAGACGCCGAAGACGGTGAAACCGACGATGCTGGCGACGGCGGCCCTGGCGCTGCTCAACCAGCACCACATTGGCGCCCTGATCGTCATCGACGAGGACAGCCGGCCGATCGGGCTGGTGCACTTCCATGACCTGCTGCGGATCGGCGTCGCCTGATCAGACCGGTTCGACCCGCAGGTCGCGGCCGTGACACGAGATCACCTTCACCTGTGTTCCAACGGGCAAATCAGGCCCCATTACCTGCCATAGCGTATCGTCGAGGCGGATGCGGCCGCGGCCCTCGCGGATCGGCTCCTGCAGCGTGGCGGTGCGTCCGACAAGACTTGCGCCGCGCTGATTGAGGAAGGGCTCGTCGGTCTCGGCGTTGCGCAGCGTCAGTCGGCGGCCGGCAAAGGTCGTGGCCACGGCCAGAAGCGCAAAAAGGATCGCCTGGATTTCCCAGATCCAGAAGGCGCTGTCCCAGAAGAGCAGCGACAGTGCGCCGACGATCAAGGCCGCGAGGCCGATCCAGACCAGGAAGAAACCGGGCACGATCATTTCGGCGGCGAGCAGCACGAGGCCTGCAACCCACCAGTTCCATGGACCGAGTTCCGCGATGATCTTCGCCAGCATGGCTTATCGCTCCTGATCCGGATTGAAAGGATTGGGGGTCGGCGGATTGATTGGCGGCGTAGAGCGGATCGGCGCGGGACGCGGACGCGGCGGGGGAGGCGGTGGCGGATTGCCCGCGTCACCGAAGACTTCGCGGGCGATGGCGCCGATGCCGCCGAGCGAGCTCAGGATGGAAGAGGCTTCCATCGGCATCAGCACGATCTTGGAATTGGGCGCCGAGCCGACCGAGGCGAGCGCTTCGGTGTATTTCTGGGCGACGAAATAGTTGATCGCCTGAACGTCACCGGCGGCAATCGCTTCGGAGACCATCTTCGTCGCCTTGGCTTCGGCCTCGGCCAGTCGCTCGCGGGCTTCGGCATTGCGGAAGGCGGCTTCGCGCTGGCCTTCTGCCTGGAGGATCGCGGATTGCTTGGCTCCTTCGGCCCTGAGGATCTGCGCATTGCGCGCGCCTTCGGCCTCGAGAACCTGGGCGCGCTTTTCGCGCTCGGCCTTCATCTGGCGAGCCATCGCATCGACGAGGTCGCGTGGCGGCTGGATGTCCTTGATTTCGACGCGGGTGACCTTGATGCCCCAGGGCTGTACCGCCTCGTCGACGACGCGCAGCAGCCGGTCGTTGATCGCATCGCGGTTGGAGAGCAGTTCATCGAGATCCATGGAGCCCATGACCGAGCGGATGTTGGTCATGGTGAGGTTGAGGATGGCGTTTTCGAGGTGGGAGACCTGATAGGCGGCCTGGGCGGCATTCAGCACCTGAAAGAAGGCGACGGCATCGGCCGAAACCGAGGCATTGTCCTTGGTGATCACCTCCTGGGTCGGCACGTTCAGCACCTGCTCCATCACGTTCATGCGGGCGCCGACACGCTCGATAAAGGGGGTGATGAGATTGAGGCCGGGCTCCAGCGTGCGGGTATAACGCCCGAAGCGCTCGATGGTGTAGCGATAGCCCTGCGGCACGGTTTTGATCCCGGCAAAGAGTACCAGGATGACGAAGATGACCAGCACGATCACGACGATATCGAAACCGCCCAACAGCATGAAGAATTCCTCCCATCGGCGCATGCGCCCATACACTGATGTGGTGAGTTAGCATGTTCTTCGCGCGGAAGAAATGACCCACGGATGCACCACCTCCGAGGGAAAAGGCAGGTGGCGTCTCGGCAAGATTCTTCGGGCGAACCGGCGGGCGGGAAGGTCTGTCAGACCCAGCCCTGCAATTCGCGGCGGACGACCTTTTCCAGTACCTTCATGCCGTCCTCGCCGTCATTGAGGCAGGGGATATGCGTAAACTTCTCGCCGCCGTTCTCGTGGAAGGAATGGGCAGCCTGTTCGGCGATTTCCTCCAGCGTCTCCAGACAGTCGGAAACGAAGCCGGGATTGATGACGGCGATGCGCTTGACGCCGTCCTGAGCGAGCTTTTCCACTGTCTTGTCGGTGTAGGGTTGCAGCCATTCTTCCGGCCCGAAGCGGGACTGGAAGGTGACCATGAAGTTTTCCTGGGTCAGTCCGAGCCGTTCGCGCAGGAGCCGGCCGGTCTTTTGGCATTGACAGTAATAGGGGTCCCCCTGCTTGAAATAGGACATCGGGATGCCGTGGAAGGAGGCGAGCAGCATGTCCGGCTTCCAGTCGAGCGTCGCAAGATGCCTTTCGACGGACTGGGCGAGCGCCTCGATATAGGTCTCGTCGTCATGATAGTCCGGCACGGTACGCAGCGCCGGCTGCCAGCGCATCGAGAGCAGCTTCTGGAAGGCCTTGTCGTTCACGGTCGCGGTCGTCGCTGCCGCATATTGCGGATAGAGCGGAAAGAGCACGATGCGGTCACAGCCTTCCTCCTTCAGCGTCTCGATGCGTGAAGCGATCGACGGCGTGCCATAACGCATCGCCCAGTCGACCTTGACGTTGGCAAGATCGTGCAGGCGCTTGGCCATCAGTTCCGACTGGTTGCGCGTGTAGGTGCGGAGATAACTTTCGTTCTTCTCCTTGTTCCAGATCAGTTCGTAGGCCTTGCCGACCTTCTGCGGACGGGTGTTGAGCACGATGCCAAAGAGGATCGGATACCATTTCCAGGGCGACCATTCGATGACGCGGCGATCGGTCAGGAACTCCTTGAGATAGCGGCGCATCGAGGTGTAGTCGGTGCCGTCGGGCGTGCCGAGATTGACCAGCAGGACGCCGATCTTGCCTGATTTGATGGCTGGATGATCTGCCGGACGGAGTGAAATATCTGCTGTCATTCTGGCCCCAACGGTCGTTGTCTCGTCGGCTGATACGCAGCCTCGAGAACATGGTTACCCTATAGAAAGAAAAGCCGGCCCGGGAAACCCCGAGCCGGCCGATGGTGTCGAGACAAATCGTCTTACTTTGCAGGAACCTGGATCTCTTGGCCAACCGTCAGGTGGCGCGGGTTCGGCTTGCCGTTGGCCTCCGAAAGCTTCCGCCACAGCGTGCCGTCACCATAGAAGGTCACAGCCAGATCCCAGAAAGTGTCGCCGGCCGCGATGACGTGAGTGGAAGGTGTTGTTGCGGCGGGTGCGGAGGCCGCCGGAGCCGGTTCCGTCGCGGGCGCGGGAGCTGCCGGTGTTGCCGGGGCTGGCGCGGCCGGGGCAGGCTCGGTGGCAGATCGCAAAGGCGGCGATGAGAGCACTGGCGGCGGCCAGTGCCGCTAGAATCGGCCGGGGCAGGAGCGGGCTCAGGGGCCGGTGCAGGTGCCGCCGGCGCGGGAGCCGCCGGTTCGGCAGCGGGCGCCTGTGCCACGGTCGCGCCGATTTCGGTGACGCGGCCATCGGTATAGGGCTTATAAGGCGAATGCGCGGCGACGTAGTCGGCGGTCACGTCGGCAAGATCCGGGCCGTAATCGTAAGCATTCTTGCCTTCCTTGAAGATCGAATAGCCATCGCCGCCTGATCGCATGAAGTTGTTGGTGGCGATCTTGTAGGTCTTGGCCGGATCGATCGGCGCGAAATTGTCGCCCTCCTTCACCTGAACATCGCTGATGCGGCTGCCGACAGGCTTCGACTGGTCGAACGAGAACTTCAGGCCGGCGACCTGCGGGAAGCGGCCGGCGCCCTGATCGATCTGGCTGACGCCGTTTTCGAGCGCCTTGACGACGTCCGCGCCGGTTGCTTCAAAAGTGGCGAGGGTGTTCTGGAAAGGCAGCACGGTGATGACTTCGCCCTGGGTGACATCGCCGCCGTCGATAGACGCGCGCAGGCCGCCGCCGTTCTGAATGGCGATGGTGACACCCTGGTTCCTCGTGCGGTCAAGCATGGCGTCGGCCACCAGATTGCCCATCGAGCACTCCTTGACGCGGCAGACCTTGCGGTCGCCCTCGATAGGACTTTCGGAGGAGCCGATCACCTTTTTCCGCAGTTCCTCGATCGGTTTTGCCAGTTCGGCGACGCGAGCGACGACGGCCGGATCCGGTGTAAAGGACGAGTCGATCAGGATCGGGTCGCCCTTGGCATCCTTGACGACGCCATTATCGTCGAAATTGACGACGATGTCGCCGAGGTACTTGCTGTAAGAGGCGGCCTGGACGACCGGCACCTTATAGCCGCCGGGGTTGTCGACCATCGTCGGATACGGGCCTTCAGCCTTCGGATCGGTATTGGAGAGCAGACTATGGGAGTGGCCGCCGACGACGACGTCGACATCCGGAATCTTGGCGATGAAAGCGAGATCACGGGGATAGCCGACATGGGTCAGCGCAATGATCTTGTTGACGCCCTGGCCCTTCAGGTCCTGGACGGCTGATGTGATCGTCTGAACGTCATCTTCGATCGTGACATTCGGGCCGGGGGAGGAGAGCTCTGGCGTATCGTTGGTGACGGCGCCGACGATGCCGATCTTCTGGCCTCCGACATCGAGCACCAGCGAAGGCTTGATGCGGTCGCCGAGCTTGGAGACGGCGCTCGCTTTGACGTTCGCCGTCACGACGGGGAATTGCACCTTGTCGAGGAAAGTCGCAAGCCCGTCTTCGCTGTCGTCGAATTCATGGTTGCCGACGGTCATGGCGTCGAACTTCATCAGGTTCAAAAATTCTGCTTCAGCCGCGCCCTTATAGGTGGTGTAGAACAGCGAGCCCTGGAAATTGTCGCCGGCATTCAGGAGAAGGACATTCTTGCCCGATAGCGCCTGGCGGCGCTGGTCGATCGCGGTCTTCAGGCGGGCGGCGCCGCCGAAGCATTCCTTCTTGCCTTCCTCCTCGGCCGAGCAGGTGGAATCGAATTTGTTGATCGATTCGATGCGTGAATGGAAATCGTTGATGTGAAGAATATTGAGTTCGTAATCGGCAAAGGCGGCGCCCGCGCTCAGCGCCAGCATGGACGCGGTCAAAAGACCGAAGCTGAAAGACTTCGTCATCCCTGTTCTCCTGATTGAGGCGAGAGATCCCCCTGATCCTCGCCGATCCCTATAGTGGTGTCAGGCGGTTTCCCGCGAGCCGATGTTTCAACAAACGACGCATGGCCGCAAGAGGGAAGCTGGGTTTGCAGCGGCGCTTTCCAAGAGGCCGCAAAACAAAAAAGCTCCCGAGTGGGAGCTTTCGCAGGGCCATATTGAAGCATTACAAACGACGTGTAAGCGTGAACTGCGAATTCGTTGCAGTCGTACAATTCAGCTGACTCGTGCCGCTCAAGGCGCAATTAACAAGGGAAGTCGTCCGCTTAACATTCGAGTAAAGGTTTATCTGAATGATTCCGTCGGGGGTGGTTGTATATGTTCCCGACGCCATCTGCGTGTTCGTTCCGTCGCTGGTGCGGGTTACGAATTGTCCATTCGTGAAGGCGGAGGTCAAGCCATTGGCATCCGTCCATTCGCCTTCAACAGAATTTGTTGCAGGCGGCGCGACTGCGATCGGTCGCTGTTGCGGTCCTGATGAAACGCAGGCGGCAAGAGTGGCCGCTGCACCGACAAGAACGAGACCAGTTCTGATTTTCATAAGGCTTCTCCCGGCGAATCGGCGTGGCGGTCACCCGCCAAGTTCGCGCAAAACATGGCGTGCGTCCGCCATGATGGCAAGGCTTGGAGCAGCGGGGGGCGGCATTTATACAGCCAGCGTTACAAAAATGCCCGCCTTGCGGCGGGCATTGTCAAAATCCTGTGAGGACGATTTTCAGCGAACGAGGACGTTCCTGAACTGCCAGGGATCCTTGGTGTCGATATCCTCGGGGAAGAGGCCAGGACGTCCGTCGAGCGGCGTCCAGTCGGTGTAGTGGCCTTCGACCGGGCCGAGATAGGGCATCTGCACTTCGAGGCAGCGCTTGTAATCGATCTCGTCGGCCTCGACGATGCCGGCCTTCGGATTTTCCAGCGCCCAGACCATGCCGGCGAGAACGGCGGAGGTCACCTGCAAGCCGGTGGCGTTCTGGTAGGGCGCGATGCGGCGGGTTTCTTCCAGCGACAGGCGCGAACCATACCAGTAGGCATTCTTCTCATGACCGTAGAGCAGGACGCCGAGTTCGTCGATGCCGTCCTCGAGCTCGTCCTCGTCAAGTACGTGGTGGACCGGCTGCGGGGTGCCGCCGTTGCCGAACATCTCATGCAGCGAGAGCACGGCGTCGTTGGCCGGATGGTAGGCATAGTGGCAGGTCGGACGGAAGGTGACTTCGCCCTCCTTGTCGCGGACCGTGAAATAATCGGCGATCGAGATCGACTCGTTGTGGGTGACGAGGAAGCCATATTGCGGGCCGGGGGTCGGGCACCAGGTGCGCACGCGGGTGTTGGCGCCCGGCTGCTCCAGGTAGATCGCCGCCTTGTTGCCCTTCTTGTGCTTCTTGGCGTTCTTCGGCATCCACTGCTCGTGCGTGCCCCAGCCGAGTTCGGCCGGCTGCATGCCTTCGGAGATGAAGCCTTCGACGGACCAGGTGTTCCAGAAGACGTTGAGCGGCTTCGGATGCTTGGTGCGCTGGGTGTCGCGCTCGGCGATGTGGACGCCCTTGACGCCGACCTTCTTCATCAGCTTGGCCCAGCCTTCGCGATCGTGCTGGTCCGGTTCGTCGAATTTAACGCCGGTATCATGGGCGAGGTTGACGAGCGCCTGCTTCACGAACCAGGAGACCATGCCCGGGTTGGCGCCGCAGGTCGAGACGGCGGTGGCGCCGCCGGGGTTTTTCGCCTTTTCCTTGCGCACCGTCTCGCGCAGCGCATAGTTGGTGCGGTCGGCATTGCTCATGCCCTTGTCGAAATAGAAGCCGAGCCAGGGCTCGACGACCGTATCGATATAGAGAACGTCGAGCTTGCGGCAGAGCTTGATGATGTCGAGCGAGGAGGTGTCGACCGAGAGGTTGACGCAGAAACCCTGGCCTTCGCCTTTCGTCAGCAGGGGCTTCAGCAGCTCCTTGTAATTGTCCTTGGTGACATATTCCTGAATGTGGCGAACGCCGTGTTTCTTCAGGATCTCCATGTCGGAGGGTTCTTCACGCGGGTCGATGACGACCATCCGGCTTTTGTCGAATTTGAAGTGGCGCTCGATCAGCGGCAGGGTGCCGCGGCCGATGGAGCCAAAGCCGATCATTACGATCGGACCGGTAATTTCGGCATATACCGGGTGGTTCTTGTCCGTCATTCTTTTCTCCTGTGGAAGGGGACGAAGGCGATCAGCCTGAAGAATTCTTTTGAAATTGCCGCAGAAATTGCGAGGTGACCGGCTCTAACCACAAAACGGCGTCACAATAAAGAGTGTTGACCGGGAAAGGTCAAATATCGGGCGGGTGAGGCCGGCAGGCGACGGATCATCCACCCGCCTCTGCCAAAATCAGCGTTTCAGGATTTCCAGCCCTTCGACCGTCGTCGTCACCGCAAGCTCGGTGATGTCGTATTCGGCGACGCCATGGAGGGTGAAGGGATCGGCGGCGACATACGCCTCGATTTCGGCGCGGTCGCCGATGGCGAGGATCGCGCCGCCGGTGCGCGGCACCTTGCGGCCGGAGGCGAGGAACCAGCCCTTGGCGTAGCCCTCCTTCACCCAGGCCATATGCGGCTCCATGTGCCTGTCGGCTTCGTCATTGGATTTGCGATAGGTGAGGGAGAGAATGAACATGATCAATTCCTGAGGAGGTTTGCGCGGATCAGTCCGCGTAGCGAGTTGCCGACATAAAGCGTGCCGGCATCGAGATCGGCAAGTGTCACATGGCCGACGCGAGCCTTGCGCGCGCAAATGAGCTCGGTGCGCAGCACGCCAGCAAGCAGGCCGCAGGAGATCGGCGGAGTGCGCAGCATACCCGTCCCGTCATCCAGGAAGACGGAGGTGATGGTGCCCTCGCAGACTTCGCCGCGCTCGTTCAACAGGATGACTTCATCGGCCTCGTCGGGCCCATATTCGGCGCGCGCCGTCTCGTAGACGGCGCGGCGCGTGGTCTTGTGGCGCAGCAGCCTGTCGGTGGAAACGAGGCGGGTCTCGGCGATGCGGACCGTCCAGACAGTCTCCGGCGCCAGCGGCACGAAAGCCGCGCTCGTTACCTCGATGCGGCCCTGCGCGTCGAAGGTCAGTCGGATGCGCAGCGGACCGGTAGAGCGTGCAACGCCGTCCTCGAGCTTGGCAGCCGCTTCGACCGGCTGCGGAAAACCGAGGCGACGGGCGGAGCGGGAAAGCCGGGCCAGATGCAGGCGCAGACGGATGAAGCCTTCGCCGGGCTGCCAGCGCAACGTCTCGATCAGCGAGAAATCGGTCATCGCGCGATCCATTGGTCGCCCACGGCAAAGCGGGCCTTGAGCAGGCATTCCTCATATTCGGCTTCGGCGGTGGAATCGAAGACGATGCCGCCGCCGACATTGAAGACCGCCCTGCCACCGCCGAAAAGCGTGACGGTGCGGATGGCGACGGAAAAACGCATGGCGCCGGTCGGCGAGATCATGCCGATCGCCCCACAATAGGCGTCGCGTGGGTCATCCTCGAGGGCGTGCAGGATTTCCATCGCCCGTATCTTCGGGGCGCCGGTGATCGACCCGCAGGGGAAGAGGGCGGCAAATATGTCGCGGATCGATAGGTCGGATCGAAGTCTGGCCTGCACATGGCTCACCATCTGGTGGACGGTCGGATAGGTCTCGACGTCGAAGAGCTTCGGGACATCGAGCGTGCCGACCTCGGTGATGCGGGAGATATCGTTGCGCAGGAGATCGACGATCATGCGGTTTTCCGCCTGCGTCTTGATATCAGCCCGCATGGCCGCGATGATTTCGGCATCCTCGGCGGCAGTAGCGCCGCGCTTTGCCGTGCCTTTCATCGGATGGGTTTCGATCCAGCCCTGTTCATCTGTGCGGAAGAAGAGTTCGGGTGAACGCGACAGGATGACCGGACCGCCGAGATCGACCAGTGCGCCATATTTCACCGGCTGGCGTTCGATCAGCGACCAGAAGGCGGCACGGGGATCGCCGCTCCAGCGGGCTTCGATCGGCATGGTGAGGTTCGCCTGATAGGCGTCGCCGAGCCGCAGGTGCTGGTAAAGGCGGTCGAAACGCTCTTTATATATAGGGAAATCCCAGGCCGCCTTCGGGGCGGTGAGGAATTCCTCGTTTTCGAGACGCTGTTTCGGCTGCGCAAGTGGATGCGTGTCCGGCTGCGGTGCGTCGAAGACGCCGAAACAGAGGAGCGGCGTTTCCCGACCTTCTGCGGCAAAGGACGCGAGTTTTTCCTCGAAGAGATATCCGGCCTCGTAGGCCATGTAACCGGCAAGCCATTTTCCGTCGGCCCTGGCCTCTTCCATACGGGCGAGGCCGGCGAAGAATTCGCTGCGCGTCCGGGCAATGATGATCTCAGCCGGCTCGGCGAAAAGCATCACTTGGCCGGTCGCGTCGTCGCGGAAGAGGATATAGGGTTGATCGGCCACGCAACGCTTTCGGTTTGTTCTGCTTCTCATCACTCAAGATGCGATTGGTAGGGCGAGGTATTTTCTCTTCTCCCCACGGGGGAGAAGATGCCCGAAAGGCAGATGAGGGGGAGGAGCGAAGCGACGTCCTGAGCATATGCGAAGGACGGGTTCTGCTATGTCGTCCCCTCATCCGCCTGCCGGCACCTTCTCCCCTGTGGGGAGAAGGGACTCGTTGCCGCCTCTCCGCTCCTGGCGACGAGAATTCACGCTTTATCTAACGCTTCCAGCTCATCGATCAGGCCCTCGATCATCGACAGGCCCTGGCTCCAGAACGACGGATTGGTGGCGTCGAGGCCGAAAGGCTTCAAGAGTTCGGAGTGATGCTTGGTGCCGCCGGCCTTCAGCAGTTCGAAATACTTCTCCTGGAAGCCCTTCCGGGCCTTCTGGTAGACGGCATAGAGCGAATTGACCAGGCAATCGCCGAAGGCATAGGCGTAGACATAGAAGGGCGAATGGATGAAGTGGGGGATATAGGCCCAATAGGTCTCGTAGCCTTCTGAGATATTGATCGCCGGCCCGAGGCTTTCCGACTGGACGGAGAGCCAGAGCTCGCCGATGTCGTCGGCGGTGAGTTCGCCAGCCTTGCGGGCGGTGTGCAGCTTGCGCTCGAATTCGTAGAAGGCGATCTGGCGCACGACCGTGTTGATCATGTCCTCGACCTTCTGGGCAAGCATCGCCTTGCGCTCGCGTCTGTCGGTGGTCTTTTCCAGGAGCGCGCGGAAGGTCAGCATCTCGCCGAAGACTGATGCGGTTTCGGCAAGTGTCAGCGGCGTCTGGCACATCAGCGCGCCCTGCGCGCCGGCGAGAACCTGATGGACGCCGTGGCCGAGTTCGTGGGCAAGCGTCATGACATCGCGCGGCTTGCCCATATAATTGACGAGCACGTAGGGGTGAGCCGAGGGAACCGTCGGATGTGCGAAGGCGCCAGGCGCCTTGCCTGGGCGAACCGGGGCATCGATCCATTGCTCGTCGAAGAAGCGGCTGGCGATATCGGCCATCTCGGGGGCGAAATTGCCGTAAGCCGAGAGCACCGTGTCCTTCGCGTCCGACCAGGAGATCACGGTGCTCGACGTTTCCGGAAGGGGCGCGTTGCGGTCCCAGAAATTCATCTGCTCCATGCCGAGCCATTTCGCCTTCATTTTATAATAGCGGTGCGAAAGGCGCGGATAGGCTTCCCGGACGGCGGCGGCCAAGGCGTCGACAACCTCTCGCTCGACACGGTTTGCCAGATGCCTGGAATCGGCGATATCCTCGAAGCCGCGCCAGCGGTCGGAGATATCCTTGTCCTTGGCAAGCGTATTGGTGATCAGCGTGAAGATGCGGATATTCGCCCTGAAGGTTTCGGCAAGCGCCATGGCCGCCTTGCGGCGCACGTCGGGATCCTTCTCCTGCAGCATGTTCAGCGCCACCTCGAGCGGCACTTTCTCGCCATCGATCTCATAGCGAAGTTCCGCCATGGTTTCGTCGAAGAGGCGATTGAAGGCGGAGGCCGATGTCATCGACTTCTCGAGGAAGAGCTGCTCCAGCCTGTCATCGAGCTGATAGGGCTTATCTTTCCTGAGGTCGATCAGCCAGGGGCGATAATGGCCGGCATCGGGATCCTTGGCCATGCAAGCGTCGATGACGGCGTCGTCGATCCGGTTCAGCTCGAGCGCGAAGAACAGGAGATGGCCGGAGAATTCGGTGATCTTGGCCTGGACGTCGCCGTAGAGCTTGCCGTTTGCCGGATTGGTGGTGTCGGAGAAATAAGTGAGGCCGGCAAAGGAGGCGAGGCGGCCCATGATATCGTCAAGCGCCTCATATTCCTTCAGCGCCGCGCCGATGCCTTCGGTGCCGGTCTTCGCTGCCGCTTCGGCGAGTTTGCCCTTCCACTTTTCTTCGAAAGCGATCGCGGCCTTGCCTGCCTTTTCCATGTCGGCGACGAAGGCGGTCGACGTGGCGGAGGGATAAAGATCCTGCAGCTTCCAGACCGGCAGGTCGCCGAGCGCCGGATCGGCCGCCGCCCCGGCTGGCGCTGCTGGCGAGAAAAAAAAGCCGGCGTGCAGGGGCTCGATTTTCATGGGCACAATTCCTCTCCACTTTATCTCAGGTCTGTTTGAATAAGCGCGAGAAGGCCCCGCATCAAGGGGCTTTCGGCGCATAAAAGGCCTCGCTTCGGCACGAAATCGGCCCATCGTAATCGTTAAAATGCAATTATTTCTCAAAACTGGATGTTCAAGCCTTTCTGCCAGAGTGCGCTTCATGGTTTCGCATGAAGTGGAGCGACAATGACCGGTTACAATGAGCTCAAAGGAGCAGGGCAAATCCTCGTGGTCGAGGACGACCCGGTGCAGCGCCGTCTGCTCAAGAACGCAATCGAGCGTCACGGCCATGTCGTGCACCAGGCGGAAAACGGCCGGATCGGCCTGGAAATGGTCAAGCGCGACAGCACCCTTTTCAACGTCATCGTGCTCGACCTGATGATGCCGGAGATGACCGGCCTCGAATTCCTCGATGCACTGCACGAATTCGGCACGCAGATCCCCGTTATCGTGCAGACGGGTCAAGGCGGCATCGAGACCGTCGTGCAGGCGATGCGCGCCGGCGCCTTCGATTTCGTCGTCAAGCCGGTTTCGCCCGAACGCATCGCTACCTCGATCTCGAACGCCATGAAGCTCGATCAGCGTGAGGTGAAGGCGCGGGCCGGACGCCGGTCGCGCTCGGGCTCCGTCGGTTTCGACGACATCGTTTCGGCCAGCCCGGCGATGATCCGTGTCATCGACCTCGCCCAGCGGGCGGCGCAATCCAACATCCCTGTCGTGCTCGAAGGCGAATCCGGCGTCGGCAAGGAGTTGGTGGCGCGCGCCATCCAGTCCGGCGGCGACCGCTCCAACAAGCCGTTCGTCACCGTCAATTGCGGGGCGATCCCGCATAACCTCGTCGAAAGCATTCTCTTCGGCCATGAGAAGGGCGCCTTCACTGGCGCGACCGAACGTCACATCGGCAAATTCATGGAAGCCGACGGCGGCACCATCTTCCTGGATGAGATCGGCGACCTGCCGCTCGAAGTGCAGGTGAAGCTGCTGCGCGCCGTGCAGCAGGGCGAGATCGAGACGGTCGGCGCGCGCACCGCGCATAAGGTCAATGTCCGGCTGATCTCGGCGACCAACAAGGATCTGATCGAAGAGGTCAAGAACGGCCATTTCCGCGAGGATCTCTATTATCGCCTCAACGTCTTCCCGATTACCATTCCGGCGCTGCGCAAGCGCAAGGAAGACATCCCGCATCTGGTGCGCGTCTTCACCGACCGCTTCTCCAGCGAACAGAAGAACGGCCGCCGCATGACGGTGAATTCAGGCACGCTGGCGCTGCTGACCGCCTATGACTGGCCGGGCAACATCCGCCAGCTCGAAAACGCGATCTTCCGTGCGGTCGTTCTCGCCGAAGGGCCGGAGCTGACGGAGGCGGATTTCCCGCAGATCGCCGCCCAGCTTCCGGAATATGAAGTGGTGGATCACCTGGCGCTCGTGGCCGACAATACCGGCCTCGACCCGGACGAGGCATATAGCGAAGAATACCGCACGCCGCCGGAGGTTCACCATCACCGCCTGTCCGAGGCCTCCGATAATGCAATCGCCAGCGTCAACCCCTCAGGCGACGTGCGCAAGCTTGCCGATGTCGAGGAGGAGCTCATCCGATTCGCGCTCAAATTCTATCGTGGACAGATGAGTCAAGTGGCACGCAAGCTTGGCATCGGACGATCCACACTTTATCGCAAACTCAAAGATTACGGCATAGACCCCGATAATCCCCAGAAAGATGCGGCTTAAGCCCTATTTATTAAGACTCAGGCAACCACGATTTGTTACTGATCATAAACCACTTGTTAGTGGCTCGTTCACTATGTAAAGAAAAGGTTGATCATGTGTGGCATTTTTGCCATCGTGTGACCGCATTTGACAGTCATCTGAGACAGTACGGGACATTGTCTGTCTGACGGGGATCGAGTTGCCGAATCTGAATGGGATTTCCAAGCCTTCGCGCTTGAGCTGGCGTTCTTTGTGCGCCGACATCTGCGGAAAGGCAGTGAGGACGGCGGCGGCCGCCCTTCTTGCGCTTGCGGTTTCCTCGCCGGTATTCGTTAGTACGCCTTCCGAGGCCGCGGGGGAAACCCGCAGCCTCAAGCTCTATTTCATCCATACCGGCGAAAAGGCCGTCATCACCTATAAGCGTAACGGCAAGTTCGACCCCAAGGGGCTGGAGCAGCTGAACCGCTTCCTCCGTGACTGGCGCAAGAACCAGCCGACGAAGATGGATCCACGCCTGTTCGACCTCATCTGGGAAGTCTATCGCCAGAGCGGTTCACGGGACTACATCAATGTCGTCTGCGGCTTCCGCTCGCCGGCGACCAACGAGATGCTGCGCGGGCGCTCGCGCAATTCAGGCGTCGCCGAAAAGAGCCAGCACATGCTCGGCAAGGCGATGGACTTCTTCATTCCCGACGTCAAGCTTGCGACGCTCAGGGCCATCGGCATGAAGATGCAGATCGGCGGCGTCGGCTTCTATCCGAAATCAGGTTCGCCCTTCGTGCACATGGATGTCGGCGGCGTTCGCGCCTGGCCGCGCATGAGCCGCGACGAGCTCGTCCGACTTTTCCCGAACGGCAATACCATCCATATCCCCGCCGACGGTAAGCCGCTGCCGGGCTATCAGCAGGCGATGGCCGACTACAAGCGCCGCGTCAGTGGCACGCAGATCGAGATCGCCAGCGCTTCCGAATCGGCGCCGAAGCACAAGACGCTGTTTGCGGCGCTCTTCGGCGGCGGCGCGGACGAGCAGGAAGACGATACCGACGATTCGGCCCCGATCGCCGTCGCCAAGGCAACGCCGCCGAAGGCCGAGCCTGCTCCGGCCGAACCTGCTCCGGCCGAACCGCAGCAGGCCGAGGTCGCAGCCCTGAACGCGCCGGTGCCGCAGGTTCGCCCGGCCTTCAGCAACCAGCCGGCCGGCAGCGAAATGGCCAGCGCACTGGTGGCGCCGTCTTCGGGTAACGCCGCGCAGCAGGCCCTTGCCGCGGCGCTTCCGGCCGATCAGGCCCAGCCGCAGCAATTCGCCGATCTCAGCGCCTACAGCATTCCCGTTCCCTCGCTTCTCGGCCAGCGCCGCGCGCCGGGTGACGCCGAGGTCGCGTCGGTCGATCCGAATATGCAGAACGGAATGCCGGTTCCCACTCCGGTCGAGCGCCCTGCCGTTGCCGAAAATCTGCTTGCGGCGGCGGATGCCGATCCGGAAGCGGAGGCAGACGAGGCCGATCAGGATGGCGGCCTGTCTCCTGCCATCGCCGACGCGCTCGAACAGCAGAACAAGGATACGGAAAGCCAAGTCGCCTCGCATGAGCCTCAAATGAGCGTAGAGCAGGCAATCGCCGCCGCGATGCCGCAAAAGGCGGCCGCCGAAAAGCCGTCATTGCAGCTCGCTGCCTTGACGCCGGCGACGAAATCGGCGAGCTTCGGTGACGCTTTCGACGCCCCGGCTGCCGAGAGCCCCGCGCCGCAGCCCCTTCCGGTCAAGGGCGGGCGCCCGACGCAGAAGGAAGCCGCAGCAGCCGATGCCAGCCGCACGACAGTGCGTACCGAGCCGAAGCTGACGCAGAAGATGATCTCGCAGTGGGCGCTGACCAATGCCCGTCTCGAAATGGCGTCCAAGCAGGTCAAGGCGCCGCGCTTCGTCAGCCAGACGATGCGCGCCCAACCGACCGCTGTCTATGCCGAGGGCTTCAACGTCAAGACCGCCTCGGTTGACCCGGCCCGCTTCAGCGGCACGGCCGTTAACTTCATGGAAGTGCGCAAGTTCAACACGAACTGAGCCTGCCGATCTCGTCAGACCGAAAACCGCCGGAGTGATCCGGCAGTTTTTCTTCTGACTGTTTGAGCGGTTGGACAGTCAGTTGGACGGCCAGCAGGATCCGGCGTAAAAGAAAAGCCGCCGGAAGATCCGACGGCTTTTCGAAAGCAGCGATGTTGCCGAATCAGCCTTCCGGCGGCGCCTCGATCATGCCGAGTGCGTGCAGATAGGTGTCGAGGATTGCTTCCTCCTCCATGCGCTCCTGCTCGTCCTTCTTGCGCAGCGCCACGACCTTCTTCAGGATCTTGGTATCGAAGCCCATTCCCTTGGCTTCGCCATAGACGTCCTTGATGTCGTCGGCGATGGTCTTCTTTTCTTCTTCCAGCCGTTCAATGCGCTCGATGAAAGCGCGAAGCTGATCGCGGGCGACGCCATGAGCATCAGACATCGTGTTCTCCTGATTTTTCGGTGATCAATTCGGGATGCACGTGACTGCCGCGAAGCGGCGTCACGGTCAAGCCTGTTAAAGGCCAAGCGGACTATTTGTGTGGCTTGTTCAGCTCAAATGCCGCCTTTTGCACAGGTGAGGCCTCCTTCTGGTGGAGGTTCTTCCAGTCCTCATAGGGCATGCCGTAGATGATCTCGCGCGATTCGTCCCGGCTGACCGGAACGCCCTCCGCCTCGGCGGCCTCGCGGTACCAGTTCGACAGGCAGTTGCGGCAGAAGCCGGCCAGGTTCATCAGATCGATGTTCTGGACGTCACTGCGGTTACGAAGATGCGCGACCAGACGACGGAAGGCGGCGGCTTCGAATTCGGTCTGTTGTTCCTTGCTGAGCGCGGTCATCTCGCTCTCCTTTCATTCCGTGGGCGTCAGTAGGGGCCGGTGCGCGACGGATGGACGTCGTATTCGTGCAGGCCCGGATCGGCATTCATCGCTGTAAAAATCGGCGCCAGGCGCTCCGCCCATGCCGATATGCCGGCTTCATCCGCGATCAAATCCTGACGCACTTCGAGCAGGGCATGCGGGATGCCTGTCACCATGCAATGGCGGTACATGGTATCGCCCTTCAGAGCGCCGTCATAGGGTTCGTTGTCGCCGACGACGAGATCGGGATCGGCGCGCAGCTTGTCGATCAGCGGGCCGACGGCGCGCCGGTCGCTGTCCCAAAGAACGGCGGCGTGCCAGGGTCGGGGAATGCTCTTCCACGCCGGCGTGAAAGAATGCAGCGACAGCACCAGCGGTGCCTTGCCGGTGCTATTTGCCACCGTGTCGATCGTGCCTGCGACGGCATCGTGGTAGGGGCGATGAAAGGCTTCGATCCGGTAATTCCATTCCTGCGGCGTGATCGGGTGATTGCCTGATATGACGGCGCCGTCCGAGATCTTCATGATCAGCGTCGGGTCATCCTCCCCGCGGTTCGGGTCGATCAGCAGGCGCGAGAAACCGCCGAGCACTGCCGGTATGCCGAGCCTCGCCGAAAGCTGTCGCGTCAGGCCTTCGATGCCGATATCGTAGGCGATGTGGCGGGCAAAGGCAGACTCGGGCAGGCCGAGCCTTTCATACCGGGCGGGAAGGCGGTTCATCGCGTGATCGGCGAGGATCACCATGCCTTTGTCATGTTTTCCAGGTAGGATTTCGAAGGATTGAAAGTCGTCCATGAAGGAATTTGCCGTTGGCCGTTGCGCAGTCGCGCCCAGTGATTGCATGCGCCCGCGACCGGTTCAAGCGCGACAGGCGAAGAGAGCGGATATGAGCCTCCGCTGGCAGTTATGAAAGGGAATATAATCGATTAGCATTGCGTTGACTTTCGGATGAGGGCGGCGCAAGAAGACACGGACATGAATAACCGTGGAGCTATTTGGGAGCCGTGTTGATTCAAGCCGCGCCAAGTTTCCTCACGCGGTCCGGACCGCTGGTCCGACTCGCCCTGTTTGCTCTTGCAGCCGCCATGCCGTTCTTCATCGCAGATGCCGCACGCGCCGATTTTCGCGTCTGCAACGGAACGCAAAATCTGGTTGGGGTGGCAATCGGATACAGGGCCAAGGACGGCTGGATCACGGAGGGCTGGTGGCAGGTGCCGGCAACGACCTGCGCCACGCTGATCGAGGGAGAATTGCAGTCGCGCTATTATTACCTCTACGCAGAGGACGCCGCCCGGGGAGGACGGTGGACGGGGGACGTGCAGATGTGCGTGGCGGAAAACGAATTCAAGATCTCGGGTGTGCAGGATTGTTATGCCCGGGGTTACCAGAAGATGGGATTCAAGGAATATGACACGGGCCGCCAAGGCAGCTGGATGGTTCAACTCTCCGACACCCCAGGGACGCAAGAAAGTCAGAATTGATGAAGCGTAATCGCAAAATTAAAATCCTCGCCACCCTCGGGCCCGCCTCCGCCGAGGAATCGATGATCGAGAAGCTGCACCAAGCCGGTGCCGACGTCTTCCGCATCAATATGAGCCATGCGAGCCACGACCTGATGCGAACGCTCATCCAGCGCATCCGCTCGGTCGAGGCGCGCTCAGGCCGGCCGATTGGCATTCTCGCCGATCTGCAGGGACCGAAGCTGCGCGTCGGCAAGTTTACCGACAGCAAGGTCGACCTGAAACCCGGCCAGACCTTCACGCTCGACAACAATGAAGCGCTCGGCGACCAGAACCGCGTCTATCTGCCGCATCCCGAGATCCTGGAATCGGTGCAGCCCGGCCACCGCCTGCTGATCGACGACGGCAAGCTCTGCCTGCGCGCCGACAAGTGCGACGGCAAGAGCATCGTCACGACGGTGATCTCCGGCACACGTATTTCCGATCGCAAGGGTGTCAGCCTTCCCGACACGCTGCTTGGCGTCGGTGCGCTGACCGACAAGGACCGTTCCGATCTCGACGCCGTGCTCGCCACCGACGATGTCGACTGGGTGGCGCTTTCCTTCGTCCAGCGTCCAGACGACCTTGCCGAGGTGCGCAAGATCGCCCGCGGCCGCGTCGGCCTGATGTCGAAGATCGAGAAACCGCAGGCTCTCGAGCGTATCGAGGAGATCATCGAGCTTTCCGACGCCTTGATGGTCGCCCGCGGCGATCTCGGCGTCGAAATGCCGCTCGAATCGGTTCCCGGTATCCAGAAGCAGCTGATCCGCGCCTGCCGCCGTTCGGGCAAGCCGGTGGTCGTGGCCACGCAGATGCTGGAATCGATGATCTCCGCGCCGGTGCCGACACGCGCTGAAGTCTCGGACGTCGCGACCGCCGTCTTCGAAGGGGCCGATGCCGTCATGCTGTCGGCCGAATCGGCCTCCGGCGACTATCCGGTCGAAGCCGTCTCGACCATGGCCTCGATTGCCACGGCCATCGAGCGCGAGCCGCATTATCCCGGCATCATCTATGCCCAGCGCGCCCAGCCGGAAGCGACCGGCGCCGATGCGATCTCGCTTGCCGCCCGTCAGATCGCCGAGACGCTGAAGCTGTCGGCGATCGTCTGCTACACCTCTTCCGGCACGACGGGTCTTCGCGCGTCGCGCGAGCGCCCGCAGGTGCCGATCCTGGCATTGTCGCCGATCATCAAGACGGCGCGCCGGCTTGCCGTCGTCTGGGGCTTGCATTGCGTCGTCACCCATGATGCGACCGATCTCGACGACATGGTCAACCGCGCCTGCCGCATCGTTGCCGACGAAGGGTTCGGCAAGCCGGGCGATCGCATCATCATCTCGGCCGGCGTGCCGCTCGGCACGCCCGGCGCCACCAACATGCTTCGCATCGCCTATATCGGTTCGGACGGCCAGAGCGGCATCTGATCCGATCGCATCCGTGATGAAGCCCGCTGCCTGAGAAAGGCGGCGGGCTTTTTTCGTTCATGTGACGAGGCATTGCCAAGGGTTGCGGCGCATGCAAGTCTCGATCTCCGGATTTGGAGGGATCACCATGGATGTCGTCACTCTTTTGGCTTTTGCGGCCGTTTCCTTCGTCGGTATCGCGACCCCGGGGCCGACAGTGCTGCTGGCGTTGACAAATGGTTCTCGGCATGGGCTGCGCCGCGCGATCGCCGGCATGGTCGGCGCGGTACTTTCGGATTTCGTTCTGATCGGCGCTGTGGCTGTCGGACTCGGCGCGCTGCTTGCGGCATCGGAATTCTGGTTCTCGATGCTGAAATGGGCGGGGGCTGCCTATCTCGCCTTTCTCGGCATCATGCTCTTGAGTTCGAAGGGCGCGATCGATGCGGCACTGAAATCCGATGAGGCGGCCATGAGATCGTCCTTTTCGATCGGGCTGAAGAGTTTCATGGTCGCGGCGACGAACCCGAAGGGCTATCTCTTCTTCTCCGCCTTTCTGCCGCAGTTCATCGATCCCGCCCAGCCGCAGACGGCGCAGTATATGCTGCTCGCCCTCGTCTTCGCTGCGCTCGATTTCATCATCATGTTCGGCTACGCCTTCTTCGGCTCGCAGGCGGTCCGTTTCCTGAAAACGTCAGGCGCCTTGTGGCTGGAACGGGCCTGCGGCGGCGCGCTGCTCGCCCTTGCCGGGTCGCTTGCCTTCTACCGCCGGGCAACGGCCTGATTCAAGGCCGAGGCAGGGATAGATGGCCGACTCGATAGGCCTGCGTATGCCTGCCGATCTCGGAAATCTCCCGCCATAGCCTGAAGCGGACGCGCGTCCATGTCGTCGGCTCGAAGCCGGAGATGGAGGCAAGTGCGCCTCTCGCCAGATCGGCTTCGGTTGCAGCGCTTTCGGCCCGGCGGAGATCGGCAAGCGACGCATAGGCTTGCGTCCGAAGGATATCGCGCGTGGCAAACCGGGACGCCGCAATGTCGGGCGAGACTTCCGCCTGCCACACAATCCAGGTACTCACCTCGGGCCAGCCGAAGGCGCCGGTGACTGCCTCGAAGCCCGGGCCGCAGAGGAAGTCGCTTGCTCCCTCCGGTCTCTGCCAGAGATAGAAAGGCGCGTAAAGATTGTCGTGGCTGCCGATCTCGTTCTTGCGGGCGCTGAGATAGGCCTTGAAGCCGAGATTGGGAAAGCCGTCGAGCAGCGGTCCTTTTTCGCAGATGCGGCGCTCGATGATCGACATGTCGTAATCGGCTGGCAGGGTGAAGCCGTATTGCATGGCCATCATGAGCGTTTCTCCACTGCACGCAGTCGCCAGTCCGGATCGGTCATCTGGGCGATGCCGGCACCGAAGGACCAGTCCTCAGACGCGCTGGTGCTGACGACGATCATCAAGTCTTCTGACCGCAGGCCCGGCGATTGGGCCAGCAGCTCGGCGAGCCGCCGATACAGCGCTGCCTTCATTTCCGCCGTTCGCGGCCGGCCTATGGTGATCGAGATATAGACGAAATCGTCCGAGCGCGGGCCGGCGAGATAGCTGCGGTCGAAGATCAGCTCATTCTCGTCATGCTGATGGATGGCCTGGAAGCGGTCGTTCTCGGGCACATCGAAGGTCTCGACCAGTGCGCGCTGGACGTTGTCGGCAAGCGCTCGGAGATATTCTTGCGACTTGCCTTTGCGAAGAGAGATGCGGACGAAGGGCATTGGGATCTCCATGGTTCGGGCCGTCGGCCTTGACAGCAGCATCATCGCAGCACACGATGATGCTGAAAATCAGAATTTTATGGATCAACTGTCCTAAAAAATGGAATGATACGATGCGGCGAACGATTTTCGATCTCGATGTGCTTCGGACCTTTTCGACCGGCATGGAGCTCGGCAATTTCGCCAAGGCGGCGGAAAAACTGGGGCGTTCGACGTCAGCGGTCAGCGCGCAGCTGAAGAAGCTGGAGGAGCAGGCGGGCACGCCTATCTTCCGCAAGGCGGGCCGCGGGCTGGCGCTGACCGACGCCGGCGAAACGATGCTCGGTTATGCCAGACGGTTGCTGGATCTCAATGACGAGGCGGCGGCGGCCGTGCACAGCGGCGAGCTGGAAGGCTGGGTGCGGCTCGGTCTGCAGGAGGATTTCGGCGAGACCTTGTTGCCTGAGGTGCTCGGCCGTTTCGCGCGCGCCCACCCGAAGGTCCGCATCGAGGCGCGGGTGGTGCGCAATGCCGAACTGCTCGAGCGGGTCACCTCAGGCAAGCTCGATCTGGCGCTTGCCTGGAGCGACGGGACGCTTTCGGCGCATTGCGAGCGCATCGGCGAGGTGCCGATGTGCTGGATCGGGCCTGCCGAGGGACAGCTCGGCTGGCATGTGGCAAGCGGCGAACCGATGCCGCTTGCCTCGCTGGAGGCGCCATGCCTGTTGCGCAGTGCGGCGACCAAGGCGCTCGACGCGGCGGGAATCTCCTGGCGGCTCGCCTTCGTCAGCCCCAGTCTCGGCGGCCTCTGGGCAGCGACGGCGGCCGGCCTCGGCTTGACTATCCGCACACCGATCGGCCTGCCGGCGAAGGTCCGGGCGCTCGCACCAGAGGCAATCGGCCTGCCTGAGCTGCCGAAGCTCGGTCTGGTGCTGCACAGAGCCGAAGCCGAGCTGCAACCGGCTGCGGCGCGGCTTGGCGCGCTGGTTCTACAGTCCGTGCATGGCGTGCTGCACGGGACGGCAGGCTGATATCTCGATTATCCCGCGAGCGCAGGGCCCGATCACCATGAAGCCGCTCTGATACTCAGCCGAAGCGTTCCAACGCCATGGCGAAGATGTCGGTATCGACATTGCCGCCGGAGGTGACGGCGACGACGGTATCGCTTTCCAGCGCCTCGCCATGGAAAAGAGCGGCAGCCAGCGCCACGGCGCCGCCCGGCTCGACGACGATCTTCAGCCTGACGAAGGCGAGCGCCATGGCGCGCAGCGCCTCGTCGTCGGTGACGACGATGCCGGCGCCGGCGAGGCGCTTCAAGATCGGAAAGGTGATGTTGCCGGGCTGCGGCGTGATGATCGCATCGCAGATCGAACCCGACATCGAGGCGTTGCGCTCGATCCTGCCGGAGGCGAGCGAGCGGGTGGTATCGTCGAAGTCCCTGGGCTCGCAGGGACGGACGCGAAAGCCGGGGGCGCTGGCTTCGAGGGCGAGCGCGATGCCGGACGTCAATCCGCCGCCGCCGCAGGGAACAAGCACCTCGGCTTCCGTTACACCTTCTTCTTCCGCCTGTTCGGAGATTTCGAGGCCAGTCGTGCCTTGGCCGGCAATGACAAGCGGTTCGTCGAAAGGCTTGATCAGCGTCAGGCCGCGCTCGGCGGAGAGCCGGGCGCCGATTTCGTCGCGATCCTCATTGGCGCGGTCGTAGAGCACGACTTCGGCGCCGAAGGCGCGGGTGTTGGCGATCTTCAGCTTCGGCGCATCGCTCGGCATGATGATGACGGCGGGCACGCCGTGCAGCTTGGCGGCAAGGGCGACGCCCTGCGCATGATTGCCCGAGGAGAAGGCGATGACGCCGCGCGTGCGTACGGCCGGGTCGAGGCCGGAGACGGCAGACCAGCCGCCGCGAAACTTGAAGGAACCCGAATGCTGCAGGCATTCCGCCTTCACGAACAGGCGCCGGCCGGCGATCTCGTTCAGGAAGGGGGAGGAGAGAAGCGGCGTTCGGCGTGCGCGACCGCGCAGTCGAGCGCGGGCGGCAACAATCATTTCAATGCTGACCATTCGAGAATCGTCCTGCTTGCGGCGTCGCTCCTGCATAGGACGGGGCAAACGGTTTGTGAACGGTGACTTTGTCACCGTGACATGAATGACCTTTGCGCCTATGCCCGGCGGCTCGCCGACCGTCAATAGCCGCGCGCCGAGCCTTCCGTCGCGCGGGCGTCCATAGCGCCGTTGTAACGTGCGCCGCCGCCCTTTTCGATGGTGGCAAGCCTTTTGCCGCCGACGAGGATGCCGGCGGCCTGACCCCAGAGCGGCGCATCGTTGCCGCCGTCGAAGCTATAGCCCATCGCCGCAAGCATCTTTTCCGTATCCGGCGAAAGCGCATAGGGCTCGAGATAGACCTTGTCTGGCTGCCATTGGTGATGAAACCGCGGCGCGTTGACGGCCTGGCTGATATCCATGCCGAAGTCGACGACATTCAAAATCGCCTCCAGCGTGATGGTGATAATGCGCGAGCCGCCGGGGCTGCCGATCACCATGAAGGGCTTGCCGTCGCGGGTGACGATCGTCGGGCTCATCGAGGAGAGCGGCGTCTTCTTCGGAGCGATGGCGTTGGCTTCGCCCTGAACGAGGCCATAAAGGTTCGGCACACCCGGTTTGGAAGTGAAATCGTCCATCTCGTTGTTGAGCAGAACGCCGGTGCCGGGTGCCACGACCGCCGCGCCGAAGGAGCCGTTCAGCGTATAAGTGACGGCAACCGCATTGCCCTCGTCGTCAATGATCGAATAATGGGTCGTCTCGTTGCTTTCCTTGCCGCCGAGCGGTTTCAGGTTGGCCGAAGTCCCGGCCTTGTAGGGATCGATCTTTGCTGCGATCTCCTTGGCGTAGCTCTTGTCGAGCATTTTCTCGACCGGGTTCTCGACGAAATCGGGATCGCCGAGCGCGGCGTTGCGGTCGACATAGGCGTAGCGCATCGCCTCGACCATCACATGCACGGTTTCAGCCGAGGCGTAGCCGAGATAGGAGAGCGGATAACCTTCGAGGACGTTGAGGATCTCGCAGATGATGACGCCGCCGGAGGAGGGTGGTGGCGAGGAGATGATGTCGTAGCCGCGGTAATTGCACTCGATCGGCTTCAGCTCGCGGACGGTGTATTGCTCGAAATCCTCCTTGGCGAGGATGCCGCCCTTGGCCTGGCTCGCATTTACGATCGCTTCGGCGGGGGCGGCCTTATAGAAGGCCTCGGGTCCTTTTTCCGAGATGGCCGCAAGGACCGCAGCGAGATCCGGCTGCGCAAGCTTTTCGCCGGAGCCATAGGGCTTGCCGTCCGGTTTCAGGAAAATCTTCGCCGCCGTCTCGTCCTTGGCAAGGCGCTTGGCGCTGCCGGCAAGGATCGCCGCGTCACCCTGTTCCAGCATGAAGCCCTCCTTGGCGAAACGGAGCGCAGGCCCGATCAGGTCCTGGCGTGAGCGGGTGCCGTATTTCTCGCGCGCCGTCTCGAAACCCATGACGGAGCCGGGGACGCCGACGGCGAGATAGCCGTCAAGGCTGGCCCGCGGCACGATATCGCCCTTTGCATCGAGATACATGGTCTTCGTCGCGGCGATCGGCGCGCGCTCGCGGAAATCGAGGAAGGTCTTGGTGCCGTCTTTCAGGCGGATGGTCATGAAGCCGCCGCCGCCGAGATTGCCGGCCGAGGGATAGACGACCGCCAGTGCATAACCGACGGCGACCGCCGCATCGACGGCGTTGCCGCCGCTCTTCAGCACCTCGACGCCGACATCGGTCGCCAGATGCTGGGCGGTGACGACCATCCCGTGTTCGGCTTCGACTGGCGCGGGCGATGCCGCGAAAGTCGCAGTCAGGCTCAGCGACAATGCCGATATGATGGAGATCGTCCCGATATGCAGGCGGCCCATGATTTCCCCTCCTATGGACAACAACGGAAAGACATATGGGGCTGCTGCGGCCCGCGGCAATGCGGGGAACAGGCTTTGTGCGAGGAAGCCGGCCGAATGTCCAACAGGGACACCGCCGCAGAGATCAACCGCCGTGGAGAGCGCCGGGCATGAGCGACGGCTGGATTTGGATCGCCTGATCGCGGAGAGAGGCGGCGAGCCGCTCTTCGGCGCGGCGGGCGGCCGCCTGGAGGTCGCGCGGCTCGCCGGCGATCTTTTCCATGGCGGCGATAGCGACGTCGGTGGCGAGATAATCCGGCTTATGGCCCACGCCGCCGACAGTCACGAGTTCGGAGCCTGCTATATCGCGGGCGAGGCCGCGCGAATGCAGGTGTTCCCAGACGATCTCGTCGCGGTCGCCTGTGATGATGACGGTCGGCGCGGTGATCTGCGAATAGAGCGGCGACTGCTCCTTCACATAGGCGAGCAGTCTTTTGAAATCGGCGGCATTGTTGTGGAAGGTGCGCGGCCGCAGCACCAGCGATGGGCCGGTTTTTTCGATGTAGTCGGCAGGGCGTGGATTGGGACGGAAGACATTCAGCGTGCCGCGCTCCAGCCGGCTCAGTCCAAGCGGAACGACGATGGCGTGGTTGAAGAGCCAACCGATGACCGGCACGGTTGCCACATGATAATACCAGTCGATGCCGCCGGGCCACGGATGGGTGGCGGGTGCGAGGAAGAGCAGACCGGCGGTCTTATCCGGATGGCGTAGTCCGAAGGCGGCGGTGATCGCACCGCCGAAGGAATGGCCGACGATGATCGCCTTCTCGATGCTGCACTTTTCCATCAGTCGGGCGATTGCGTCGGCCTGGCCGGAGGGGACGGCGTTCTCAGGGCCGCCGCGTTCGGAATAACCGTGACCGGGACGATCGACGAACAGCATTTCCGCCCGGCCATCGAGCGGGGCGCGAAAGGCGACGAGCTGATCGAGCAGATTGCCGCTGGCGCCGTGAATGAAGACGAGGGCCGGCAGATCCGCATTTTGGGGACGCTCGACATGGACGGCGTTCATGCGATAGCCGCCGACATCCGTCAATTCGCCGATATTCGGATAGGTCTGTTCGAATTGCCGGGCCTTGTAAGAGGAGTAGCCCATAGCGGCGGCGAGCGGGGCGAGAAGAGCGGAAACTTCGGCAAGCATGATCTTAACGGCGATGATCGATGGATTTTGCGGGGGATGGTCGTGTCAAATTCCCTCGACAGTTTCTAAAATTGTGCGCTCTGGCCGCAGGTCAAGCTCGGTGAGCCTGCTTCAGGTTCGATTGCCGGCCAGTTTTTCCGCAAGCATGTTGACCTGCTCCTGCGCGGTGCGATCGGCGGGATAGATATCGAGGAACCGTTCCCAGGCCTTCAGCGTCAATTGGTCATTGCCGGAATTGCTGAGGATCGCGGCCATGCCGGAGAGCGCGCCGAAATGGCGCGGCTCGATATCCAGCACATGCTCGATGTCGGACATCGACTTGCGGTAATTGCCCATGACGAAATTCAGCGTGGCGCGGCGATTCCAGCTCTCGGCATAATCGGGTTTGAGGGCAATCGCCTCGTCGAGGAAATCGAGAGCGGCGGGATTGCGCTTTTCCTCGATCGCCTTGTCGGCCCATTGCATCAGCAGGTTCACGGTCGCACTGCCGGAGTCATTCCATTCCAGACGAATTTCATTGGCGATGCTGCTGGCCTTGTCAGGATCACGCTCGCGCTTCAGCTGACTGAAGAGCTGGTCGAGACGCTGCTTCGGCGTACTACTGGCATCCCTCCGCTCGACAATGACGTTCTTTTCGGCCGCGGCGGCCGGAAACGGGGGGGTGGAAAGGATGAAGGCGAGCGGCAGCACCGCTGACGTCAAAGCAAAAAAGCGCATGGCGGACATATTAGTCCGCCAGCGCCGAAGATCAAACAAATTAGACGTGATCACCGCAGCGACCACCGGATGTCCGTCGGCGCAATCTGCGCGGCGCACGATCCGGATGCGCAATCAGCCCTGACGAGCCTTGTAGCGCGGGTTCAGCTTGTTGATGATGTAGATGCGGCCCTTGCGACGAACCAGACGGTTGTCACGGTGACGAGCCTTGAGCGACTTGAGCGAATTCTTGATCTTCATTTTTCTGATCCGCGATCTCTATGGGGGAATTCACATTCGCCCGTAACTTTAACAATCAAAAGCGCGCCGTCGGAGCGCGCTCTTTAGGTGGGGGTGCAGATACCCCGTCACCTCCAGCGTGTCAACCACGTGACGGTGTTTTTCCCAAGCCGCACGGCCGTTTTCTCACCGCGAAACCGGCAATTTCGGGCCCAATGTCGTGACGTGACCCATTTTACGGCCGGGGCGCCACTCGTTCTTGCCATAGAGGTGAACCAGCGTGTCGGGACGCTGCAGCCAGTCGCGAACGGCAAGGATATCGTCGCCGACCAGATTCTGCATGACGCAGTCGGAGTGCCGCTCGCCATTGCCGAGCGGCAGGCCGGCGACAGCGCGGATATGCTGCTCGAACTGGCTGACGACGCAGGCGGCTTCCGTCCAGTGACCGGAATTGTGGACGCGCGGCGCCATCTCGTTGGCGATCAGGCCGCCGTCGGCGAGCACGAAGAATTCGATGCCGATCACGCCGACATAGTTCAACGCGGCGAGAATCTTTTCGGCCGATCGACGCGCGGCCTCCGCTGTCGTCGCCGAGATTGCGGCCGGAACGGTCGAGGTGTGGAGGATGCCGTTGCGGTGGACATTCTCGGCGGGATCGAAGCAGACGACCGTTCCATCCGCGGCACGCGCGGCGATGATCGAGACCTCGCGCTCGAAGGCGACGAAGCTTTCGAGGATGAGCGGTACGGCCCCGAGCGCGGCATAGGCGCCGTCAGGATTGTCGGCGGGCGAGCGGAAAACCTTCTGCCCCTTGCCGTCATAACCGAGACGGCGGGTCTTCAGCACGCCCTGGCCGCCGAAATCTTTCAGCGCGGTTTCGAGATCGGCCTGGCTGTCGACCGCATGAAAGCGAGCGGTTGATATGCCGCAGCTGTTGAGGAAGCGTTTTTCGACGAGCCGGTCCTGGGCGGCCTCGAGCGCCTTGGCAGGTGGATAGACGGCGATGCTTGCCGAGAGCGCTTCGGCGGCCGCGACGGGCACGTTCTCGAATTCGTAGGTGACGACATCGCAGGCGTCTGCCAGTTCGGCCAGTGCCGCCGGATCGTCATAGGCGGCGACGATCTGCCGGTTCGCCAGTTGGGCGGCGGGGCAGTCGAGCTGCGGCTCGAGGATGACAGTGCGGAAATTCAATCTGGCGGCTGCGATGGCCAGCATGCGGCCGAGCTGGCCGCCGCCGACAATGCCGATCGTTCCTATGGTCATTGGTCGTCCATTGGATATTCGGCGACGGCAGCACTCTGGCGCTCGCGCCATTCGTCGAGCCGGTCGGCAATCTCTTCGTCGGAAAGGGCCAGCACGGCGGCGGCGAGAAGAGCGGCGTTGACCGCACCCGCCTTGCCTATGGCGAGGGTCCCAACCGGAATGCCGGCCGGCATCTGCACGATGGAAAGAAGGCTGTCCTGGCCGGACATGGTCTTCGACTGGACCGGCACGCCGAAGACCGGCAGCGGCGTCATCGATGCGGTCATGCCCGGCAGGTGTGCTGCGCCGCCGGCGCCGGCGATGATGACCTTGAAGCCTTCCGCACGCGCGCCCTTGGCGAAATTCATCATGCGCTCGGGCGTACGGTGCGCTGAGATGATGCGCGCATCATAAGCGATTTCCAGCGCTTCCAGCGTGTCAGCCGCGTTCTTCATGGTCTCCCAATCGGATTGGCTGCCCATGATGATGGCGACGAGTGGTCTATCTGTCATCCTGCGACCGTTCCTTTCAGGCAATGATATCGGGAACGATCTGGTCTTCCAGCTTGGAGAGCTTGTCCTTGATGACGAGCTTCTTCTTCTTCATGCGCTGGATTCGCAGAGCGTCGCATCCGGTCTCGATCATGGCGTTGATTGCAGCGTCGAAATCCTCGTGCTCCTGGCGCAGACGCGCCACCATGAGCCTGATTTCCGCCTGTTCCTGATCGGCCATATGCATTCCCCGTTATCGTCCTCGGACCTTGTCCGATCTGCCGATGATTTCCGCAAGCTCCTATCACCAAATACGGGTAACGGCTAGTTAGTCTTGATCATGAATTTGCCATCTCTTCTTCATCTTTTCGCCTTCGACAAGCCGTCAAAAATATGTCACAGTCCGCCCCGTTGACACCTTGATCCCCGACGACGATGGTCGGGGAGGGTAAGAGGAAGGAAGGGTCAAATGACAGTTGAAGCTCATCTTGAATCACTCCACAAAAAGCATGTCGCTCTTGAGGAGGAGTTGCATGCACTCAGAACAGCTCCCTCTATCTCCGATACAGAAATTGCCGAATGCAAGCGCCGCAAGCTGCGCATCAAGGACGAGATTCAGCGTCTCAAGTCATCCGTCCATTAATCTTCCCAAGGGTCGCCGGTCGATCATCTTGCGCAAGAGGTAAATCCATCCATTCCGCCTAAAATTTGCAAGAACCGGTGATTACACCAGAATTGCGCCAGCCCGATGCTTTGTGACGTTGCGGCTGGCGCGTTTGCGTCTGCTTGCAGCAAATGACGTTATAATGATTGCGTCCGGGGTGTTATGGGAGGTGCGGTCAGGCCCAGAACTGATCTAGCCACAGATTGAGCTTGTCAAAGCCGCGGTTGTTGACCGCATAGATGCGTTTCGTACCTTCCGAGGTCACGGAGACAAGATTGCTGTCGAGCAGTGCCTTCAGATGCTGCGAGACAGCGGGACGACTGATCGGCAGGCCCTCGGCAAGCTCGTTGACGGTGCGCGGCGCGCGCCGCAATTCCTCCAGCAGAAAGCGCCGGTTCGGGTCGGCAATCGCAGAGAAAGGGTCCGTGTTCGACATGGCGGGAACGCTACGTCAAACCGGCCGTTGCAGCAAGGAAATTGTGCATTGCAGCGTGCCGCCGCGCTTACTAGCCGAGGCCCTCGCGCATGATCAGAAGGGCCGCGATCAGCGCCATCGTATACATGAAGGGATAAAAGATCTGCGGCTTCATGCGGCGCACGCACCAGGCGCCGGCAAGAGTGGCGAGCGGCGCGAAAGGCAAGAGCGTGGCGGAGGTCGCAAGGTTCTGTGTGTCGAGCTGGCCGAGGGCAAAGTAGGGAATGAGCTTGATGGCGTTGAGGATTGCGAAGAAGCGCACGCTGGTGCCGGTATATTCGCGCGGCTCCAGTTTGAGCGGTAGGGCATAGATCTGAAACGGCGCCCCGCCGGCATGGGCAACGAAGCTGCCATATCCCGAAAACGTCCCCCAGAGACCGGCGGCGACCGGCCGCTGTCCGCGCGGCGGGATCGTCTTGCTGGCGCCGGGGCCGAAATTGTTCCAGAAATAGCGCAGGCAGAAGAGGATCGTCACCGCGCCGATGACGACGCGCAGGACGTTGCCGGGAACGAGCGCCGAGGTCGCCCAGCCGAGGGCAATACCGAGAATTGCGCCCGGCAGCATGATCTTCAGTGTCGCCCAATCGCCATGCCTGCGCCAGATGCCGAGCGAGATCATGTCCATGAAGACCAGGATCGGCAGCAGGATCGCCGCCGCTTCGAGCGGCGAGACGACCAGAGCGAGAAAGGGCAGGCCGATCAGCGACAAAGCGTCGCCCATGCCGCCTTTTGCGAGGCCGACGAGCAGAACTGCGGGCACGGCGGCGTAGTAGAATGACAAGTCCTGCGGCATGCTTTCGACGTCCTCCTCTTGCAAGCCTCCTCTAACGGAACTACTCACACAAAACGAGTGCGGATCCGTCCTTTCGAGAAGGGAATTCGCAGGAAACGGAAAGACCTCATGACCGAAGCCGAAAACCGCTGCCGCCTGGTGCTCATCGTCCCTGATATCGCCGACGCCGATGAACAGGCAAGGATCGTCGCCGATGCACTGAAGGGCGGCGATGTCGCCTCCGTCATCGTGCCGCAATACGGGCTCGACGATGGCGCCTTCCAGAAACATGCCGAAAAGCTGGTGCCGGTGATCCAGGATGCGGGGGCCGCCGCGCTGATTGCAGGCGACAGCCGCGTGGCGGGTCGGGCGAAGGCCGATGGCCTGCATCTTACCGGCAACGCGCAGGCACTGTCGGAGGCGATCGACAAACACGCTCCGAAGCTGATCGTCGGCGGCGGCAATGCCAGCGACCGGCACAATGCGCTGGAGATCGGCGAAGCCAGGCCGGATTATATCTTCTTTGGCAAGCTCGATGGGGATATCAAGCCGGAGGCGCATCCCAAGAACCTTGCGCTCGGCGAATGGTGGGCCTCGATGATCGAAATCCCCTGCATCGTCATGGGCGGCACCGATCCGGCGTCTGCTCTTGCCGTCGCCGAGACCGGAGCAGAGTTCGTGGCGCTGCGGCTGGCGGTCTTCGGGGAGCCCGGCCGAGCGCCGTCCATCGTTGCCAAGATCAATGCTCTGCTTGACGAAAAAGCGCCACGGTTTGAGGATTGAAATCCCGCTCATGCCGATCCTGCCCGCCCGCCCTTTGAAATATCTGCTTGCCAGCATAGTCGCCCTCACTGCGGGCGGGTCTGATATCGCTGTGGCGCAGGCACCGGACAGCGTCATCAGCCAGCCGGGTACTGCGCCGGCGTCAAGCTTTCGCACCGACCGGCTCACCAACGGGGATGTGAAGCCCTCGGACGGTGTCGGCGTTTTCGATCGCATGGGCGCGAAGCTGCCCGACCTCCCGCCCGAGAAGGATTACAAAGGGCCGATCGACGAGGCGTATGGCGCCTATCAGCGCGGATATTATCTGACGGCAATGGATAAGGCGCTGCCGCGCGCCCAGCTCGGCGATCCGGCGGCGCAGACGCTGATCGGCGAAATCCTCTCGCAAGGCCTCGGCGTCAAGAAGGATGTGAAAGGCGCTGCCTTCTGGTACGGCAAGGCGGCCGAAGGCGGCGATCCTGCGGCGATGTTCAAATATGCGCTGATGCTGATGGAAGGCCAGGGTGTGCCGCGCGATAAGGTCAAAGCCGACGACTATATGCGCAAGGCGGCCGAGGCCGGCAATCCTTCGGCCGAATTCAACTGGGCGCAGATTGTGGTCGCCGACAATCCCGGCGAAAAGGGGCTGAAGCTCGCGCTACCGTTCTACGAGAAATCGGCCGAACAGGGCATTGCGGATTCGCAATATGCCGTGGCGCAGATCTATGCGACGCTGAAGGACCTGCCGGAGGAAAAGAAGCAGCTCGCCCGCGAGTGGATGGCGCGCGCCGCGCGCGCCGGTTTCGACACGGCCGAGCTCGATCTCGGCATCTGGCTCGTCAACGGCGTCGGTGGCCCCAAGGATTACGTCAAGGGTTTCGAATGGCTGAAACTTGCCGCCAATGGCGGCAATGTCGTTGCGCAGAACAAACTCGCCCATCTCTACATCAACGCCATCGGCACGCCGCCGAATCCGATCGAGGCGGCGAAGTGGTATGTGCTGTCACGCCGTGCCGGGCTTGCCGATCCGGCGCTCGAGGATTTCTATCTCGGGATCGAGGACGATCAGCAGAAGGCGGCGATCGATGCCGCCAACAAATTCCGGCGGCGATAGCCACCGCGCGTTTCATTTTCTAAAGCATGTCGCGATCTTTCAGATTCGCGTATCGTGCTTTCGGTCCTTGTTTTTCTGCATGTCTTTATCGCAAAACAACCGCTGCACAGCTTTGCGAGACATGCTCTAGAACAGCGCGTCGGCGAAAAGATCCTCGTCGCTTTCGGCTTTGGCGGTCTCGGCGGGCGCTGGAATGCTTTCCTCGCTCGCCGGGATGATGTCGCGATGAATGTTGCGCTCCTGGATCATCGTGTAGAGCTTGAAGATCTTACGGTCGAGCGGTGCGATGGCCTCCGCGAAATCGGAGATATCGGCGACATCGGTGCCGGCGACGTCTTCGAGCACATTGGCGCAGCGGGCAAGGACATCGCCGAGTTCGTGCTGAAAGTCGAGCTTGCCGATCAGCTGGCCGATCTTGGTGGCGACCTCGCGGCCGTTCTCGGCGAGCACCTTCAGCTCATTTTCCATGACATTAGCCGCGGAGCGGATGTTGCCGACGGCCGAGGTCAGGCTCTCGCCCAGTCCGCCGGCCGCGGCGTCCGTGGCGGGAGCCACGCGCCCGGCGGCGGCTTCGAGCGCGGGCAGGCCGTTGACGATGGCGTCGGCGGATTCATCGAGCTTGCCGGCGAAGATACGCAGCTCGGCGGTGACGACATTGATCGATTTGCCTTCCTCTCCAAGCCGGCTGCAGCGCAGATTGGTGTTCAAAGCCATGTAATGGATGTCGGTCCTGACAACGCGGATGTTGGTGATGGCTTCGGAAAGCTTGGCGGCCGTGCCGATTGTCGAATGGCTTAGCTGGTCGGCCTGCCGGCTTGCCGCGTCGACCTGCTTGACGATCTCGTGGGCGGCGGAAACGCTGGATTCCAGTGCGCGCATGAAATTGCCGCCGGTTTCGCCGCTTTCGGTGCCCATTTGATCGCGCAGCTTGAGGATTTCCCGCATGTCGTGGTCGAAACTCGCAATCGTCTTGACGACGTTCTCCGAATCCCGCTGGAAATTGACGCACATGTCGCTCATCTGCGCCGCGGTCAGATGGTGAACGACATTCTGGAGACGCTGGCGCGCACCGGCGTCGAGCCTTGCGCCATCTTCGCCGGCGAGGAAATCTTCAAGCAGCGAAAAGGTTGCTTGTACATGCTCGATGCGCTGACGGGTGATATCGCCGATCTGCAGGGCCGACAGAGTCGAGCTGACCTTGCTCTGGACGCCGCGTGCAATCGCGCCGACCTCACGGGCGATGACGCCGAGGTTCTTGCGATGTTCGGCGATCTTGGCGGCATCATCGCGCAGGGCTCGGGCGACGGCGGGAACGGTATCGGCGTAGCCTTTGGAAACGCTGACACCGAAGGAGGCGGCGAGTTTGACCTCTTTCTCGAGGCTGTCGAGATGGGCGGCGAAGCGATTGACCTCGTCGGTGCCCGAATAGATTCGTTCCAGGATCTCTTGAGCAAAGCCGGCGAATTCCGCAAGGCCGGCGCCGGTGATCTTGACGGTCACGGCAAAGGTTCTGAGATAACGCATCGTCTCCTGCATGTCGGCGACATGCTTGCGCAGTTCCCTGCCGGTTTGCGCCAACGAGATGAGCGCCTGCTGGCGATTTTCTTCGGTGACCGGCAATGCAGTCAGGCTTTCCACCGTGGCGCGGAGATCGGCGCTGGTATCGCTCGCCTCGTTGTCATCGAGTGCCTTGGCGACACTTTCGAGCGAATTCAGCAGGCGGTTGAGGACATCCATCACCGACAGCAGCACCGAGCCGCCCTCGAGAAAACGCTCCTCGACTTGGCAGCGGGCAGATTCCAGGGTCTGAGTGATCCCCCGCCCCGATCTGTAGGCTGCAGCGTCGGATGATACCAGAGCGTGTGCCACTTTTATACCTTTTCTTAAAAACGCAGGCCATTTGACTCTATTTTTACGGGCAGAATGGAAATGTCAGGTAAACGCAACAGACTCGCCTGCGTTGTGATTAATGAGGTCTGAATGAGGGGCTCGATACAGTTCCCAGCCAAAAGAGATTATTTAATAGTCTGTTTTCACTTTGTTTATTTCTCTAAGTTTCTAGACGGATACAACTTATCCAGGATGAGAATTAGGAGTCGCGGTCCGCGTACACGACAGTTTTCTACAACCGCTGTTTACTCTGTATTAACGCTGTCGTGAGAGTCCTCTTAGGGTAGTAAGTATTTCTCGGGGCCAGGAGGCTGCATTGGATACTCAAAGCCAATATTGTGAACCTATAAGTCTGGCGGAGGCGCTAAACATTCGCCATGCGGCCGAAATACATTCCAAGCTCAGTGAAGAACTTCGCGTTAGAAATGGCATTGTAGTTAGCATTCCAGCTGACGCTGAAGTTGATTTGAGTTTCATCCAGCTTATGGAATCAGCGCGTCGTCAAGCAAAATCTGAGGGGAAGACGGTCAGTCTTTCTTCTCCCGCCAGCGGCTCAGTGCTGAAGGTACTTGAGCGCGCCGGTTTCATCGAATCCTTCGATCATGAAGACTTAAAGTTCTGGTTGCATAAAGAGGTGACATTATGAGTGCCAACATCCTGACCGTAGACGATTCCGCCAGCATCCGCCTGACTACAAAGGTCACGCTGACCAATGCCGGCTACAGCGTCACCGAAGCGGTCAACGGGGCGGAAGGCCTCATGGCGGCCAAGGGCAGCAGCTTCGATCTGATCGTGACCGATCTCAACATGCCTGTCATGGACGGGCTAACGATGATCGAGGAATTGCGCAAGCTGCCGGCGCAGGCCGGTGTTCCGATTATCTTTCTAACGACGGAATCCGACGCCGATCTCAAGGCACGTGCCAAGGCTGCCGGCGCGACTGGCTGGCTGACCAAGCCGTTCGACCCGGAAAGTCTCGTGAAGATCGTGAAGAAGGTCCTCGGAAGATGAGTACGCTCGACCCCGTCGCCGTATTCCGCATGGAGGCTGCCGAATGCCTCGAAGCGATCGAGGCCGGTCTTCTCGACCTCACTCACCAACTCGACAATAAGGATCTCGTCGACGCGGTATTTCGCGGGCTTCACACGCTCAAGGGATCGGGCGCGATGTTCGGTTTCGAGGCGCTCGCCGCCTTCACCCACCATTGCGAAACGGCCTTCGACCGCGTCCGAAAGGGCGAGGTCGCGGCGACCAGGGAACTCGTCGCCGCCGTTCTCGCCGCCCAGGACCATATGCGTGCCCTGGTCGAACAGCCCGACGCCGATCACGGCGACACCGGGCACAAGCTTCTGGCACAGCTGCAGGCCGCGGTCGGCGCCAAGGCTGCGGCGCCCGCCACAGCGACGGCCGCCGTCGCAGCGCCCGTGCAAGAGGCGTCGGCGAAGAAGACGAAGAACAGCTGGCGCATCCGCTTCAGCCTGCCGGCCAATTCGATGGCCAACGGCACCAATCCGCTCGGTCTGCTGGACGAACTGCGCGATCTCGGCGAATGCACCGTGCGAGCCGACACTTCGGCCATTCCGCCCCTCGACGAGCTCACTCCGACGGAACTCTATGTTTCCTGGGATGTGACGCTGATGAGCGAGCAGGACCGTTCGGCGATCGACGACGTCTTCATCTTCGTGCTCGACGACATGGAACTCAGCGTCGAGGAGATCGACGGCGCGGCAGCGGCAATGGCTGCTCCGGTCGAGGCAAAGCCGGTGCCTGCCGCTGCCGTCTCAGTATCGTCACCGCCTGTCCCGGCGGTCGCCGTGCAGGAATTTCGCCCCGTCGAAGCGGTCCCCGTCAAGCGTGAGGCGCCCGCCGCCAGCCAGGCGAAGGCTGCCGAAAACGTGCGCGTCCCGGCAGAGCGCTTGGACGAACTGATGGACCGCGTCGGGGAGCTCGTCATCGCGCAATCGCGCCTCAGCCAGCTCGCCAGCGCCAGCACCGATATCGCGCTGCGTTCCGTCTCGGAAGAAATCGAACGTCTGTCCGGCGAATTGCGCGACACGATGATGGTGCTGCGGATGGTGCCGGTCGCAACCCTCTTCTCCCGCTTTCGCCGTCTTGTCCACGATCTTGCCCGCGAGACCGGCAAGGTGATCGAGCTGGTGATGGAGGGCGAGAGCACCGAGGTCGACAAAACGGTGATCGAGCGGCTGGCCGATCCGCTGGTGCACCTGGTGCGCAACTCGATCGATCACGGCCTCGAAGTGCCCGCCGACCGCCTTGCCGCCGGCAAGGCTAAGGCCGGCACGATAACGCTTTCGGCCCGTCAGGCCGGTGGCGAGGTGATTATCTCGATCAAGGACGACGGCCGCGGCATCAACCGTGAACGGGTCCGCGCCAAGGCGGAATCCTCCGGCCTTATCCATCCGGGCCAGCCGCTTTCGGACCCCGAGCTCTTGCAACTGATCTTTGCTCCCGGCTTTTCGACGGCCGCCGCGATCACCAATCTGTCCGGCCGCGGCGTCGGCATGGACGTGGTCAAGAAGACGGTCGAAGAGCTTCGCGGCGCAATCGATATCGTCAGCGTGCCCGGGCAGGGTTCGGAAGTGTCGCTGCGCATTCCGCTGACACTTGCCATTATCGACGGACTGCTGGTGCGTGTCGGCGCGGGCCGTTACGTCATCCCGCTTTCCGCCGTCGAGGAATGCCTCGAACTGTCGCTCGAGGAGGATCTGCGCTCGCGCGGCCGCAGCTTCATCTCGCTGCGTGACAGCCTGGTGCCGTTCCTGCGCTTGCGCGACCTTTTCCGCACCGGCACGAAACCCGACGTGCACCAGAAGGTCGTCGTCATCTCGACCGGCACGGAGCGCGTCGGCCTCGTCGTCGACCAGATCATCGGCGATCACCAGACGGTCATCAAGTCGATGTCGAAATTGCACAACGACGTGGCGACCTTCTCCGGCGCCACCATTCTCGGCGACGGCAGCGTCGCCCTCATTCTCGACGTCGGGCACCTGGTTGCCGCGGGTCAGCAACAGGAGGCGCAATTGCGGGTAGCAGGATGAATGCAACAGCAGCACTCGAACGCTTCGACAATCATTGGAGCTATGCCGAGGAAGTCGAGGTCCTGACTTTCGATCTCAACGGCGAAACTTTCGCGCTGGAAGCGGCAATCGTCCAGGAAATCCTGGACTTGCTTCCGGAGACGGCGGTGCCTGGCAGCCAGCCGTTCGTCGCCAGCGTCATCAACTTCCGCGGCAAGGTCATTCCGCTCGCCGACCTGCGTCTCGCCTTCGGGATGGAGGCGGCGGAGGCGACGATCGACAGCCGCTTCATAGTCATCGAGATCGATCTGCAAGGTGAGCCGACACTCGTCGGCCTCAGAACCGACAAGGTGAACGAGGTGACGACGCTCGCAAAAACCGCGAGCGAGGCGCCACCGAGCGTCGGCATGCGCTGGCGCGCCGACTACATCAACTGCCTGGTGAAGAGGGGTGGAGAGTTCATCATTCTCCCGAATCTGCAGGCGATTTTTTCATCGCGACATGACGCGGCGGGGGCCGTCAATTGACGGCGGATAAATCCAAGAGGGGTTTGGGACGATGAGACTGACAATCAAGACGAAACTGGTGACGACGTTCGCCTTTATTATTCTCATGTTATTGGGCACTGCCGCTTATGGCATTTTCAGCCTTGGATCACTGAACGATACGATCGGCAATCTTCTTGCCGGCCCGGCAGCCCGCCTCGATCTTGCGCAGCAGATCAACATCGCGCAGCTCGAAGCCATCCGCCAGCAGAAGAACCTGCTCACTGCCCGTAGCGCCGATGAAGCGGCCGCGGCGATCGACAAGGGCAACCAGGCCCGCAAGGACTTCAGTGACGCCTTCAATCAAGTGCTGACGCTTGCCACGGAAGAAGGCAAGGCGCGCTGGGCTCGTATTGCCGAATTTTCGAAGTCATTCAACGCAGCCGACGACCAAATCCGTGACTACATGAAGACCGGCAACACGGAAGGTGCAAACAACGTCTCCATCACGACGGCGCGGGCCGCTGCCAACGATATCGACTCGACACTCGCCGAGATTCTGTCGCTTGAAAAGCAGCGCATGAAGGCCGCCGACGCCGATGCCGACGCGCAGTATGGGACGACACGCACGACGATGATCGCTGTCGCTGCCGTTGCACTGCTGATTGCCGCGATAACCGCCTTCTGGATCGCCAGCACGATCAGCAAAGGCCTCAGCCGCGCCAACACCGTGGTTCGCGAAGTGTCTGAAGGCGACCTGACGAAAATGGCCGAAATCACCAGCCATGACGAAATCGGCGAGCTTCTCGGCAATGTCAACATCATGATCGAACGCCTGCGGGGCGTCGTCGCCGATGCGATCTCGGCCGCCGAAAATGTTTCATCCGGCAGCCAGGAGCTTTCGGCAAGTTCCGAACAGGTGTCGCAGGGCGCCACCGAGCAGGCGGCTTCGGCCGAAGAGGCGTCCGCCTCGATGGAACAGATGGCCGCCAACATCAAGCAGAATGCCGACAACGCCGCCCAGACGGAGAAGATCGCCCGTCAATCCGCCAAGGATGCGGAAGCCAGCGGCGAAGCGGTAACGCGGGCTGTCGATGCCATGCGCACGATCGCCCAGAAGATCGGTATCGTGCAGGAAATCGCCCGTCAGACCGATCTGCTTGCCCTTAATGCCGCCGTTGAAGCGGCACGCGCCGGCGAACACGGCAAGGGTTTTGCGGTGGTCGCCTCGGAAGTGCGCAAGCTTGCCGAACGCAGCCAGTCGGCCGCAGCCGAAATCAGCTCGATGTCGAGCGATACCGTCAAGGCCGCCGCCGATGCCGGTGAGATGCTCGGTCGCCTGGTGCCCGACATTCGCAAGACGGCGGAACTCGTTTCCGAAATCAGCGCCGCCTGCCGCGAGCAGGATATCGGTGCCTCGCAGATCAACGAAGCGATCCAGCAGCTCGACAAGGTGACGCAACAGAACGCCGGCGCCTCGGAGCAGATGTCGGCAACTTCCGAGGAGCTCGCCTCCCAGGCGGAAGAACTGCAGACCTCGATCGCCTTCTTCAAGGTCGATACGACGGGCAGCACGCGGCCCGGCGCCCAGAAGATACCGGTGAACGGCTCGGCCAAGGTGGTCAAGGCCCCGGCCCGCAAGCCTGCGCCGCAGACCCAAAGCCAGGGCCGCGGTCAGACGGTATCGGCTCAGCAGCAGCGTCTCAAGGGCTTTGCTCTCGATATGTCGATGGGCGGTCCGGACGCCAGCGACGACGATTTTCGGGAAAGCGCGTAGGCGCTTCCGGGGGACGCGCACAGCGTTTCCCGGCGAGGCCTCTGAACGCCTTTGCCCTCATCGGATATCTCGGGCCGCTCCGGTGGCCCGAGGCGGAAATATCCCCAACGCGTGTAGGCGTTGGCGCTGCGACCGATAGATGTCCGGCTGCCGGGAAGTGAATGTAGTCGCTTCCCTCTTTCAGACACATCACTCCGAAGTTCGGCGTTCCCTGGACCGGAACGTCTCTCAATCCGATCGTTTTGGCGCATAGAACGGGGTATCACATGCGTTTCAAGGTCGACAATGAGGGCGCGCGCCGTGATCGGGTGCCGACGGCAAAACCCACCGTCGCCGGCCAGCAGGCCCGCGTGAAGGGATTTGCCCTCGACATGTCAGTGGGCGGACCCGATACGATCGATGACGAGTTCCGGGAGAGCGCCTAGGCGCCCCTCTGGAGAAAAGCGCTTGAGCGCTATCTCCGTTCGCAACCGTCGCGGACCAAAACATGGCCCGCGACGCACGCTTCCGCCGCTCAAGGGGATGGGCGTGGAAGTCTATTCTAATCTCCGTGACAGGTTATCGCCTGACGGAATTTCTTTGCTGCATGATGCCGCGCCACCTGGACCATATTTATTGCCTCGCTCTCAGAGAGGAATATTGAGATGCGTATTACGATCAAACTTAAACTCGCAGCCGCTTTCGGCTTTGTCATACTCTTGCTGGTGGGCAGCGCGGCCTATGGAATTTTGAGCCTCAGCTCACTGAACGACGCTGTCAGCGATCTTATTTCCGGTCCCGCAAAAAGGCTGGAACTGGCTCTGGAAGCCAAGACTGCCGAGCTCGATGCTGTCCGCTGGCAGAAGAATGCGCTTCTGGAAATGGATCCCGAAGCGGTCAAGAAGTACTATCTGAATTCGGCAAAAAGCGTGGATGAAATGCTCGCCCTGGCGACAAGCGGCCAACAGCTCGCAACCGCCGAAGCAAAGCCCACCTGGGACAGGCTGATCGAACTGGCCAAACGCTTCGGCGACGAGTCCAGCAAAGTCGCCTCCATTCAGGAAAGCGGCGACCGGGCGGGGGCCACCGCATTCTCGCTGGGAGAGGTTCGCGCTCTCGTAGCGGAGCTGGAAGAGGTTTTTGAGAACCTCGTCACGCTGCAGCAGAAAGCGATGAAGCAGGCCGATAGCGACACCGACGATCTCTATAGTTCGACGAAAAATATGCTGATCGGTCTCGCAATCGGCGCTTCCTTTATCGCTTTTGCGGCTGCGTTGTGGATCGCGCTTGGCGTCAACAGCGGCCTGCGCAAAATCATGAGCGTTGCCAGCGCCGTCGCCATCGGTGACCTGAACCAGAAGGTCGAGATCAGGACCAACGACGAGATCAAGGATCTGGTCAACATGATCAACACCATGACGGACAACCTTCGCGTCACTGCCGATATTGCGGCGCGGATCGCCGACGGCGATTTGACGGTGTCCCCGAAACCGCTTTCGGAGAAGGATACGCTCGGTATTGCGCTGGAGCAGATGGTTGAGCGCCTGCGCGGCGTCGTCGGCGACGCGATCTCGGCGGCGGAAAACGTTTCGGCCGGCAGTCAGGAATTGTCTGCAAGCTCCGAGCAGGTGTCGCAGGGTGCCAGCGAACAGGCAGCCTCCGCCGAAGAGGCCTCCGCCTCGATGGAGGAGATGGCCGCCAATATCAAGCAGAACGCCGACAACGCCGCCCAGACGGAAAAGATCGCTCGCCAGTCGGCGAAGGACGCCGAGATGAGTGGTGAAGCGGTATCGCGCGCCGTGCAAGCGATGCGGACGATTGCCGAGAAGATCGGCATAGTCCAGGAAATTGCCCGGCAGACCGATCTACTCGCACTCAACGCTGCCGTGGAAGCGGCACGCGCCGGCGAACACGGCAAGGGTTTTGCGGTCGTCGCCTCGGAAGTGCGCAAGCTTGCCGAACGTAGCCAGTCGGCTGCAGCCGAAATCAGCTCGATGTCCGGCGATACGGTCCAGGCCGCTCAGGATGCCGGCGACATGCTCGGTCGCCTGGTGCCCGATATCCGCAAGACGGCTGAACTCGTTGCCGAAATCAGCGCGGCCTGCCGCGAACAGGATATCGGTGCTGGCCAGATCAACGAGGCGATCCAGCAGCTCGACAGGGTGACGCAGCAGAATGCCGGCGCCTCCGAGCAGATGTCCGCCACCTCGGAAGAGCTCGCGAGCCAGGCCGAAGAACTGCAGGCCTCGATCGCCTTCTTCAAGGTCGATAACACAAGCGACCACCAACCCCGCATGCCGACTGCGAAAATGACTGTCCGCAGCTCGGCTCCCATCACCGGCCGCAAGCTCGGTGTCAGAAAACTGGCAGCCAACAGCGTCGCCGGCCAGCAAGCGCGGGCGAAGGGTTTCGCTCTCGATCTCTCCATGGGCGGTCCCGATGATGGGGACGCCGAATTCAAGGAAAGCGCCTGATCATGGCTCCGACATCTCTGGAAGCGCAATTCGTGACCTTCAGCCTCGGCGACGAAATTTTCGCCGTGCCGGTCGAGGTCGTGCGGGAAATCCTCGATTATGCGGAAGCTTTCAAAATTCCGAATGGTCCCGACTATCTGCTCGGCCTGCGCGATGTGCGCGGGCAGGGCGTGCCGACGATCGATCTTCGATTGAAACTCGGCATGACGAAGACCGAGCCGACACCGCATACGAGGGTGCTCGTCCTCGACGTGCCGATGGAAAACCGGCTGCTCACTCTCGGCCTCGTCGCCGATCGCGTCTTCGAGGTCACGCCGTTCCGGCGTGACCAGATCGAGGCGGCGCCCGATATCGGCGTGCGCTGGCGCTCGGACTATATTGCAGGTGTCGTTCGCCGGGAAAACGGCTTCGTCGTCATCATCGATCTCGCGCGGCTTTTGTCGCGCGAGGACGCCTCGGCTCTGCAATCGGCCGCCTGACCCTGCATTAACGGAGTACTGCGTTCCATGAGTGTGGCAGCAATGGCGGAAACCCAATTGCCGGGCGACCGGATCAGCAAGCGCAATTTCGACAAGCTTGCCCGGTTCATCTACGACTATAGCGGCATCAAGATGCCGCCGACCAAGCTGACGATGCTCGAAGGGCGGCTGCGACGCCGCCTTCGTGCGACCAATCATTCGACCTTCGACGATTATTGCGAGTTCCTGTTCGATCACGACGGGCTTGCCCAGGAAACCGTTTACCTGATCGACGTGGTGACGACCAACAAGACCGACTTCTTCCGGGAAGCCAAGCACTTCGAATACATGCAGACCGTGGCGTTGCCGGCGATCGCCAATAGCGGCGTGCGCACCATCCGCACCTGGAGCTCGGCCTGTTCTACGGGGGCCGAACCCTATACGATGGCGATGGTCCTGGCGGAATTCGCGGAAGGCCGCAATGATCTTTCCTATAGCGTGCTGGCCACCGATCTTTCCACCGACGTGCTGCAGACGGCGCGCCGCGGCATCTATCCGGAAGACCTGATTGCGCCCGTGCCGCGCGACCTGCAGCGCAAATATGTGCTGGTCGCCAAGCAGCCGGGCCGCAAGGAGGTGCGCATAAGCCCGAAGCTGCGCAGCAGGGTGGGATTTGCACGGATGAACCTGATGGACGACAAATATCAGGTTGGCGACTTGATGAACGTCATCTTCTGCCGCAACGTGCTGATCTACTTCGACAAGCAGACTCAGGCGGGCGTGCTCAACCGGCTCTGCAATTGCCTGGCGAAGGGCGGCTACATGTTCATCGGCCACTCCGAGTCCATCACCGGTTTCGACCTGCCGCTGAAACAGGTTTCGAACACGGTGTTTCAGCGTATCTAGAGGCGTTTATGCGCAAGAAAATCCGCGTTCTCATTATCGATGATTCTGCCAGCGTCCGGCAGACGCTGGCCCATGTGCTGGAGCAGGATCCCGATATCGAGATCATGGCGGTGGCGTCCGATCCTTTCGTGGCGGCGCGCAGGCTGCTGGACGAGGTCCCCGACGTCATCACGCTCGACGTGGAGATGCCGCGCATGGACGGCATCACCTTCCTGCGCAAGCTGATGGCGCAGCGGCCAATCCCGGTCGTGATGTGCTCGTCGCTGACGGAGGCGGGTTCGGAAACGCTGATTCAGGCGTTGGAGGCGGGCGCCGTCGACGTCATCCTGAAATCGAAGATCGGCGCCGCCGACAGCCTTGCCGATGACGCCATGCGCATTCGCGAAGTCGTCAAGAGCGCCTCGCAGGCGCGGCTTTCGACCGTGCGCCGCGCCGCGGGAACCATTCGTTCCGCTTCCGCCGAAGGGCCGGCCAGGAAGCTGACGGCGGATGCCATGCTGCCGCCGCCGACCGGGCAGGCGATGGCGAAGACGACGGAGATGGTCGTCTGCGTCGGCGCCTCTACCGGCGGCACCGAGGCGCTGCGCGAATTCCTGGAGGAACTGCCGGCCAATGCGCCCGGCATGGTGATCGTCCAGCATATGCCGGAGAAATTCACTGCCGCCTTCGCCAAACGCCTGAACGGGCTCTGCGAGGTCGAAGTTAAGGAAGCCGTCGACGGCGATCCGGTGCTGCGCGGCCATGTGCTGATCGCGCCTGGTGATAAGCACATGCTGCTCGAACGCCAGGGTGCGCGCTATCATGTCAGTGTGAAGACCGGGCCGCTGGTCTCCCGCCACCGGCCTTCCGTCGATGTGCTCTTCCGTTCGGCGGCGCGTTCGGCCGGCTCGAACGCCATGGGGATCATCATGACGGGCATGGGCGACGACGGTGCGCGCGGCATGCTGGAGATGCATGAAGCCGGCGCCTACACGGTGGCGCAGGACGAGGCGAGCTCCGTTGTCTTCGGCATGCCGAAGGAGGCGATTGCCAGAGGCGGGGTCGGCCGCATTCTGCCGCTCGATCAGATCGCCCGCGAAGTCCTGATAACGCAGCAGAAGTTCTGAGGCCGGTTCCGGTTCCGATGGCAAATAAGACCGCGCTTTTCAAGCCTGCTGGCAGCCATGCGTGCCTCCCCTTGAAATTTCCGCGATTTTGTGGTCTTGAGGCCGCCAATCTTTGCAGCGCTGCCTGTCATGCATGTTCAGGGACATTTCCCGCCCCTGGCAGCGCGCGTCCCGTATCAGTCCCAAGGAAATGCGCCGATGGCCCGTTCAGCTCTTCTCAATGTCATGGTTCAGGCTGCTCTCAAGGCAGGGAAATCGCTGGGGCGTGATTTCGGCGAAGTGCAAAACCTGCAGGTTTCGGTGAAGGGACCGGGCGATTTCGTTTCCGCCGCCGACCGCAAGGCCGAGAAGATCGTCCGGGAAGAGCTGATGAAGGCGCGTCCGACCTATGGCTTCCTCGGCGAGGAAAGTGAAGAGATCAAGGGCACGGACGGCGCGCATCGCTGGATCGTCGACCCGCTCGACGGCACGACGAACTTCCTGCACGGCATCCCGGCCTTCGCCGTCTCGATCGCGCTCGAACGCAATGGCGAGATCGTTGCCGCCGTGGTCTTCAATCCGGCGACCGACGAACTTTATACTGCCGAGCGCGGCGGCGGCGCCTTCCTCAATGACCGGCGCCTGCGCGTCGCTGCGCGCCGCGTGCTGTCGGATTGCGTCGTCGGCTGCGGTGTGCCCGCGCTCGGCAAGCGCAATCACGGCAAGTTCCTGGTCGAGCTGCGCCACGTGATGGGCGAAGTGGCCGGCATCCGCCGCATGGGTGCGCCGACCCTCGATCTCGCCCATGTCGCCGCCGGACGTTTCGACGGCTTCTGGGAGGCGGAGCTTGCACCCGGGGACATGGCAGCCGGTATCCTGCTCATCCGCGAAGCCGGCGGCTTCGCCACCGATTGGGATGGCGGAACGGCCATTCTGGAGGGCGGCGCGATCGTCGCCGGCAACGAACACATCCATAAGGCGCTGATCGAGGTCATCAAGCGGCCGATCCCCGCCAAGTGAGCGCATGAAAAACCGGCTGTTGTAAAGTCACGGTTTTCGCCCCGGCATACTTCAATTCGGCACAATGTTGCTCTAGTCTCCGCCAGCAATGAGTTCGGAGGCTGCTGAACCTATGGAAAATGTGAATGTGGCGGAGATCGGCTCCACCGAAAAGACGGCCGGCGGTTATACCTACAGGCTCTCGAGCCCCATGCCCTTCCTCTGGACGATGCTGCTTTTCCTCGTCATTGTCGGGTTCATTGCCGCAATCCTCTTTCGGCAGACGCAGACCGCCTTCATGCACAACCCGGGCCTCAACGGCCTGATCCTCGGCGTTCTCGCAGTCGGAATCGTCCTTGTTTTCAATCACGTGCTGGCGCTTCGCCCCGAAGTGCGCTGGTTCAATTCCTTCCGCGCTGCCGGCAGCGCGGATAAGGTCAACCGTAACCCGCGACTGCTTGCGCCGATGCGGGCGCTGATCGGCAGCCGCAAGGCGTCGGTGGCGCTGTCGACGACGGCGCTGCGTTCGATTCTCGATTCGATCGCCACCCGCCTCGACGAATCGCGTGACGTTTCGCGCTACCTGATCGGCCTCCTGGTCTTCCTCGGCCTGCTCGGCACGTTCTGGGGTCTCATCGGCACGATCGGTTCGATCAGCGCCGTCATCCAGTCGCTCGATCCCGGCTCGAACGGCACGGGAGACGTGCTCTCGGCGTTGAAGGAGGGACTTTCCATGCCGCTTTCCGGCATGGGGCAGGCCTTCTCGTCGTCGCTGCTCGGCCTCTCCGGTTCGCTCATTCTCGGCTTCCTCGACCTGCAGGCCGGTCGCGCGCAGAATCGCTTCTATACGGAGCTGGAAAACTGGCTCTCCTCGGTTACCGACGTCGGCTCCGATCTTGCGCCGGCGCTCGACGCCGTTGCCGGGTCTTCTTCGGACGACATGCGCGCACTCTCCGAGTATCTGCGCAAAGTCTCCGAAGAAGGCGGTGTCGGCAACCAGCGCTCTGTCGCCGCCATGGCAAGCCTTGCCGAAGGTATTCAGGGTCTGGTCAAGAATATGCGCAACGAGCAGCAGATGCTGCGTGACTGGATCGAGGCACAGCAGGACGAGGCGAAAGCCATGCGCCGCACGCTCGACCGGCTGGCCGAGCGCATCGGCCTGCAGGAGCGGGGCGGCGAGCGGGCCGAGCGCCTGCGCGAGCGCACGAGCCATGCAGAAAAGAGTGAGGGCAAGTAAGCCATGGCACTTGCCCGCAACCGCCGCCGCGAACGCACGGTGGATTACTGGCCGGGCTTCGTCGATGCGTTGTCGACGCTGCTCATTTCGATCATGTTCCTGCTGACGGTCTTCGTCGTCGGGCAGTTTATCCTCAGCCGCGAAATCACCGGACGCGACGAGGTGCTCAATCGCCTCAATAGCCAGATCAACGAGCTGACGCAGCTTCTGGCGCTCGAAAAGGGCAGCAATCAGGATCTCCAGGATTCCGTCGCCAATCTGCAGGCTTCGCTCGCGACGGCCGAAGGCGACCGCTCGCGGCTTCAGGCGCTGCTGAACGCCGGTTCGGGCGGCCAGGATGCGGCCCAGAAGCGGATCGGTGCGATGACGCAGGAGCTCGACGAGCAGAAGCAGGTGAGCGAACGGGCGCTGAGCCAGGTCGAACTCTTGAACCAGCAGATCGCCGCACTCCGCAGCCAGATCGCCGCGGTCGAGGCGGCGCTGCAGGCATCCGAGGAGAAGGACCGGGTCTCGCAGACCAAGATCGCCGATCTCGGCAGTCGCCTCAACGTGGCGCTGGCCGCTCGCGTGCAGGAACTGAACCGTTATCGGTCCGACTTCTTCGGCCGGTTGCGTGAAATCCTGTCGGATCGCGAGAATATCCGCATCGTCGGCGATCGGTTCGTCTTCCAGTCGGAAGTGCTGTTTCCCTCGGGCGGCGCCGATCTCAACCCGGACGGGCAGACGGAGATGGCGAAGCTCGCCGCCGCTCTTCTCGATCTCGCCAAGGAAATTCCCCCAGAGATCAACTGGGTGCTGCGTGTCGACGGCCATACCGACAATGTGCCGCTCGCCGGGACCGGCCGCTATCGCGACAACTGGGAACTCTCCTCAGAGCGCGCGATTTCGGTCGTCAAGTTCCTGATCGGCCAGGGCGTGCCGGCCGACCGGCTGGTTGCCGCCGGCTTCGGAGAGTTCCAGCCGATCGCGCCGGGCGATACGCCGGATGCGCGCGCCACCAACCGGCGCATCGAGCTGAAGCTGACCGAGAAATGATCAACCTGGCGAGGCTTGGCGCACCTGCTCCAGAGCGGTTCAGGTTTTCACGGAAGCGCTGAACCGCTCTAAGCTTTTGTTTACGCAATTCCGGACGGAAAACCGCTTCGCACTTTTCCTGGAATTGCTTCCAGCCGGCTGGCGAGGAAGTCGCGCACGGCGGGACTGTCGCTGAGACCAATCGCCGTCATATAGGCATCGGCCGCCGCGATATTGTCGCCGGCGCGCGCCAGAAGAAAGGCGCGAACGGCCCAGTAGGGCTGATAGGCCGCGACGTCGCGGGGATCGAGTGTGTCGAGCCGCTCCAGGCCGGCGGCCGCGCTGACCGCCCTGGCGATCACCGCGGCCTGGCCGACGCGTGCGCCGAGGATCGGCTTCATCGTCACGAGTGCGGCGTAGAGCGTCGTCAGCGCCTGCCAGTCAGTCGCTCCCGAAAACCGCCGCGCTGCATGCACGGATTGGATCGCTGCCTGGCACTGGAAGGGACCGAAACGGTCGAAACCTCCGGCCCTGCGCAGCAGCGCATCCGCTTCCGCAGTCATGGTCGCATTCCAGACCGCCGTATCCTGCTCGTCCAGCGGCACGTATCGGCCATTGCGGTCGCGCCGCGCGCTGCGGCGGGCTTCGCAATGAAGCATGAGGGAAAGGAGACCAATCGCTTCCGGCTCGTCGGGCAATACCGTGAGAAGCGCGCGGCCGAGCCAGATGGCCTCGCCGGCGAGCGAATGGCGCTCCTCCTCACCGTCGAGGCCGTCCCAGCCGAGGCCGTAGGCGGCGTAGATCGCTGAGAGAACGGCGGCGAGGCGTCCCGATAGAGCGGGGCCGGGGGGAATGGCGAAGGGAATGCCGGCTTCGCGGATCTTCACCTTGGCCCGCACCAGCCGCTGGCTCATCGTTTCCGGTGACACGACGAAGGCCCGGGCGATGGTTTTTGCCTCGATGCCGAGAACCGTCTGCAGCATCAGCGCAGTATGCACCGACCTATCGATGGCGGGATGGGTGCAGGCGAAAAGCAGTTTCAGCCGCTCATCGGGAAAGACGGATTTTCCGGCCTCGTTCATGCGTTCCTCCGCTTCCTCGAAGGCAAGCGATATCGTCGCCTGTGCGTTGGCCTGGACGGAGCGGTGGCGGGCCGCCTGCATGAGGTTGCGGCGTGCGGCGACCATCAGCCAGGCTTCAGGATTATTGGGGACGCCGCGTTCCGGCCAGACGCGCAGGGCCGCAGCCAGCGCTTCCGACAACGCGTCTTCCGCTGCCGGCACGTCGCGCGAGCGGGCGGCGAGAAAGGCGATCAGCTTGCCGTAGGATTGACGCGCCACCTGTTCGGCGGCGCGTCCGGTATCGAGCGGCATCGCAGCCTCACATCTGCAGGCGCGGGCGCACTTCGACCGAACCCTTGTCGGAGATCGGGACGCGCGTCGCCCATTCGAGGGCGGTGTCGATATCGGGGACCTCGATCAGGTAAAAACCGCCGAGCTGTTCCTTGACCTCCGGATAGGGGCCGTCTTGAACGTCGTGATCCTCGCCCTTGCGCCGCACGATCGTGCCGGTCTCTGGGCTCGTCAACCCGGCGCCGGCGATCACGATTCCTGCCTGGGCGATCGCCTTGATGTAAGCCATCCAGCCGTCACGATAGACGGGATCACCGCGCCGGGCGAAATCTTCTGGGGCTTCGCGAATGATGAGGGCATATTGCATGGCAAACTCCTGATCTCATTGTTGGCGTTAATCCAGGCGTCCGGATGTCGGAGAAGGATATCCCGAAAGTCGTGACGCCGGCGGAGCGGCTCAGCCGTTCCGAGACAATGAGGCGCGGCCAACGGTCATTTCGACACGGGTTTTAAAAAATATGCGAAAAAGTGAAACGGCGCATGAGCTCACAAGCAAACAGGCCGGGCTCGAAGGCGCCGGCTTTGCTCGCGAATGCGGAAAGGCAGAGCGGCGTTCAAGCCGCTGCTGCCGCCTTGATCAGGCTTCGGCCTTGGTCTGGTCTACGATGTCGGCGCCGGGCGAGTTCTTCTTGATGGATTCGATGGCGTTCAGGGCGGACGCCTTCGCCTTGTAGCCTTCCGAACTGAACATGGTTTCGCCGTTCGATGCCTTGAATCGGAAACGGAACTCGCCTGATTTATCCTTGTAGACTTCGAATTTATACATTGATGTCTCCCAAAATGCTGAATTCCAACCATCAGCATGGCGGAGGCTAGACCAAAATGGTGAGCTTTTCCACCACCTTAATTAGAAGTGAATTACACTTGCCGCCGCTTCCATCGATGCAAGCGAGGCGAGCGGCTACATAGACCCGGCGTCACTCCATCTGGATGTTTGCGTCCTTGACGACCGGTCCCCATTTGGCGAGCTCGGCTTTCACATGGGCGGCGAGTTCCTCCGGCGTCGAGCCGACGATGGTGGCGCTAAATTCCTTCATGCGTTCGGCAACGGCCGGGTCTTTGAGTGCCTTGTTCGCCGAGGCGTTGAGGCGCGTCACCACCTCGCTCGGCGTGTTGGCCGGGGCAAAAAGCGCGTTCCAGGTATAGGTCTCGTAGCCCGGTATGCCCGACTCGGCGATCGTGGGCACATCGGGGAAGGAGGGCGCGCGCTCGGCGGTCGTGACCGCCAGCGCCCGCAGCGTGCCCGCCTTGATGTGGCTGGAGGAGGAGGGCAGGTTGTCGAACATGATCGGCACCTGGTTGCCGATGACATCGTTCAGTGCCGGACCGGCGCCCTTATAGGGGATATGCTGCATGCTGACGCCGGCCATGGACTTGAAGAGTTCGCCGGAGAGATGCAGCGGCGTGCCGTTGCCCGACGAGGCGTAACTGTATTTGTCGGGCTCGGCTTTCAGCAGCGCGACCAGTTCCTGCACGGTTTTTGCCGGCAATTCCGGATTGACGACCAGCACGTTCGGCACGACCACGAGCAGCGAGACCGGCGCGAAATCCTTCTCCGGGTCGTAGGGAGTCGATTTGAGGATCAGCGGATTGAGCGCGTGGGTCGCGACGGTGCCCATCAGAATGGTGTAGCCATCGGGTTCGGCACGCGCGACGTTGCCGGCGCCGAGATTGCCGCCAGCGCCGGCAACGTTCTGGACGATCACCTGCTGGCCGAGATATTCCGACATCTTCTGCGCGACGATGCGGGCGACGACATCGGTCGAGCCGCCGGCCGCGAAGGGCACGACCAAGGTGATCGCGCGATCGGGAAAATCCTCGGCCACAGCAGAGCTGCCGAACACCACCATTGCAGTCAGACCAAGAGCGAGCGCGAGGCTCGTGCGTCGCGTCATGTTGGAAAGCGCCATTCCTATCTCCTCCCACGATTTCAACGGCAATCCCCACCCAGGGGCATGAAGAGGGTAGGGCAGGAGGCGGGAAAGACAACCGCGGCGAGGTGCAGCGGAACCAGACTTTAGTCTCGGGCGACCAGAGGCGCCTGCCTTCTATTTGGCTGCGAGCACATCCTCGTTGGCGGCATCGAACTGCAGCCGGGCGAGGCGGGCATAGATGCCGCCGTGGCGGATGAGGCTCTGATGCGTGCCCTCCTCGACGACGCGGCCCTGATCCATGACGAGGATGCGGTCGGCCTTCAGTACGGTTGCCAGCCGATGGGCGATGACGAGCGTCGTACGGCCGTCCACCAGGCCGTCGAGCGCCTTCTGCACCAGCGTCTCGCTTTCGGCGTCGAGCGCGGAGGTCGCCTCGTCGAGCAGCAGCACGGACGCGTTCTTCAGGATGGCGCGAGCAATGGCGATGCGCTGGCGCTGGCCGCCGGAGAGGGTGACGCCGCGTTCGCCGACCTCGGTCTCATAGCCCCTCTCCAGCCGGGCGATGAACTCGTCGGCCTGGGCGGCAAGGGCTGCGGCGCGGACCTCGTCACGCGAGGCGCCGGGGCGGCCGAACGCGATGTTGTCATGGATCGATGCGGCAAAGATGGTGACGTCCTGCGGCACGATGGCGATGCGCTGGCGCAACTCGTCAGGTGTGGTCAGTCGGGCATCGACACCGTCGATCGCCACGCTGCCCTGCTGCGGATCGTAGAAGCGCAAGAGCAGCGAAAAGACTGTGCTCTTGCCGGCGCCGGAGGGGCCGACAATGGCGACCGTTTCGCCCGGGGCAACGGCGAAGCTCAAGCCATGCAAGGCCGATTTGCCGGGGCGCGAGGGATAGGCGAAATGCACGTCGGAAAACTCGACGCGGCCGCGGCTGGGCGAAGGGAGAGCCTCGGGGTTGGCGGGGGCTGATATCGGCGACACCTCGTCAAGAAGTTCGGTCAACCGGTCGGCGGCGCCGGCCGCCTGCGAAAGTTCGCCCCAGACCTCCGACAGCGCGCCGAGCGACCCCGCGGAGATCACGGCGTAGAGCAGGAACTGACCGAGCGTGCCGGCAGACAGCGTGCCGGCCAGCACGCTGTGGGCGCCGACCCAGAGCACGGCGACGACGCTGCCGAAGATCAGGGTGATAGCGATGCCAGTCAGCAGGGCACGCGAGCGGATGGCGGCGCGGGCGGCGTCATAGGCAGATTCGACGGCGCCACCGTAGCGCGCCGCTGCAGCATCCTCGCCATTGAAGGCCTGCACTGTGCGGGTCGCGGCGATCGTCTCGTTGGCGAAGGCGGACGCCTCGGCAAGCGTATCCTGGGCGGCGCGGGAACGCCTGCGCACCGAGCGGCCGAAGGCGACGAGCGGGAAGACGATCAGCGGGATCGCCCCGATGACGAGGCTCGAAAGCTTCGGCGAGGTGACGACCATCATGCCCATGGCGCCGAGACAGAGGATGAGGTTCCTGAGCGCCACCGAGGCGGTGGCGCCGACGGCGGACTTGATCTGCGTCGTGTCGGCGGTCAGCCGCGAGACAATTTCGCCGGACTGGTTGACGTCGAAGAAGGAGGGCGACAGCCGCGTCACATGGGCAAAGACGTCGCGGCGAAGATCGGCGACGATGCGTTCGCCGATGGTGATAACGAAATAATAGCGCAGCGCGCTGGCGATCGCGAGCACGAGGGCCATGACCATCAGCATGGCGAAGTAGCTGTTGATGAAGCTGCCGTCGGACTGGGTGAAGCCATGATCGATCATGCGGCGCACGGCAAGCGGCAGGGCCAGTGAGGTGATGGCGGCAAGCGCCAGTGAAATCAGCGCGCCAGCCACCAGCCCGCGATAGCGCATGACATAAGGCGCCAGCCTGCCAAGCGGCCGCAGCGACCGTCTCTTGTTTTCCTCAGCCCGTGCCTGTTCTGCCAAATCGTCTCCGATCGCCTGCAGGACCCGCTAATGCGGCCTGTTGGCTCTTGTTATCCCGGCGTCCTTCATGTATAGGCACCGCATCCTAATGGGAAGCCGTAGCCATCGCGACTGCGGCTTCATTTATTCAATCGGTTCGTTGGTCGCAACTGCATGCGGCAAATTGAACTCCGGTATCGCAGGAAGATTGTTATGAAGGCAGGCATCCATCCCGACTATCACACGATCAAGGTAGTCATGACCGATGGCACCGAATACGAAACCCGCTCGACCTGGGGTTCGGAAGGTGCTGTCATGAACCTCGAAATCGATTCCAAGTCGCATCCGGCCTGGACGGGCGGCAACCAGCAGCTCATGGACCGCGGCGGCCGCGTATCCAAGTTCAACAAGCGTTTCGGCGGCCTCGGTCTCTAATCGCTTTTGACGAAATTTCGCAAGGAGCCCGGTTCTGCCGGGCTTTTTTGTGTTGGCAGAACGGTGCGCAGCGGCAACAAAAAACCGGCCGCGCACCGCGCAGCCGGTCCAAATGGATTTAGCAGATCTGGTCAGTTGTTGCCGAAGGCCGTCTGCAGCAGGGAAAGCTGCGCCTGGACGCTGTTCTGATTGTCATGAACGATCACGGCTTCGGCCGGACGATAGATTTCGCGATCCAGCAGCGCGATGCGGTTCTGCAGGCGCAGGGAGCGCTCGACGAGGTCACGGAAGGATTCCGGCAGATCGCCCCAGCCGGGTGCCGCACGGTCGACGTTGAAGCCGTCGAGGCGGACCTTGTTCTTCTCGGCCAGCACCTGGTCGCGCGACATCTCGCCATTGTTGACGGCGCGCTGCAGCAGCAGCCACGAGGCCATCTGCATCAGGCGGGTGGTCAGCCGCATCGATTCCGCGGCGTAGAGGACGGATGCCATGCGCGGCAGAACCTTGGAGGCTGCGCGGCCTTGGCCGTCGAGATAGGCGGCGGTCTCTTCGACCAGCGACATGCCTTCGGCATAGAGTGCCTTGAACTGTGAGGATGCAGCCGCGCGGCCCGCAAAACTGATCGTGTTCAATCCAACTTCCGACATCGAAATAGTCCCTGTTGCACGCAGCTACTTATGGTCAGGTAACGCCGGGTTTGACGGAAAAGTTTCCGCGTCCGGTCTTTATGACTTTAAGATGGTATCATTAGCGCAAATGCGCAAGCCGTTTCTTAAGAAAGGGTTAATCTCCACAGTTTCATGGAAATGCGCCGGCCGCAGCAAAAAGAAGAGCCGCAAAAGCGGCTCTCAAGGTAAAACAGGGAGAAAAATCAGACCAATTCACCGCGTGGAAAACTGTCTGAGATCCAGAGAAAGCCTGGATGAGTACAGTAATACCTTATAAAGCTTAATATATTATTAACATTGTGCCGAATGAAGACTTGAGGTTGGCTCATTTTGCCTGCCTATGGTCTTGTTTTCGGAGGCTTTTAGCGGATCACGAGCGGAAGAAGCTTTCGGCGGCCTGCCGCCCGGATGCCTTGCGGGCGGCTTCGGCTTCGAGCCGGGCGATCTCGGTTTTCAGCAATTCCACTCGCGCCTTCAGCTCATCCACCGAAAGCATGGAGAGATCGGCTCCGATCTCGTGGGCGGTTTTCTTCTGCGGTCGGTCGTCATCGAAAAAGCTCATCGGTTCTCCTCCTTTTGCTGCCGGCAGCATAATGCCGAAAAACGCGGCCGGTACGGAATCGGAATTTAGGCCGATCCGGCCCAAATCCAGCCTCCCCTCCCATTTTCGTTTTGCGCGAGCCAAGGCGAAAACCGCAGCGCGGCTTTTTGCAGGAAGGCCTAACCGTACTTTACAGCAGGATCGCTGCTTTCGGGAGATTTGCCGCTGCCACGATCGGCTAGCGACATGCTCTGCGGTGTCAGCATCGGCGAAGTGCCGGTCGGGATCGTCGTATAGGCGTCGCGGTCGCTGGCGGGGACGGCGGCGCGGATGCGGCTTCTGATGATGGCATAAACGGTGATCAGCACATGGGCGACGGCGGTGACCAGGAAAAGCGCGTGCGGGGTGATAGCCGACATGACGGGGCCGCCGAGCGTCGGGCCGATGACGGTGCCGATGCCGTAGAGCAGCAGCAGACCGCCGGAAACCTTGACGAAATCCTCCGACGCCGCGAAGTCGTTCGCGTGAGCGACGGCGATCGGATAGAGTGTGTTGGCCACCGCGCCGTAAAGGACAACGAGCCCGATCAGCAAGGCTGGAGATGTCGGGTGAAGCAGAAAGATCAGCAAGCCGGCGATGGCGGCAATCGCCGACAAAGCGGCGAGCACGTAGCGGCGGTCGATACGATCAGAAAGCCTGCCGGCCGGCAGCTGCATCATGGCGCCGGCGAAAATGGTTGCGCTCATCATGACGGCGATACTGGTGTCGGAAAGGCCGGCGCCGGCGCCGAAGACAGCGCCGAGCGTGCCGTAAGCGCCATTGGCAATGCCGACGAGCAGAATGCCGAGGCAGGAAACGGGCGAGTTGCGATAGAGCGCCGGCAGGTCGAGGCGCACGGCCTTCAGCGGCTGCGGTGAGGCCGCGGTCGATAGCGTCGTCGGCAGCATGGCGATGCAATAAAAGATGCCGCAGATCATGAACAGCACCGGCGTGCGCACATCTTCGAGCGGTATCATCATCTGACCGCCGACGACGCCGAGCAGTGTGATGCCGATATAGAGTGAGAAGATCGCACCACGGCTCTCGTTGCTGGCGCGCTCGTTTAGCCAGCTTTCGATGATCATCGACGTGCCGGCAGTGGAGAAGCCGGTCACCGCGCGCAGGATCACCCACCAGAAAGGATCGATGATGATGCCGCTGACCAGCGCGATGATGGCGATGATCGAGATGAAGCCGGAGAAGGCTCTGACATGGCCGACGCGGCGCACCAGTTTCGGCGCCACCAGGCAGCCGATGACGAAGCCGCCCGCCCACGACGTACCGAGCAGGCCGAGCGTCGTCGTGGCGTAGCCTTCGAGATTGCCGCGCACGGGAAGCAGGATGCCCTGCAGACCGTTGCCCATGAAAAGGAAGAGCGTGCCAAAGAGCAGCGCGGCGACGGACAGTAGATTTCTCTTCATTTCCCCAGACTCGGTCTTAAGCGATTTGCGATGGACATAAGGCAAGACCTGCGCCTGCCCAGCCTCAAGATGATTGATTGTGCCCCGGAATATCTTTACGGCGTGTCGAGATCCTCTTGTTCGCGCGGAAAAATGTCCGTCCTGTGACATTCCGAAAAACGGAAAAAATAAAGCATGACAAAGCTGATAGCCTTGCTGCTCATCCTTGCCATGGCGATACAGGTGATCAAGCCGCTCGGCTTTCCCGGCCTCCGGCGGCGCATGGATTTCTGGAAGATCGCGCTGATCGCCTTCGGCGTCTGGGCCCTGGCGCTTTTGTCGCGCGACTTCCTGATGTGAGCTCGCACCAAGCGGGACCGTCAGTCCTGCAGGATGATTTCTCCGCGCATGACGGAAACGCAGCGTCCCGAGATGACAACATCGGTGACGATCCCGCCGGATTTCACGACATCGAGGGCAATGATACTGCGGCGGCCCATTTCGACGCCTTGTTCGATGGTGATGCGGACATCCATATCGGCGTCCGGCGCAAGCGACACCAGATAGGCGCCGAGGGCGGCCGAAGCGCTGCCGGTTGCCGGGTCCTCGGGCACATTGTCGAGGGGCGCGAACATGCGAGCGCGAATGTTCCATGGATTATCGGCCCACCTGGCATAGACGAAGAGCGAAAAGTCGTGGCCGCTCGTCGTCTGACGGCCTGCGGCTGCTTGGAAACCGGCAAGGTTCGGGCGGGCGGCGGCCAGGCTTTCCAGCCCCTTCAATTCGGCGACGGCGAAGTTCAGGCCGACCGAGGCAAAGACCGGCGCGTGGGTAGTGGTGACGATGACGCCCGGATCGAGAGAGATGCAACGGCCAACGGTTTCCGCGGAAATGGTATCGCCGACCGTCAGCGGCTGCGGCGCGCGGATGGCGGCGGCCGCGACCTTTCCGCCGCTGCGTTTCAAATCGACTTCGACGATGCCGGCCTTTTCCTCGAAGCGCAATTTTTCACCGACCGGTCTGCCGAAGAGTTCTGCCTGCTGCCCGAGCACATAGGCGGTGCCGACATTCGGATGGCCGGCGAAGGGGATTTCCATCGTCGGGGTGAAGATGCGCACGCGGGCCGAATTCCCTGGATCTTCCGGCGGCAGGACGAAGGTGACTTCGGAATAGTTGAATTCGGTGGCGATCTTCTGCATCGCCGCATCGCTCAAGCCGCGCGCATCCGAGATGACCGCAAGCGGATTGCCCTCGAAACGGGTGGAGGTGAAGACGTCGACCGTGAGGTAGGAGAGGGGGTTCATGGCGGCTCCCGTTGTGGCAAGCCGCTATGAGTAAGCATGGTTTTTAAGGGAATGAAGCGGTTTCTTGTCGCCGTGACAATGAGAGGGTAAGCGTCTTGCGCGGCCGCACTTATTGTCCACGCAACTTCCCCGGTGGCGATGGGGAGGACTGCGTCTCTCCAGTCTCCTCATTCCTGTGCGCCTCAGGGCTTCGCCCAAGGGACGTCACAGGAAACCAGCCACGGCGCGTCCGAGTGAATCAATACTTCAGGGAAAAGAGCCTATCGCGCCCAACGACTTGGGCGCATTGGATTCCTGTGATGAGCACAGGAATGAGGGAAGCGAGGGGATTGGCGGGAGCGGCAACGCTGCGTTCGCCGCTCCCACCCGGATCCCAAGTCCACAATCAGGCGGCCTGTTCCAGGTCCTTCTTCCAGTTGCCCTTGGCGGCGAGGCTGTTCATCTCGGCGCGGTGGGTGAATTCGCGCTGGCCGGCGGCGACATTTTCCGGCTTGCCGTTCCAGGCCTTGAGGGCGCTGTCCTGCAGGGCGCGGCCATAGGAGAAGGTGACGAGCCAGGGCAGGTCAAAACCATTGATCGCGGAAAGATGCGCGGTCGCCTCTTCCGTGGTCTGGCCGCCGGAGAGGAAAGCGATGCCGGGAACCGCAGACGGGACCGTGCGCTTCAGCACCCGGACGGTCCGCTCGGCAACTTCCTCGACCGAAGCCTTGCGGGCGTTCTTGCCGTCGATGACCATATTGGGCTTCAGGATCATGCCTTCGAGGCTGACGCGGGCTTCGGCCAATTCCTCGAAAACGATCTGAAGCGTGGATTCGGTCACTTCGGCGCAGCGGTCGATATTATGGTCCCCCGGCTTGCCGTCCATCAGGCATTCCGGCTCGACGATCGGTACGATCTTGGCTTCCTGGCAGAGAGCCGCATAGCGGGCGAGCGCCTGAGCGTTGGCACGGACCGAGCCGCGGGTCGGCAGCGAGGACGAGATGGCGATGACGCCGCGCCACTTGGCGAAACGGGCGCCGGCTTCATAATAGCGGGCAAGGCGCTCGCCGAGGCCATCGAGGCCTTCGGTGATGGTTTCGCCGGGGAATTTGGCCATCGGCTTGGCGCCGGTATCGACCTTGATACCGGGAATGGAACCGGCAGCGCGGATGATGTCGACGAAAGGCGTGCCATCGGCCGCCTTCTGGTAGAGCGTCTCCTCGAAGAGAATGACGCCGGAGATATATTTCTTCATCGCCTCGTCGGAGCGGAATAGCATCTCGCGATAGTCGCGACGGCTAGTTTCGGTCGATTCGAGATTGATCGTGTCGAAACGCTTCTTGATGGTGGAGGTCGATTCATCTGCCGCAAGCAGTCCTCGGCCGCCCGCAACCATCTGCACTGCAATGTCTTCCAGTCGTTCGCTCATTCGATCTCTCCACAGCGTTAAACATCGGCGGTTTAAGAATATAGGACGGCGATAACAGAAGTTTATAGTGAGGAAAATGGAAGGCTAAGTCATTGAAACGATTGAAATCAATTCAATCGTTTGAAAAAATGGGATTTTTTTCAGCTCTCGGGCAAAAGACCGCGGAAGGCGTCTCGCCACCGCGGTCTATCCACATGTAAAACCTGCCAAATTGCCTTAGCGGCGCCGCACCGCCTATTGCAAGGTGCGACGCCGAATGCTCTTTTTCGCGCCAAGGCGCTCGGTCTTATCTGGCGGCGTTGAGGACGGCGACGCCAGGAAGTTCCTTGCCTTCCATCCATTCGAGGAAGGCGCCACCGGCGGTCGAGACATAGGTGAAATCGTCGGCAACGCCGGCATGGTTGAGTGCCGAGACGGTATCGCCGCCACCGGCAACCGAGGTGAGCTTTCTGGCTGCAGTGCGCTCAGCGGCATATTTCGCGGCAGCGACCGTTGCGGCATCGAAGGGCTCGATTTCGAAGGCGCCGAGCGGACCGTTCCAGACGAGTGTTGCGGCACGCTCGATCCAGGCGTTGATAGCTTCGACCGATTTAGGCCCGACGTCGAGCACCATGGCATCGGCGGGAATGGCGTTGATATCGACCGTCTCATTGGCGGCACCCGCCTTGAACTCGCGGGCGACGACGCCGTCTTCCGGCAGGATGATGGCGCAGCCTGATGTTGCGGCCTCGATCATGATCTGCTTGGCGGTTTCAGCAAGATCATGCTCGCAGAGCGACTTGCCGACATTGGTGCCACGCGCGGCGATGAAGGTATTGGCCATGCCGCCGCCGATGACGAGTGCATCGACCTTCTTCACAAGATTCATCAAAAGATCGATCTTGGTCGAAACTTTGGCGCCGCCGACGATGGCGACGACGGGGCGGGCGGGATTGCCGAGACCTTTTTCCAGCGCTTCCAGTTCGGCCTGCATGGTGCGGCCGGCATAGGACGGCAGGTGATGGGCAAGGCCTTCGGTGGAAGCATGGGCGCGGTGGGCGGCAGAGAAGGCGTCGTTGACATAGATATCGCCGTTGGCGGCGAGAGCCTTGGTGAAATCAGGATCGTTCTTTTCCTCGCCCTTGTGGAAGCGGGTGTTTTCCAGCAGCAGAATATCGCCATTATTCATTCCGGCAACGGCGGAGGCGGCGGCTTCGCCGATGCAGTCGGAGGCCGTCAGCACCGCGTGATCGAGCACCTCCTTGACGGAAGGGGCGATCAGCGACAGCGAGAGATCCGGCGACGGACCGTCCTTCGGCCGGCCGAAATGGGCAAGCAGGATCACCTTGGCGCCCTTGCCCGACAGTTCGAGGATCGTCGGCGCCACACGCTCGATGCGCGTCGTATCGGTGACCTTGCCGTCCTTGACCGGGACGTTGAGGTCGACGCGGATGAGCACGCGCTTGCCGCTGATGTCGGAAAGATCGTCGAGGGTCTTGAAAGAAGGCATGGGGAAGATCCAGTCTTGGTTGGCGGAAGTCGCGCCGACCATAGCAAGGATCATTCGAGACGCAAGGCGTTCAACGGCCGTTTTCGCGTCTGGCTTCGTCGCCTCCGGCCGACGCTTTCGGCATGGTTTCGGAGGCCGCCGCTTCGCGGTTGCGGCGTCCGTTCAACCTATTGTGGATGCGCTGGATAATGTCCTTGAGATTGATGAAGATCGGCAGGGTGGTGGCCGGTTCGACCGCTTCGAGCGACATGCCCACGGAGGTGACGTGGTCGTGCTCGTCGAGATCACGGACGATGAGGATGATCGAGCCGAGACGGACGCGGTCGGCATAATCGGCCTTGCCGCCGAGGCGCTGCCGCATCAATTCCGCAATCGTCAGGCCTTTCTCGGATTCGTTGAGCAGGCCGGGCCCATAGGCGGCATCGAGATCGGCGGCAGGGCGGGCGGGCGAGAGCGCGAAGGCGCCGAAGAATTCGGCATCATCCTCATCGACCGGCGCACGGCTGGCGAAGAGCCGGTCGAGCAGGCGGGAATAGCTCGGCACGATGAAGAGATAAACCAGATCGTTTTCGCGCAGCCGCCCGGCATATTGATAACGCATTGACTTGCCGTCGCGGATGACAAGCGACGGGGTGGCCCAGCGTGGAATGCGCTCGCCGCGCAGCACCGGACTGTCCTTGATGACTCGGTAGGAGAGCAGTTCATGGTTGGCGGCGCCCGGAAGGTCGACCTCGACCTTGTCGACGGCGCCGATGCGCGGCGGAATGATCAGGCCGAGCTTCTTGGCGATCGGCTTGATCGTCCAGCCCTGGACGAGCAGGGAGACCAACACGATGATGAAGGCGGTGTTGAAAAAGAGCTGGCCGTTTTCCAGGCCGCCGAGGATGGGCATGATCGCAAGCAGAATGGAGACGGCACCGCGCAGGCCGACCCAGGCGACGAAACCGATCTCCTGCTGCGTATAATCGAACGGAAGCAGCGACAGCCAGATTGCCAGCGGGCGGGCAATGAAGATCAGGAAGAGGGCAAGCAGGATCGCCGGCACGATGATGGCGGGAAATTGTGATGGCGTGGCGAGCAGGCCGAGCACCAGGAACATGATAATCTGCGCCAGCCAGGTCATGCCGTCCTGGAAGCGTTTGATGGTGCCGAGCGCCTGCATTCGCCGGTTTCCGGCGTAGATGCCGGCGACATAGACGGCGAGGAAGCCGCTGCCGCCGACCGCACCGGCGAAGGAGAAGACGAGAAGGGCAAGCGCCAGCACGAAGATCGGCGTCAGGCCGCGATCGGTGTCGAGCCTGCTGACGATCAGCACGATCATCATGCCGCCGAGCAGACCGAGGATGACGCCGAGCCCCATCTGCTGCACGAACATGGCGAGCATGCCGATATTGATGCCGGCATAACGCTCGCCGCTCGCCAGGACCTCGACGAGGGCGATGGTGAGGAAGATCGCCATCGGATCGTTGGTGCCGGATTCGACTTCCAGCGTCGAGCGCACCTTGTCGCGGATGTTGATGCCGCCGATGCGTAGCAGGAAGAAGACGGCGGCGGCATCCGTCGAGGCGACGATCGAACCGAGCAGCAGGCCTTCGAGCCAGGTGAAGTTCAACAGCCACATGGCAGCGACGGCAAAGAGCGAGGCGGTGATCAGAACGCCGACCGAGGCGAGCGTCAAAGAAGGCACTGCTGCGAGCCGAAACGCCTGCATCGGCGTGCCGAAGCCGGAATCGAACAGGATGACGGCCAGCGCGATGGAGCCGAGAATATAGGCCAGATAGTTGTTGCTGAATTCGATGCCGAGGCCGTCGACGCCGGCGGCAAGGCCGATCATCAGAAACAGCAGAAGCAGCGGGGCGCCGAAGCGGAAGGCGAGCAGGCTCGAAAAAGCGGCAAGAAGCACGAGCGCCGTCGCGACCAGCACTACGATATAAAACGCTTCCATGCCCACCCCTTTCCATCGAATGCTTCGCGGATGCGGCCACCGCCGACCGATCCGCCCGTCTCAACCCCTCCGCCACGCGCGTCGATCCATCAGTAAACGGCAAAACGGCAGAGAAGGGTAGGCCTTGCGGCTTAACCTCGTCTCGTGCTGCATCATGCTGCTGAACGGTTGCCGGACGGCCACCGACACGGAAATGCTACGGGAGAAACTCTCGACAAAGAATGTATAGGAAAATCAGGCAACAGCAGGGCGAAAGACGGGAAGATCGATTTTTCCTGCGGGTATCCGCAAACCGCAGCAGGATAGACACATTCCTTCATGCGGCCGTCAGAACACTGCCTGAAGTATGATGACGGCGAGGAACGAAAGACCGATGAACGCGGCAACCCGGGCGGCCAGACGATTAGCCTTAGCCAACACGGCGGGTTTGACGTCCCGCTTGGGATGAAACCGCTGCCGCCGCTTCAGGGTGGTTTGGGACAAGCGTTTTTGAGCCTCTGCCATTTATCGCCTCCACTTGGATCATCTCAGCCATTGTGCAGCGTTATTGCATTTCCTCAGTTTATCACGCTTGGCCAGCGGATTGCCAACCGTGTTCCGTTCTTCGGCCGCAGCGAACCCGTCGCTTCGAAATGGCTTTCACTGTCAGTCTTCGGTGTCCTCGCCCTCGTCGGTGAGGTCTTCGACCGGCACCAGGAAAACGACGAACTCATCGTCGATGGTCCTTTCCGGATCGTCATCGAATTCATAGGCGTGTTCGACTTCGCTGGCTTCCTCAGCCGTCGCTTTGCGCAGGCTGAGCGTCGCCTTCCGGTCCCACAGGGGCTTGCCCTCGGATTCTAGAATGGTCAGGTCGTCGCGAAAATCTTCCGCTTCGAAGAAATGCGTCGCTTCCTCATGGTTCTTCGAGCGAAAGCTGGCGACGGCGCGGCCGGCGATTTCAACGGTAAAGTAATCCATCCATCCCTCTTTATCTCCTCCGGATGGCAACACGGCCCGGGGGGTCATCAACGATGCCATGACTGGCTTCACACGCCTATAACAAAAACGGCCCGGTTTCCCGGGCCGTTCATGATTTTCAATGATCCACCGCTCAGATGAGCTTGGCGAAAGCGACGGCCGTGTCCGACATGCGGCTGGAGAAGCCCCACTCGTTGTCGTACCAGGACAGGACGCGCACGAAATTGCCTTCCATGACCTTGGTCTGATCGGTTGCGAAGATCGAGGAGTGGCTGTCGTGGTTGAAATCGCGGGAGACGAGCGGCTCGTCGGTGTAGCCGAGGATGCCCTTGAGCTTGCCGTTGGAGGCAGCCTTGATGGCTTCGTTGATTTCGCCGACCGTGGTGGCCTTCTTGGAAACGAACTTGAAGTCGACGACCGAGACGTTCGGGGTGGGAACGCGGATCGAGGTGCCGTCGAGCTTGCCCTTGAGGTGCGGCAGCACGAGGCCGACGGCCTTGGCGGCGCCCGTCGAGGTCGGGATCATCGAGAGAGCGGCAGCGCGGGCGCGATACAGATCCTTGTGCATCGTGTCGAGCGTCGGCTGGTCGCCGGTGTAGGAGTGGATCGTCGTCATGAAGCCGTGGTCGATGCCGACGGCGTCGTCGAGAATCTTGACGACCGGAACCAGGCAGTTGGTGGTGCAGGAGGCGTTGGAGATGACCATGTGCTCCTTGGTGAGCTGGTCATGGTTGACGCCGTAGACGACGGTGAGATCAGCGCCGTCGGCGGGAGCCGAGACGAGGACGCGCTTGGCGCCGGCCGTCAGATGGGCGGCGGCCTTGTCGCGGGCGGTGAAGATGCCGGTGCATTCCATGGCGATATCGACGCCGAGCTCGCGGTGCGGCAGCGTTGCCGGATCCTTGATCGCGGTGACCTTGATCGGCTTGCCGCCGCCGACGATGATCGTATCGCCTTCGACCTTCACTTCGGCCGGGAACTTGCCGTGGATCGAGTCGTAACGCAGCAGATGGGCATTGGTCTCGACCGGGCCGAGGTCGTTGATGGCGACGACCTCGATGTCAGTGCGGCCGGATTCGACGATAGCGCGGAGGACGTTACGGCCGATACGGCCGAAACCATTGATGGCAACCTTGACTGTCATGTTCATTCACTCCCGATAGAATAGGGCCCGATAGAGAGGGCCTGGAATTGAGGAGATGGAGAGCGCCTCAAGGCGCCCTCTTTAAAGCTTTGCTTCGGCAGCCGCAACGACGGCGTCGGCGGTGATGCCGAAATGCTTGTAAACGTCCTTCACCGGACCGGAAGCGCCGAAGCTCTTCATGCCGATGAAAGTGCCTTCCGGTCCGATGAAGGCGTCCCAGCCCTCGCGGACGGCGGCTTCGACGGCGATCTTGACCGGGGAGTTGCCGAGCACTTGCTTGCGATAGGCTTCCGGCTGTTCGAAGAACAGTTCGGTGCAGGGCACCGAGACAACGCGGACCGAAACACCCTTGGCTTCAAGGGCTGCGCGGGCGGCCACGGCGATTTCGACTTCCGAGCCGGAAGCGAAGATCGTCACCTTGGCGTCGGCATTGCCGGCGAGCGTATAGGCGCCCTGTTCGCAGAGGTTCTTTTCGGTGTATTCAGTGCGGGCCGGGCTGAGGTTCTGACGGGTCAGGGCAAGGCCCGACGGACGGTTGTGGGTCTTGATGGCGATTTGCCAGCATTCCGCCGTTTCCGTGGCGTCGGCCGGACGGAAGACCAGCAGGTTGGGGATGGCGCGCAAGCCGGCGAGCTGTTCGACGGGCTGGTGCGTCGGGCCGTCTTCTCCGACGCCAATCGAGTCATGCGTCAGAACGTGGATGACGCGGATGCCCATCAGTGCAGCGAGGCGGATCGGCGGGCGGCAGTAATCCGAGAAAATCAGGAAGCCGCCGCTATAGGGAATGAGGCCGCCATGCAGCGCAATGCCGTTCATGGCTGACGCCATGCCGTGCTCGCGGATGCCCCAGTGCACGTAACGGCCGGCGAAATCCGTCGGCGTGATCGAGTGCATCTGGCTGGTCTTGGTGTTGTTCGACGGCGTCAGGTCGGCGGAACCGCCAAGCGTCTCCGGCACGAAGCCGTTGATGATCTCCAGCGCGTCTTCGGATGCCTTGCGGGTTGCGACCGTCGGCCTGGTCTCGGCCAGCTTCTTCTTATATGCGCTGATCGCGGCATCGAAACCTTCCGGCAGGTCGCCTGCCATACGGCGGGAGAATTCCGCTCTTACCGGCGATCTGGACAGAGTTTCTTCCCATGCCTTGACGACATTGTCGGAACGGGTGCCGGCTGCGCGCCATGCATCGAGAACGTCCGAGGGAACGACGAAGGGCTCGTAATCCCAGTTCAGCGCCCTACGGGTGGCGGCGATCTCGTCGGCGCCGAGCGGGCTGCCGTGAACCTTGTGGCTGCCGGCCTTGTTCGGGGCGCCGAAGCCGATCACCGTCTTGCAGGCGATGAAGGTCGGGCGATCAGACTTGTGGGCGGCCTCGATTGCATCGGCGATGGCGGCCTGATCGTGGCCATCGATCTCGATCGTATTCCAGTGAACGGCCTTGAAGCGGGCGATCTGATCGGTCGAATCCGACAGCGAAACGGCGCCGTCGATGGTGATCGAGTTGTTATCCCAGAAGAGGATCAGCTTGTTGAGCTTCAGGTGGCCGGCAAGGGCGATGGCTTCATGGCTGATGCCTTCCATCAGGCAGCCGTCGCCATTGATGACATAGGTGTAGTGGTCCTGGAGATCCGCACCGAATTCGTCGCGCAGCTTGCGTTCGGCGATCGCCATGCCGACGGCATTGGCGATGCCCTGACCGAGGGGGCCGGTGGTGGTCTCGATGCCGGTTGCGTGGCCGTATTCGGGGTGGCCGGCGGTCTTGGAGCCGACCTGACGGAACTGCTTCAGGTCCTCGATCGTCATGTCGGGATAACCGGTCAGATACAGCAGCGAATAGAGCAGCATCGAGCCATGGCCGGCCGACAGCACGAAGCGGTCGCGGTTCGGCCAATGCGGCTTCTTGGGGTCGAAGCGCAGATATTTGGTGAACAGGACCGTCGCCACGTCAGCCATGCCCATCGGCATACCAGGGTGGCCGGAATTCGCCTTTTCAACGGCGTCCATGGCGAGGAAACGGATCGCGTTCGCCATCCGGTCGTTTTGTTGGAGAGAGGTCATAGCTTTTCTGCAAGCTCCGGGTGTCGGGGGATGGCCTCGAGCCTCCAAGACCATCGAGTGAAAGCGGCTGACACATAGCAGTTGGGGCTGGCGAGTCAATCAATGGCGGGCCAAATCCCAGCGGCCTGCGGCAATTTTTTGACATTTGATCGCGCGACTTTACAAAAGACCAAGCCGGCGCGGCGGGCCTGCCCAACACGTTCATCCACAGATAGGCAGGCTGCCGGGTGACGGGATTTATTGACGGGCCGTTGGCGAGCTGCATATCCTCTTGAAATCACAAGATCGGCAGATGTGGCCGATTCGCAGGTCCTGCACGGGAATCGGAAAGGCATGATGCCCACAGGCAAAACCATGGAAGCAGCGCTCGACGAATTGAGACAGGCGATTTCGAGTCTCGAAAACGCCGTCGACATGCGCATCGAGCGTCAGCGAGAGCAGGGTGAGATTGAGGGCGAGGTGCGACGTGTGCATGCCGACCGCTCCCGTCTGGCCCAGGAGCTCGACCAGGCCGAATTTCGCGCCAACCGGCTGGAAGAGGTCAATCGTGAGGTATCGCGGCGGCTGGTGACGGCCATGGAGACGATCCGCGCGGTTCTGGACCGCTGATGAGAGAGATTTGATATGGCGCAAGTGACGGTAACGATCGACGGCAAGGCCTATCGCATGGCCTGCGAGGAAGGGCAGGAGGATCATCTGACCGATCTCGCCACCCGTTTCGACCGCTATGTCGGGCATCTCAAGGGCCAGTTCGGTGAGATCGGCGATCTCAGGATCACCGTCATGGCCGGCATCATGATCATGGATGAGATTGCCGAGCTGACGCGCCGCATCGCGGGGCTGGAAACTGAGCTGGAGTCGCTGCGCGGCAACCGCGACACCGTGCTTGCCGCGACCGCCCGCACAGAGGAAACGCTGGCGGCGGCGCTCGGCGAGGTTTCGAGCCGCATTCGCGGCATCACCGACAAGCTGAATGGCCGGGCCGCTCCCGAACTCAATTGATGTCAATTAAATAAAAACGGGCTGTCGTCGCCACTGGCGCGTCGATGCAAACGACCTTATATATCGCGATGCGGTCTGCGCCTCTCGACAGGAACCACAATCCCTGGGGCCATACTCGATCCAAAGGGAGCTGTCCCTGTCCGGGCTCGTGGGCCTGGACACACGGTGCCCACCTACGTTTGTAGGCGCCCAGGATCGTAAACATCCATCGGTCGTCGTGGATCGCACCTTTTCCGTTCATCATCGACGAAGACGCTGGATCACGGGCAAACGCGGCTCGCGCGTCCGCCCCTCGTGGCGCGCAGTTACTTCTTCAAGCCGGGAAGCGTCACCTGGAAAACCTGGAACATGGTGTCCACGTCGGCGCCGCCGTCAGCCTTATAGGCGGCCCCCACCTGAAAGCCATCTTGCGTCAGGAAGTCGTTGTCGTTGGCGACGAACAGGAAGTAATCGTCCGGCAGCTTCGGGTCGAGGACACTTGCCAGACCCATGGCTTCCCATTTTTCCGATAGATCGTTCCTGTCGTTCGGCGCACCGTTGTGCAGGCCGAAGCGGCCAAGCTCTGCCTCGTCGTTGAGGTCGATAAACGGCGTCAGCGTCGCCGGCGTCAGCGACGGGTCGAGGACACCTTTCGGTGCGACCGCCTTGCCGGCGTCGAAATCGCTGCCGGCGATATCGGTCGCGGCGGATAAGTCGACGATGTCGATCTTGCGATACAGAGATTTGTCCCCCTTCACGCCCTGGCCGTTGCCGCTGTCACGGGCAAGCATCAGGAAGGTCTTGTCGGAAAGGGCGACGATCTCGCTCTCGGCGGCGATCGTCGTCTTGCCCTTGGCGTCCTTGAAGACCGGCAGCGGCACGACATATTCGTGCACCAGCTTCAGATGATCGGGATCGGCGGCGTCATAGATCATGGCGCGGGTATTCTGGCGGGTCGAGCCTGAATCGCCGCCGTCCTGGCGGGCCGCCGACTGCAGTACGGCAATGATAAACTTGCCGTCGGGCGTCATTGCCATGCCTTCGAGACCCTGGTTGTTCTGGCGGCCGGTTTCGGGGTCCTTCGGATCGGGAGCGGACCCGCCGGGACCGGGATTGTTTGAGGCGAAGCTCAGCGCACCCTTGCGCATCGGCAGAAGCGCCTTCGGCGGCTGGGTGGCTGAAAGCAAGTGGCCATCGGCGGAGAAGCGATAGATATAGGGGCCGTATTCGTCGCTGACGAACATAGTGCCGTCGGCCATGCGGATGATCGCCTCATCGTCGAGGGCGATCTTGCCGTTCGCCGCCTGCGGCAGCGGCGGGAAGTTGCCCGCAGCGGCGCGGACGCCGGATTCCGGGTCGAGACCGGTCGTGTTCGCGCCCTTGTCGTCAAGAAAGAACATGGAATCGACGAGTTTCGCCTCGACGCCCGATTGCTCCTTGCCGGCCTCGGGAGCCGCGCCTGGCGCGGTCGGGGTCAGAATGATCGAGAGGGTGTTCAGGCGCGGGTGGTAGTCGACAGTGCCGGCGACATTGTAACCACGGTCGGGCAAAAGGTAGAGCGTGCCCTTATAGCTGGCGCCATCCCGACTCCAGGCGGCGGCGTCGACCGCCATGCCGGAGCCGGAGCCGAAGGTTTCACCGAATTTATCGCGCTGGTTGGCCGGAATGCGGCCGACGCCGACCAGGCCCTTATTGACGAAACCGGCGGAATTCTCCGCCCTTGCCATGACGGGAATGGCGGCGGATGTCGCGAGAACTGCGGCGAACAGCCGCGATGCATATGGTCTGACGTTCTTCATGAAATAGCCTCTCGGTCAAAAGCGTTCCTGCAACGGTTCCCGCCCGCAAGCTGGACACCGTTTCGAATGACATTCCTCGGCTTCGGGATCGATTCCTCAGAACGGAACACGCCCGGATTTCGCCCCCTATCCCGGCTAAACGTCTAGGATGGGATCGTGATAACTGGATGACACCCTCAGAGCCTGCAATCAGCTCATTGCCCTAATCGACCGGATAGGGTCCTTCGGCGAACACTTCCTCGTGGTAGCCCTTGGAGCCGACATCGATCGCCAACGGGCTTCGCCATTCGCGGCGCTCGCGCAGGCAATCGACCACGAAGCGGAAATCATAGCGCGGCTGCCAGCCAAGTTCGCGCCTTGCGCGTTCGTTGACGTAGACGCGATCGAGCGTCGGGAACATTTTCCAGCCGCATTCGGCGTAAAGGGTGTTCGCACCTGGAAACAGCCGCTCGACGACAGCAGGCGCGTCACGCCTGAGCTCAGCGACGTCGCCCGGTAGAAAGGGCGTCGTGGCCGAGATGATATAGCGGCCGAAGCCGATTGCCGGGGCCTTTTCGAGCGCCAGCAAATGAGCGCCGACCACGTCGCTGATATCGACGCGGCGATGAAGCAGCTCGTTGGCCTGCGCATTTTCCGCCGAATAGCTGTTGCGAATCTCGCGATCGTCATCGCTTTCGGGAAAGAAGCGCGACGTCCTGAGGATGACAACAGGCAGGCGGGATTTGCGGGCGAAGAGTTCCGAGATTCCTTCGGCAGCGAGCTTCGTCACGCCATAGATATTCTTCGCGACAGGAAGCACGTCCTCGGTGACCCAAGCCGCGGGTTCGCCGGCGACCGGCGTCAGTGCCGCGCCGAAAGCGCTGGTGGTGCTGGTGAAGACGAAGCTTACAACGCCCGCGGCGGTCGCCTCTTCAAGCAGGTTCAGCGTGCCGCCGACATTGGTGTCGAGGAAATCGCGATTGCCATGGGTCGCCACATGCGGCTTGTGGAGCGTGGCGGCATGGATGACGTGGCTGATGCCCGACATCGCCCGCCTGATGAAACCACGGTCATTGATGGAGCCGACCATATCGGTAAAAGCCGATGGCTTGATGTCGATGCCGCGCGCCCACCGGCTCTGAGCTCTCAAGCTGCGCATCAGTGCCTCGCCGAGGTGGCCGGCGCTTCCCGTCACCAATATCGTCATCGCGTCGTCTCCTCGCCCCATTCGCGGCAGAGGCTACAAAAGACCCGCATTTGCGGACAACGCATAAATTATGCAGGAGGGTGCAGGAAAGCTGCAGGCTTCGCGACGGTGGTGACGAGACGGCCAGCGCTGCCGTCGGAAAGCCTGATCCGCTCCCAGGTGACGCGGCCGGGGGCAATCGGCAGGCGCACATTGCCGTTGGCGCCGGTATCGAAGGTCAACGATAGCAGCCTGCCCTCGTGCCAGCCGCACTCCTCCAGAGACTGTTCGGCGGCAGCGATCTCGGCGGAGGCGTAGGAGAAAAGAGAGCGGCCGAGAAAAGCGCTGAGCGGTGCGCGCCATTCCGCCTGCCGCGGTCGGGAAGCAGACAGCAGCCGATGGGTGCCATCGCAGATCAGATGCACCGGCCGGACGGAATCCTCGACCAGCCGCTTTAAAGCCGCATCGGCCGCAGCATTTTGCGGCGAGGCGAAAATCCGTTCCAGCTTGACGGCTTGGTCGGGCGAGGGAGCAAGCTGGCCGCGCTCCCAGCGCGAAACGGTCGCCTGGTTGACGTCGAGGAGTTCCGCGAGGTGCTGCTGCTTCATGCTCCGCAGCAACCGCATGCGGCGTATGCCGGCTCCTGATGTCGTCATTTGTCCTGAGCTCCCACGCTTCTTTTGCCAGGATAGGAGTTCGGCGGGCCGCAAGGCAAGCCGACCCTCGCCGGAGCATTGTTCCGGCTAATCTAATCTTCGAGATCGCTTCTCAGCCGATCGAGGATCGACAGGGCGTGACCTGCATAGGCGCTGATCCAGCGGTCGTAGATGTGCTTGATCGGCAGGCTGTTCAGGTGGTTCCAGCGTTCGCGGCCCTCCTTTCTGGCGACGATCAGATCCGCTTCCTCAAGCACCTTCAGATGCTGCATCACCGTGCAGCGGTCCATGTCCGGAAACATTTCGCAAAGCGTCCCGGTCGTGCGGGGCGCGTCCTTGAGCAGATCGAGAATCTCGCGGCGGCGATGATGTGCCAGTGCCTTGAAAACGGGGTCGTCTTTCGATTCGCTTGACATGTTATGTTTTTATAACATAATGATGTCAGGTACAATGGAGAAGAGGAGAAGTATCATGTCTCTCGGAATCCGCGTTTCCGGCCGGATCGGCCGTCCCGTTGCCGAAGTGTTCGATGCCGTCGTCAACCCGAAGAAGCTCAGCAGCTATTTCACCACGATCGGCGGGGCGAGTGCCCCGCTCGTTCAAGGCACGACGGTAACCTGGTGGAAAGATGCGCCGGTCGAGGTTGTCGAGCTTGTGCCGGAAAGCCGCATCGTGCTTCGCTGGGACGGCGGCACTGCTGAGGACAAGACAAGGTATAAGACGCTGGTGGAGATGAATTTCAAGCCGCTGGAGGATGGCGGCACGCTGGTGACGATTGCCGAGAACGGCTGGCGCGAGGACGAGGCCGGCCGGCGCGGCAGCTATCTCAACTGCGAAGGCTGGACACAGATGCTTTGCAGCATGAAGGCCTTCGTCGAATACGGCATCAATCTGCGCGAGGGCATGTATCTCAGCGAGATGAAGGGCGAGCCGGCCAGCGCCCCGGATATTTGACGAGGCCCGACTCGAAGGAGATCGGCGGCCGACCGCCAGACTTTGCTTGCCTGTCTCACTGCGGGTGCTAATTTCCGGAGTCGATACTTCATCTCGGTTTCCAGGAGATTCATTATGCAGCTTGGTATGGTCGGTTTGGGCCGCATGGGCAATTATATGGTCCAGCGCCTGATGCGGGGCGGTCACGAATGCGTCGTCTACGACACCAGGCCGGAAAGCGTTGCCGATCTCACAGGTCTCGGCGCGACCGGCAGCGCTTCGCTGGAGGAATTCGTCTCGAAGCTCACGCATCCGCGTGCTATCTGGCTGATGCTGCCGGCGGCGATCGTCGACAAGGTGCTGGCAAGCTTGGTGCCGCTGCTGCAGAACGGCGATATCATCATCGATGGCGGCAATTCCTACTATCATGACGACATCCGCCGCGGCGCTGAGCTCATCACCAAGGGCATCCATTATGTTGACGTCGGTACGAGCGGCGGCGTCTTCGGCCTGGAGCGCGGCTATTGCCTGATGATCGGCGGCGAAAAGGGCATCGTGCAGCACCTTTCGCCGATCTTCGCAACGCTCGCGCCCGGGGCCGGCACGACGGAAGCCTCACCGAACCGCAGCGCTGATGCGGCTGCAGCCAGCACCGCGGAACAGGGCTACCTGCATTGCGGCCCGCATGGCGCCGGCCATTTCGTCAAGATGGTGCATAACGGCATCGAATATGGGCTGATGGCCGCCTATGCCGAAGGCCTCAACATCTTGAAACGCGCCAATATCGGCGCTGCCTCGCATGAGGCCGATGCGGAAACCGCGCCGCTCGCACATCCCGAACATTTCCAATACGACTTCAATCTGCAGGATGTCGCGGAAGTCTGGCGCCGCGGCAGCGTCATCACCTCCTGGCTACTCGATCTCACCGCCGATGCCCTGCATGTCGACCCCGCACTGTCGAAATATGCCGGCCGCGTCTCGGATAGTGGCGAGGGCCGCTGGACGATCATGGCGGCAATCGACGAAAGCGTGCCGACCCCGGTGCTGAGTGCCGCGCTCTACGGCCGCTTCTCCTCGCGCGACAATGACGAGTTCGCCAACAAGGTGCTGTCGGCAATGCGTGCGGGCTTCGGCGGCCACGTGGAAAAGCCGGCGCCGAAATCTTGAGGATCAGGGCTTTCCTTGTCGCCCCGACGAGGAAAGCCGTTTCGCAATTTTCCTGGAATTGTCCTAGCCATAGGTATGGTTTTCCTACCGCTTGCTGGCGGCTACGGTCACGAGTATCCATTGCGGAAAGGGAAATGTCGGGGCTGCTTCCATCCAAGCGGCCGACACTCCATTGGAGGGCGGTCATGGGACGTGGCACGGCGGCGGGCTTGAAGGCCGCCATATTCGGCATCCTGGCATTCGTTGCGCTTTTCTCGGCGGCGTCGCCCGGCTTTTCCCAAACGCCTGCGCAAACGCCGGCTGCAAATACCCCGCCGGCGCAGGTGCGTGAAATGATGCAGCTCATGCAGGCGCCGGAGGTCAAGCAGTGGATGGCGACGCAGATGGCAGCACCTTCTGCGGCCGATTCGGCGAGCCAGAACCAGATGTCGGTTCTTTCAGGCCTGCTGCAGCATGCCCGCCGGCATGTATCGATGGTGTCCGACGCCGCGATGACTTTGCCCTCACAGATCGGCAATGCGTCCTCACTGTTTTTCGGTGAGCTCGCCGCCGCCGGCTGGAGCCGGATGATCGCGCAATTCCTGGCGATCTTCCTGCTCGGGGCCATCGTCGAAAGCATCGCCCGCTATGCCTTCCGCCGTCGCCGCCGGCGTCTGGCTCAGATGGCCGGCATGCATCTGACGCCACGCGTCGTACCGGCTCTCATTTTCGCCGCGGCAACAATGCTCGCGCTGTCCAGTCTCGGCTGGCCTCCGCTCAGCCAGAGCGTGGCGATCCTCTGCGCCGTCGCGCTCATCGTCCAGCGTTTCACGATTTGCCTGGGCGGCGTCTTGGTCGATCTCATCGGGCTGGCGCGGGCCGAGGAAGAGCGGCAAGGCGTGATCGTTCCGATCATGCCGTCACGCGCCGTCGCGCTCTTCTGGTATCGCCGCTCCGCGATCTTCGTGATCTATTTCATGCTTGGCTGGGCGGCGATCCAGTCGATGGAGCCGCTCGGCTTTTCCCCGAGCGCCCGGCTCTTCGTCGGCTATATCCTCGGCATCGGGCTGCTGCTGATCGCCATCGAAGCTGTCTGGTCGCGGCCTCAGAAGGACGAGAAACGCGGATACGGGATTTCCTGGGCGCTCACCGTTTATTTCCTGTTGCTCTGGGGGCTGTGGGTCACCGGGTTCAACTGGCTGCTCTGGCTCGGCATCTATGTGCTGATGCTGCCGCGGGTGCTCGCCGTCTCGACGATTGCAGTGAAATCGCTGCAGCAGACCGAAGCAAGCTTCCTTGCTACGCGCCGTATTGCCACCGTATTGCTCGACCGCGGCGTCAGGGCGCTGATCATTGCATTCGCGGCCATCTGGCTCGGCCAACTGCTCGGCGTCGGCGCCGACACGATGGCAGCCGGCGACAAAATGGTCGATAAGATCGCGCGCGGCGTCATTGGCGGAATCGTCATCCTGCTTGCTGCTGATCTGCTCTGGCACGTCGTCAAAGCCTATATCGACGGCAAGCTGCTCGGCATGCCCCTGGACGGCGGCGCGACGGATGAGGAAAAGGCTAAACATGCGCGGTTCCAGACGCTGCTGCCGATCTTCCGCAATATCCTTGCCGTGGTCATCGCCGTCATCGCGGCTCTCATGGTGCTCTCGGGTCTCGGCATCGAGATCGGCCCATTGATTGCCGGCGCCGGCGTCGTCGGCGTTGCTGTGGGTTTCGGCGCCCAGACGATCGTCAAGGATGTCATCAGCGGCATGTTCTATCTGTGGGACGATGCTTTCCGTGTCGGCGAATATATCGAAAGCGGCAGCCACAAGGGCGTCGTCGAGGCCTTCAGCCTGCGTTCGGTGAAGCTCCGGCATCATCGCGGGCCGCTGACGACCGTGCCGTTCGGCGAACTTGGCGCGGTGAAGAACCTCAATCGCGATTGGACGATCGACAAGATCAGCCTCAACGTCACATACGACACCGATCTGGTCAAAGCAAAAAAGGTGATCAAGCAGATCGGTCAGACCCTGCTCGAAAACCCGGAATTCGGCCCGCACATCATCGAAACGCTGAAGATGAAGGGTGTCGAGCAATTCGGCGAATTCGCGATCGAGATCCGTCTTTCGATGATGACGAAGCCTGGCGAACAGTTCGTTATCCGCCGCAATGCACTGGCAATGATTCGCAATGCCTTCAAGGAAAACGGCATCGAATTCGCCGTGCCGACGGTGCAGGTGTCCGGTGATCGCGCGGCGGAGGTGGATGCCGCCGCGGCGCGCTACGCTGCGCATGCACGGGCCGGCGGCGAGCCGGCTGCGTGAACCACCTTACATCGCCCCGGCAGCTGCGGTGAGCAGGCCGCCGATGATGGCCATGTTGCTTTTCCAGCTGTTGATGGCGCTGTCGCGGGCTGTGCCTTCCATGTCCCAGAAATTCAGCAGCATCACGGAGGCGGCAAGCGTGAAGATGATGAGGCCGAACGCCGCCGCGGCGACGAAGAGACCCAGCATCAGCAGGAGACCGGCGGCAATTTGAAAGACGCTGCCGGAAATCAATACCCATTTCACAAAAGGTATGCCGCGGGCTTCGATGGCGTCGGTTATCGGCACGATGACGAAAAATGATGGATGCCGGCGGCAACGAAAAAACCGCCGAGCAGCAATCTGCCGAGGATGAGGATCACGAAGGCCTGGTCATCCTGCATGTCTAACCCTACTCTCGCGTTTCAAATCCTCGTCATCACCGCAAACTCTTCGCAAGCTTACGAAAATGCAATGTGCCAATACAGTTTGCCTGCGCAAATTCGCCCCAATTGAGGATGATTGAGGCGCAGACGGCGGGGCTGGGGTAGCGGCGGCATGGCTTCATAGAGCTTATATGCCTGTCATGCTACGTCTTCGAAAAATGATTCCCGCCAAGTTTGGAAATTGCGCAGGTACGAGATGTCGGGTCACGGCAATTTGGAAGAGATGGAAGCGGCGGACGGGTTTTCTTTAGGCGCGCTTTTCAGACGCTACAGGACGCCACTGACGGCAGCCGCGACACTCGTTGTCTTCTGCCTCGTCGGTTATGCGATCATGCAGCTCACCAACGAGGTTCGCTATGATGATGTCGTCGGTGCGCTCGCAGCGACCAGGCCGAGCGCCATCCTGCTGGCGCTGTTCTTCACCGCACTCAGTTTCCTATCCCTCGTTTTCTACGACCTCAACGCCATCGAATATATCGGCAAGAAGCTGCCGTTCCCGCATGTGGCGCTGACGGCGTTCAGCGCCTATGCGGTCGGCAACACAGCCGGCTTCGGCGCATTGTCGGGCGGGGCGATCCGCTATCGCGCCTATACGCGTCTCGGGCTCTCGCCGGAGGATATTGGCCGCATCATCGCCTTCGTCACGCTCTCCTTCGGCCTCGGGCTCGCGGCCGTCGCATCGATCGCCCTCATCATCATCGCCAGCGAAATCGGGCCGCTGATCGGCGTCAGTCCATTCCTTCTCCGGCTGATCGCCGGCTCGATCACCGCCATTCTCGGGGCTGTGATGATCATCGGCCGCGAGGGCCGCGTGCTCGATTTCGGCGCCGTGGCAATCCGCCTGCCGGACTCGCGCACCTGGTCACGCCAGTTCCTGGTGACGGCGTTCGATATCGCCGCCTCGGCCTCGGTGCTCTACGTGCTCTTGCCGCAGACGGCGATCGGCTGGCCGGCCTTCCTGGCCGTCTATGCGATCGCCGTCGGTCTCGGCGTGCTCAGCCACGTTCCGGCCGGGCTCGGCGTGTTCGAGACCGTGATCATCGCTTCGCTCGGCAGCGCGGTGAATATCGACGCGGTGCTGGGATCGCTGGTGCTCTATCGGCTGGTCTACCATGTATTGCCGCTGTTGATCGCCGTGCTCGCGGTTTCGGCGGCGGAGCTGCGCCGTTTTGTCGACCATCCGGCCGCTTCCAGTGTCCGCCGTATCGGCGGACGGCTGATGCCGCAGCTGTTGTCGACCTTGGCGCTGCTGCTCGGCGTTATGCTGGTATTTTCGAGCGTCACGCCGACGCCGGACCAGAACCTGGAATTCCTCTCCAACTATCTGCCGCTGCCGATGGTCGAAGGCGCGCACTTCCTTTCCAGCCTGCTCGGGCTTGCGCTGGTGGTCGCGGCGCGCGGCCTCGGTCAGAGGCTCGACGGCGCGTGGTGGGTGGCCGTGCTCTCGGCCGTTGCCGCATTGACCCTGTCGCTTCTGAAGGCGATCGCCCTCGTCGAAGCTGCATTTCTCGCCTTTCTCATCTTCGGGCTCTTCGTCAGCCGACGGCTCTTCACCCGGCATGCGTCGCTGCTTAACCAGGCGATGACGGCGTCCTGGCTGATGGCGATCGCGGTCATCGTCGTCGGCGCCGTCGTCATCCTGCTCTTCGTCTATCGCGATGTCGAATACAGCAACGAACTCTGGTGGCAGTTCGAATTCACCGCCGAGGCGCCGCGGGGACTGCGCGCCCTGCTCGGCATCACCATCATCTCGTCGGCGATCGCCATTTTCAGCCTGCTCCGGCCGGCGACCTTCCGGCCGGAGCCGGCGACGGAGGAGGCGTTGACGCGCGCCGTCGACATCGTCAGGAGGCAGGACAATGCCGACGCCAATCTGGTGCGCATGGGCGACAAGAGCATCATGTTTTCGGAAAAAGGTGACGCCTTCATCATGTACGGCCGGCAGGGCCGTTCATGGATCGCGCTGTTCGACCCAGTTGGCGATCATCGTGCCGTGCAGGAACTCGTCTGGCGCTTCGTCGAAGCGGCGCGGGCCGCCGGATGCCGCGCCGTCTTCTACCAGATCTCGCCGGCGCTGCTTTCCCATTGCGCCGATGCCGGCCTCCGCGCCTTCAAGCTCGGCGAACTGGCGGTGGCCGACCTCCGAACCTTCGAAATGAAGGGCGGCAAATGGGCGAATCTGCGCCAGACGGCGAGCCGAGCCCAACGCGACGGGCTGGAATTCGCGGTAGTCGAATCCGAGGACGTGCCTGATATCATCGATGATCTCGCTGCCGTTTCCACGGCCTGGCTCGAACATCACAATGCCAAGGAAAAAGGCTTCTCGCTCGGTTCGTTCGATCCCGATTATGTTTCATCGCAACCGGTCGGTATCCTGAAGAAGGATGGCAAGATCGTCGCCTTCGCCAATATCCTCGTCACCGAATCCCGCAAGGAGAGCACGATCGATCTCATGCGCTTCTCGCCGGAAGCGCCGAAGGGCTCGATGGACTTTCTCTTCGTGCAGATCATGGAATATCTGCGTAACCAGGGTTTCACCCATTTCAACCTCGGCATGGCGCCTCTCTCCGGCATGTCGAAACGCGAAGCAGCGCCCGTCTGGGACCGTATCGGCAGCACCGTCTTCGAACACGGCGAACGCTTCTATAACTTCAAAGGCCTTCGGGCATTCAAATCCAAGTTTCATCCGCACTGGCAACCGCGCTATCTTGCGGTTTCCGGAGGAGGCAATCCGATGATCGCGTTGATGGACGCGACATTTCTGATCGGGGGCGGATTGAAAGGGGTAGTGAGAAAATGATCAGGACAATCCTTCTTGCCACGGCATGCGTCTGCATGCTCGCGGCCGCACCGGCTAATGCCGCCGAGGAAACAACGCAGAGCTTCGAAAGTGGGCTCATCCCATCGCCGCACATCTTCCTGCCGGAAGGGGAGGTGAAGGGCACCGTGATGCTGATCTCGGATGCCGCCGGCTGGGGCGATTATGAGAAGGCCGAGGCCGACAGGCTGGTCGCCGAAGGCGCTGTCGTCATCGGCGTCGACTTTCCCTCTTATATCCAGGCGCTCAGCCGCTACGACGTCAGCCTCAACGACGGCTGCATCTACATGGTCTCGGATATCGAATCGCTGAGCCAGCAGGTGCAGCGCGCGACCGGCAACAATGCCTATCATCTGCCGATCGTCGCCGGCATCGGCGAGGGCGGGGCCTTGGCGCTGGCGATCGCGGCTCAGACGCCGGATGCGACGATCGGTCAGACGCTTGCGGTCGATCCGCTGGCCGGCATTCCGCTGACCAAGGAGCTTTGCACGCCGGCTTCCAAGAAGGTGATCGGCCAACGCACGGTCTATGGCCTCAGCGACGGCGCCCTGCCGGATCCGATCATATCAGTCTTCACGCCTAAAGCTGACAAGGACGGCCGGGCGCATGCCGAGTCGCTGCAGAAAGCCCATTCGGCAATCGAAATCCGTGACGCCACCGACGATGCGCAGACGGTATTTGCCGATACGCTCGACGATCTCGTCACTGCCTCCGGCGCCTTCGGCAATCCGCTCGGCCTGCCGCTGGCGGTGTTGGAGACAACGCCTGCCTTCGATACGATGGCGGTGATCTATTCCGGCGATGGCGGTTGGCGCGACATCGACAAGGAGGTCGGCGGCACGCTGCAGAAGGAAGGCATTCCCGTCGTCGGCGTTGATTCACTTCATTATTTCTGGTCGGAGCGCAAGCCGGAGGAGACGGCCAGCGATCTTTCGAAGATCATCGATTTCTATCGTAAGCAGTGGAAGGTGAAGCATGTGCTGCTCGTCGGCTACTCCTTCGGCGCCGATGTCGTGCCCGCGACCTATCAGCTGCTCAAGCCAGCCGAGAAGTCCTCGGTGGTGCAGTTGTCGCTGCTGTCGCTCTCGCACCAAGTGGACTACGTCATCTCCGTTCTCGGTTGGCTCGGCCAAAAGACGGAAGGGGCGGGGGGCGATCCCGTCGCCGATCTGAAGAACGTCGATCCGAAGCTCGTGCAGTGCGTCTATGGCAAGGACGATGACGACGATGTCGCCTGTCCGGCACTCAAAAATACCGGCGCCGAAGTGGTCGAACTACCCGGCGACCATCATTTCGATGAGAATTACGACCTTCTCACCAAGTCGATCATCGATGGGCTGAAGAGACGGCTGCAGGATTAAGGCTTCGCTAACCCCCGGAAATCGACGCCGATTTCCGGAAGGCGATATTAATGCATCAACCTTTCTTCACTCCAGCCGAGTTCGGTGAGTTCCCTGCCACGAAACCGCGCATCGTCGGCGACGATGAATTCGTCAAGCTGCGGCGGGGCAACGCTGGTGCCGGCAAGCATCGCATGGACCTGGCCGCGATGATGGGTCTGATGCTGAAAGAGGTGGGCGAGCACGTCGTCCATCCGCTCCTGCTGAATACGATCGCCGCGATGGAGACTGACCGTCGAGATCAGTCTTTCCGGCGTCAGGGCTTCGCAAAGGTCGATCAGGCGCTGATCGACCTTCGCCTGCGCTAGGGTCAGTGACTCGACGTCATCGAAGGGTTCGTCGATCTCGAAGGCCTGGAACCCGAGCATGCCACCTTCCAAACCGTCGACGTAGAACCAGTCGACCGTGATGATATGATTCAGGGTCTCCTTGATCGACGGAAAGAAGCTCGTGCGCGGCGCTTCGAATTCGCCTGCTTTCAACGCTGCGCAGGCGTGAAGCAGCCGGTGGTTGGCGAGGGCGTTGTTATAGGCAAGCTTGCGAAAGGCCCTGGCGGGATCGAAGGTCGACATCGGCGGCTTTCCTCTTCCTGCACTCGGAGTGTTTGCGTCAGTCATCGAGATTGCCGTCGCGCCAGACGAGATGACGTGGTGCCGGAGGGAGGTTCTCGATTTCATCAGCTATGAAATAGGGCGGGATGTCGAGCGCGGGAGGGCCGCGCACGTTGCCGGCACCCATTTGAATTCGAGATGGTTGTCGCCATCTTCGACGCGATGGATGATCTCATTCCGCCGGGATTTCCATCAGATAATAGAGGCCGAGTTCATGCCAGTCGCCTTGTTCGTAGTGGAAAAAGTTCTCGACGATCCAGAGCAAGCGCAAGACAGTGACGTCGAGGCCGAGTTCCTCCACCATCTCGCGTTTCAGCGTCTCTTCCGACGTCTCGCCGATTTCCGCCGGCCGCCCGAAAAGGTCCAGAAGGGCTCGTGCACGGCGCGATGAACAAGCACGTGCCCATCGTGAAAACCGGGGCCGGCAATGCGATAGTTGCAACGCGCAACACCCTGGGTCAGACGGATGGGGATGCGCTTGCTCATGTCATTCTTATCCGAGATCGATTACGACGATTTCCGGCGGCACGCCGAAGCGGACCGGAGCAATGGAGCAGCCGAGCCCACCGGAAACGATGATATTACGCCCCTCCTCGACGATATGGCCATAAGCGTAGCGATCGCCGTAGTGCGAGGGGACGATCGGTGAACGACCGAAGAAGCGGATCTGTCCGCCGTGGGTGTGACCCGAGAGCGTCAGCGAGACGCGCTCGGGCACGCGGGGAAAGATATCGGGCTCATGGGCAAGCAGGATGACGGGGGCGTCATCGGTGACCTGAGCCATCGTTCCATCGAGATCGTCGAGGCCGGTCATGCGCGTGCGGCCCCATTTCCTGCCGGGCAGCAGCGCCAGCTGATCTTCGAGCCCTGCGAGCCAGAAGCCGCGGCCATCCTTATCGAGCCGGACGGCGCGGTTGCCGTAGACAGGGATGCCCACATCGGCAAGCGCCCGGTGTCCGAAGGTTTCCATCCCGCCGTTGTTCTGGGCGGTCCTGTCCTCCCACCAGTCATGGTTGCCCATGATTGCATGGACGCCGAGCGGGGCTTGCAGGGTTGCGAGCGCCTTCGACCATTGGCTCGAATGCACATATTGCGTCACCATGTTCATGCCGGCGGCGTAATCGCCGAGCAGGACGGTCACGTCGCCTTCGAGTTCATTGGCCCGGTGGCAGATCGAGGTAATGCGGTTTGCCGACATCCAGGGTTCGCAGGCATGGATATCGGCGAGTGCGACAATGCGAAGCTTCAGCCCCGGTGTCCATCCCGGCGGCGTCAGCCGGTAGCGGGCGATGCCGAGCCGCGCCAGCGGTTCATAGGCGAAGGCATAACCGCCGAGCGCCATGACGCCTGCGATACCGCCGCCAAGAACCTTGAAAAATCCGCGGCGGGTGATCACTCAGTCGTCCTCCTGGAACAGCCGGAACTGCGCAGCCTCCATCTCCTTGGGCTGTTGCATTCCGAGATGTTTCCACGCGATTGCGGTAAGAACGCGGCCGCGCGGCGTGCGCTGAATGAAACCCTGCTGGATCATGTAGGGCTCGATAATGTCCTCGATTGCGTCGCGCGGTTCCGACAGGCCGGCGGCGATGGTTTCGATACCGACCGGGCCGCCGCCGAAATTGACGGCAATCATGTTGAGGTAGCGTTTGTCGAGCTGATCGAAGCCGACATTGTCGACGAGCAAGCGGGTCAGCGCCTCGTCGGCGATCTCGCGGGTGACGGCTTCCGCCCTTGCCACCTCGGCGAAATCGCGCACGCGCCGCAGCAGCCGGCCGGCGATGCGCGGCGTGCCGCGGGCGCGTCTGGCGATCTCGCGCGCACCTTCTTCGGTCATCGGCAGGTTCATCAGCCGCGCGCCGCGGCGCACGATCAGTTCCAGTTCTTCGACGGTATAGAAGCTCAGGCGCACCGGGATGCCGAAGCGGTCGCGCAACGGCGTCGTCAGCAGGCCGAGGCGGGTGGTCGCCGCCACCAGGGTGAATTTCGACAGATCGATTTTCACCGAGCGGGCGGCAGGGCCCTCGCCGATGATGAGGTCCAATTGGAAATCTTCCATGGCCGGATAAAGGATTTCCTCCACCGCCGGATTGAGGCGATGGATTTCGTCGATGAAGAGCACATCGCGCTCCTCGAGATTGGTGAGCAGTGCGGCGAGATCGCCGGCCTTGGCGATGACAGGGCCTGACGTCGAGCGGAAATTGACGCCGAGTTCCTTCGCCATGATCTGCGCCAGCGTCGTCTTGCCGAGACCGGGCGGACCGACGAAAAGCACATGGTCCAGCGCCTCGCCGCGGTTCTTCGCAGCCTCGATGAAGACCTTGAGATTGGCGCGCGCTTCCGCCTGACCGGTGAATTCGTCCAGCGATTGCGGGCGCAGGGTAATGTCGAGATCTTCGCCCCGCTTTTCCGGCGATATCAGGCGGGCGGGTTCGCTCATGCTCTTATTCCGTTTTGAAACCTGTCACAGCAATACACCAAAAAACGGTCGCCTCGATATCCAACCGTCGTTTTTCCGGGCTTCACCGCGCCAACTCCTTCAATCCCAGCCTGATCAGCTTAGCGCTGTCTGCGCCGTCGCCGGCCGTCTTCATCGCCGCCGCAACTGCATTGGCCGCCTGGTCTCTGCTGTAGCCGAGGTTGGTCAGCGCGGAGACCGCATCGGCGACCGGCGCGGCCGCGACACCTTCGCCGAGTTCCTGCTTGAGGGCGATATTGATCGCTTCCCCGGCAAAAGCCGGCGCCCGGTTCTTGAGCTCGGTGACGAGGCGCATCGCCACTTTCGGGCCGACGCCCGGCGCGCGGGAAACGGCGGCGCGGTCCTGCAGGGCAATCGCATTGGCGAGTTCGCCCGGCGTCAAGGTCGAGAGCACGGCAAGCGCGACCTTGGCGCCCACCCCTTGAACGCTTTGGAGCAGGTTGAACCACTCCCGCTCCAATGCAGTCATGAAGCCGAAGAGCTTCAACTGATCCTCGCGCACATAGGTCTCGATGAACAGCACGCAGGCCTCGCCGGCCGAGCCGAGCTTGGATAGGGTGCGGGCGGAGCAGTGGGCGACGTAGCAGACGCCGTGCACATCGACGAGCACATAGTCTTCGCCGATCTCGTCTATGGTGCCTTTCAGCTTGCCGATCATGGGGCGTGGTCTCTCAAGGGTGCGTTTCGGGCGTGATAAGTTCAACGGAGGGGAAATAAGATCGGTATCCGCCGGGGTCGCGGGTCAAAATCTTGTAGCCCCTTATCGTCGCATGGGCGCCGATGAGGAAGTCGGGCAAGATCTGTTCGCGCCGTCCGCCGGCGCGACGGTAAAGCCGGAAGGCTTGAGCTGCGGCGAAGACAGCCGGCCAAGGCAGGTTCTCGCGGCGGAATTCGTCCTGCGGAAGCAGTTGCTCGACTTCATCCATATCGTCGTAGCGAACGGAAAATTCGGAATAGATGATCGGATTTATGAGGACCGGGCCATCTCTGAAGACGTCGAGCATTTTTCGACGCGACCAACCGTGCCAGTCCGAACCGGCCACAGCCAGATCGACGAGTATGTTTGTATCGACAAGCGTTGCCATCAGCGATCACGGGTCATCGACATGAGGTCTTCGGCATCAATCGCCTGGTCGCCGGTGCCTTCGAGACGGCGGATCGTCTGCAGGAAACGGTCGAGCCGGCCCCGATCCTCGATCTCCTGCTTGCAGTTCTTCGGCGAGAGAACCAGCTTGCCGTTCTCGATCGAGAAGATGACCTCGCTGTTGGCCTCGATGCCGGCAAGCTCTCTGAGATCGCGAGGAATGGTGACCTGGCCTTTGGACGTGACGCGCATCTTGCTGCTCCTTCGAAGTAAGAATTATCCTTACTGTTGGAACAAGTCAAGAACAGATTACCCGGCCAGTGCTTGCCGCATTCGGTTGCTGCCGCGATTGTGGGCATGGCAGATGGCGATCGCCAGGGCGTCGGCGGCATCGTCGCCCTTGAATTCGACTTTCGGCATCAGGATCTTCAACATCATGTGAATCTGATGTTTTTCGCCATGGCCGACGCCGATGACGGCCTTCTTGACGGCGTTCGGCGCATATTCGGAGACGTGCAGACCGGCGCGCGCCGGCACCAGCATGGCGATGCCGCGGGCCTGGCCAAGCTTGAGGGTCGCCACCGCATCCTTGTTGACGAAGGTCTGTTCGACGGCGGCCTCATCCGGCTTGTAAGCGTGGACGACCTCCGCCAGGCCGTCATGCAGCTGGCAGAGGCGGGAGGCGAGATCCATGTCTCCGTCGGAGGTCACGGTTCCCGAGGCTACAAACCGCAGGGAATTGCCCAGCGTGTCGATGATTCCCCAGCCGGTGCGGCGAAGTCCTGGATCGATGCCGACGATGCGAATCGTATTTTGCATGGTTTAACCTATAGCGACTGCGAAATAACTGCCATCGATATGTGAACAAAACAAAAACCTTCTCGAATAAGCCGCTCCATTTACCGCGAATTAAAACAGATGCTTGAATTCTAGTGTCAAATACGAAGGGGGTCTCGTGTCGCAAAGAGATAAGCCCCCGAGGTTCTGTTTGAAGATCGGTCGATCAGGCTCATGCCGCCTGCCCGCGCCGGCAGACGCGTTCAGAAGGGGTTCGTCGTACATGGCTCAGAGATTTCAATCCCTGTCCTTCAAGGTCATTGCCACATTCATCCTGATGACCGTGCTGTCGATCGCGGTGATCGACGTGCTCGCCTATTTCGCCAGCAGCCGCATCTCAGACGAGCAGGCGCTGAAGGCCAAGGAGAGCGTGCTGATCTTCCGCGGCGACATGCTGCAGGACCAGCTGGCGCAGCTCGAGAACCAGGCCAATTCCATTGCCCGCATCGAGGCGCTGCAGATGTCGATCACCAGCCTGAAGAGCGGCTGGAAGACCATCGAGAAGACCTCCGGCGATGCCCGCGCCGAGCTGAAGAAAGTCTTCATCACGGCCAATCCCAACCCGGCCGATCAGCGCGAGAAGCTGATGAAGCCTGAAGCGCCGAGCGGCTTTTATTATTCGAACCATGAAAAGACGCAGGGCGAAGTCGCCCGCGACCTCGAAGACACTGCTTTCAGCGATCTCTTGATCGCCGATCTCGATGGTTCCGTTCTCTATTCCTACAAGAAGGAAGACGACTTCGCCGAGAATCTGAAGTCGGACGCCTGGAAGACGACCGGCGCTGGCATCGCCTTCGCCAAGGCGATCGAGAATACCGCCAAGGCGACCGATGATGCCGCACCGACAGGCTTTTCCGGGCTCCGCGTCGATGCGGCCAGCGGCAGGTCGGCGATCTTCTATGCCGTGCCGATCGTCAAGCTCGGCGCGGCCAAGGGCATCATCCTGTTCAAGGTGCGTGACGACATCGTCGCCAGCATCCTGGCAAAGGGGATTGTTCAGGGCAGCACCGCGCGGGCGGCGATCGTCTCTGCCGATGGTTCAGCGATCGGTCTCGATGCGAGCGGCAAACTTGCGACGCTCGATGCCGCTCCCTTCACCTTCATCAAGGACGCGCTTGCCAGTTCGGCGATGACGGTGGCCGATTTCAACAGGACGGACGGCTCAGCGCGCGCCTATGTCCGCGGCATCGATTATCGCGGCGACCGCTTCCTCGTGGTCGAAAGCGTGCTGCTCAGCGAACTCAATGCCGGCTCGCTGGAGATCGCCACTTTGCTGACGATGATCGGCATCGGCGTGCTCGTCGTCATGGCCATCGCGACCGGGCTGGTCACCAATTTCCTGTTTTCGCCGCTGGCGCGGCTTGCCGGTGTCACCCGCGACGTCGCCGACGGCAAGCTCGACAGCGAGATCGGCAGCCTGAACCGCAAGGATGAGATCGGCACGATGGCCAACGCGCTTGCCCGCTTCCGCCAGTCGCTGATCGAAAGCCGCGAACTCGAAGCCGCCAGCGAAGAGACGCGCCTGCAGGCCGAGCACGACCGTCAGCAGAACCTCGCCGAGCGCGAGGCCGAGGCGAAGACGCTGCAGCAGGTGGTCGAGGCGATTGACGAGGGGCTGCATCATCTGGCGGGCGGCGACCTCGCCTATCAGATCGATACTCGCTTCCCGAACGAACTCGAAAGCCTGCGTGTCAATTTCAACGAGGCGCTCGCCACACTCAGCGAAACCATGACGGCGATCGGCGGCAACTCGATGGCGGTGCGCGCCGGCTCCGAAGAGATGCGCACCGGTGCGGACGAGCTTGCGGGGCGCACCGAACGTCAGGCCGGCTCGATTACCGAGACGGCGAATGCGATCAGCGCCATTACCCAGTCCGTTCGCCGCCAGATCGAGAGGGCAGAACAGGCCGAGCGCATCGCCCGCGACGCCAAGAAGGAGACGACCGGTTCCAGCCAGATCATGCGCGAGACGATTGCGGCGATGGAGGCGATCCAGAACTCCTCGCGCCAGATCAACACCATCATCTCTGTCATCGACGATATCGCCTTCCAGACCAACTTGCTGGCGCTCAACGCCGGCGTTGAAGCGGCGCGCGCGGGGGAATCGGGCAAGGGCTTTGCCGTCGTCGCCATGGAAGTCCGGGAGCTCGCCCAACGCTCGTCGAGTGCGGCCAAGGAAATTTCCAGCCTGCTGCAGAAGTCGACGCGTGAGGTCGAAAGCGGCGTCGCGCTCGTCGAAAAAGCGGGCGTTGCGTTGACGGGCATCGGCGCCCATGTCGAAGCGATCAATGGGCAGATCAACGAGATCATGGAATCGACCCGCGAGGAAGCCACTACGCTGCGCGAGATCAACAACGCCGTGGCCGAACTCGACGCGATGACGCAGCAGAACGCCTCAATGGTCGAGGAGACGACGGCGGCGATCCACCGGCTGGCGACGGAAGCTCTGGAAATGGACCGCCAGCTCGGCAATTTCACGCTGCCGGATGGGCATTACCGGCCGAGCGCCGAGTTGCATGTATTGCGCCGTCACCGGTGAGGCGTCGCTTGCGATATTCGACAAGGGCCGCCGTCGCGCGGCCCTTTTGTTTGCCTGCACGGTTTGGAATGGGGGGGCGCCAACCTACATAGACGGCATCGTTCAACTGCCCGGCAGGTTTCCATGGTTCCCTTTTCCATACTCGACCTTTCTCCCGTTGCCGAAGGCAGCACCGTGCGCCAGTCGCTCGAAAGCTCGGCGCGAATGGCTCAGAAGGCTGAAGAATTCGGCTACAAGCGTTTCTGGCTTGCCGAGCATCACGGCATGCCTGGCATCGCCAGTGCGGCGACCGCCGTTGTCATCGGGCATGTCGGGGCCGCAACAAAACGCATCCGCATCGGTTCCGGCGGTATCATGCTGCCCAACCATTCGCCGCTCGTCATCGCCGAACAGTTCGGCACGCTGGAGGCGCTCTTTCCCGGCCGTATCGATCTTGGGCTCGGGCGGGCGCCGGGAACGGATATGCGCACGGCACAGGCGCTGCGGCGCAACCTCGAGGCCGGCGCGAACAGTTTCCCGAACGACGTAGTGGAATTGCAGCAGCTTCTCGGCACTCCGGTCGAGAATCAGGCGATCCTTGCGGTGCCCGGCAATGGTTCGCATATCCCGATCTGGCTGCTCGGCTCCAGCCTCTACAGCGCCCAGCTTGCGGCGATGCTCGGGCTTCCCTATGCCTTCGCCTCGCATTTTGCCCCTGATATGCTGCTCGACGCCATCGCGATCTACCGCGACCGCTTCCAGCCCTCGGCAACGCTCGACAAGCCCTATGTGATGGTCGGCGTCATGGGCGCGATGGCGGCGACGGACGAGGAGGCGCGCTATCATTTCACCTCCGCCGAGCAGCAGTTCGTCAACCTGCGCCGCAATGTCCGCGGTCCGTTCCCACGTCCGGTGACGGATATGGAGGCGTTCTGGTCGCCGATGGAGAAGATGAACGTCGAACACACGCTGCGTTATGCTGTTGTGGGATCACCGGAGACGGCAGAGGCAAAACTGACGGCGTTTCTCAAGGAAACGCAGGCCGACGAGGTGATCATCTCCATGCCAATCCATGATATCGAGGCGCGGCTGAGATCGGTGGAACTATTCGCGGGCCTGGGAAACTTCATGCGCGTGCCCGCGTAGGGATTCGCAACGCGCGGCTCGGCACAAAAAACCCGGCGTCGCGGCCGGGTTTTTCATGGAACATCATTTTGAAGTCAGGCCGAGAGCTTGGCCAGCACTTCTTCCGAGACCTCGAAGTTAGAATAGACGTTCTGCACGTCGTCATCATCTTCCAGGCTGTCGATGAGCTTCATCAGCGACTGGGCTTTTTCTTCGTCCACCGGCACATTGTTCTGGGCACGCCAGACGGCCTTGACGGTTTCGGCTTCGCCGAGCCCGGATTCCAGTGCTTTCGAGACTTCGCCGAGGGCTTCGAAGGCGCAGGTGATGTAGTGGCCCTCTTCGTCGGTCTCTACGTCGTCGGCGCCGGCTTCGATCGCGGCCTCCATGACCTTGTCGGCGTCGCCTGCGGAAAGCTTGTAGGTGATTTCGCCGACATGGTCGAAGGAGAAGGACACGGAGCCGGTCTCGCCGAGAGCGCCGCCGGCCTTGGTGAAGATCGAGCGGACGTTGGAGGCGGTGCGGTTGCGATTGTCGGTCAGGGCCTCGACGATGATCGCCGTGCCGCCGGGGCCGTAGCCCTCGTAGCGGACTTCGTCGTAGTTTTCGCCATCGGCGCCGGCTGCCTTCTTGATGGCGCGGTCGATATTGTCCTTCGGCATGGACTGGGCCTTGGCGTTCTGGATCGCCAGGCGAAGACGGGCATTCATCGTCGGGTCGGGCAGGCCGGCCTTGGCGGCAACGGTGATTTCGCGCGCAAGCTTGGAGAACATTTTCGACCGCACGGCATCCTGACGGCCTTTGCGATGCATGATGTTTTTAAACTGTGAATGGCCAGCCATGGCACCCCTGTTCACGTCTCATTGTTCGGAATGGGGCGCCTTATAAGAGCGAAACCGCACCTGTTCAAGGGAAAAGCATTTCGGAACAAAGGCGAGGGGATGACGTTTCAACCGAACTCCATTCAATGGAAAGGAACGGTCATGGCAAGTCTCAGCGAGGCGCGGGAGCAACCAGCACGTCAGCTTTGGGATCAGGTCAACGGTGTTCATGCCGGCATGCTCGGTATTTCCGGGCTTGATATGCACATGCAGCCGATGGCGCCGCATGCCGACCCGACCACCAACACGATCTGGTTTTACACCAAGACCGACGCCGACATCGTTCGCGCCATCAAGCCCGGCAGCCGCGCGCATTTCTGCGTGATCGGCAGGGATCACGACTATCACGCCTGCCTGTCCGGCGTGATCGAGGTGCGTAACGACCCTTCCAAGATCGAGGAATATTGGAGTTCGATGGTTGCGGCCTGGTATGACGGCGGCAAGAAAGACCCGAAACTCACCATGCTTTCGCTGCATGTCGATGACGCCGAGATCTGGGTTTCGACAGGCAGCACGCTGAAATTCGGCTGGGAGATCGCCAAGGCCAATCTCGACGACGACAAAATGCCCGACGTCGGCGTCAAACGCCACCTGCAATTTGCTTGATCAGCAAGGTTTGGGGGACCCGCCGGGCTTTACTGCACGCCCTTCATCACATAGATCAGCGGCTTCTTTGGAAGCGTGCGCATGGAGACGGTGAGGCTGTCATCAGGCGCATAAGTGATATCAAAGTCCTTTCCGAACATGGAGACGAAGGCATTGACCGGCGGGCCACGGCGGTGCATCGGCAGGATCAGCGACGAGCGCAGCCGCTTGATGACGCGGCTCATGCTGTCGGCGCCCATGGTCAGGCCGCCGTCGACGGGCACCATCACGACGTCAAGGCGGCCGATTTCGGTATAATGACTATCCGTCAGCTCGTAATGCAGATGGCCGAGATGGCCGATGCAGAGACCGGCAATTTCGAAGATGAAAATCGAGTTTCCATCCTCCTGCGAGCCGCCGAGGCCGTAGCTGAAGCGGATATCCGTCGTGACATTGCGGATATAGGCATCGCCGACGACGAGATTGATGCTGGCCTTCTCGCCCGGCGCGTCGCTCCAGCCGTGGAGCACATGCTTGATGTCGGGCTCAGGCGTCAGGGTGAAGTGGGTCGTATGAGCCTTGTTCATCGTGACGACATCGGGGGTCGCCGCCGGCCTGTACCAGCCATTATAATCCGTCGCGATGATGATGCCGCCGGGTGTCTCGATTTCGAAGGTGGAATGGCCGAGATAGGTGAATTTCACATCCTCGCCCTCGGATACGGCCCGCATCGGCGCCGGGGCACCGGAAAAACTGGCGAAGGTCGCCTTGGGCATATTCTCAGCGATTGCCTGGCACTGGCTGGCCGGCGAGCGCTGCTCCTGTGCCTGGGCAGGATCTGATGCGGCGAAGGCCGCCAGGCATGCGATAGCGAGGATAAGATAATGCGGCTTCATGCCACCCGCTCCGGCGCTTTCATATAGCGGCGGAGGATGCGTCATGAGGTCGCAGCGGTCCAGATCAGCGATGCTCACAATTGCGTGTTGGAGCGGCTGGATTACCGCCAAAACTCCGGCACCGTTTCGGCCAAACGCGGCCCGAGCCGCAGCGGCGCGATCTTTTCGGCCAGTCCGGTGGCATCGGAAATCTCCACGCCGACGCCGCAGATCGTCGCCGGGCCGCTCGCCGCTTCCATGCGGCCCTTCGGCATCTTGGAGATGAAGCGGTTGAGTGGCTCCTCCTTGTCCATGCCGAGGGAGGAGTCGTAATCGCCGCACATGCCGGCATCCGACATATAGGCGGTGCCGCCGTTCAGGATCTGCGCATCGGCGGTCGGCACATGGGTATGCGTGCCGACGACGAAGCTGGCGCGGCCGTCGACGAAATGGCCGAAGCATTGCTTCTCGCTGGTCGCTTCCGCGTGGAAATCGAAGATGATCGCATCGGCCTGCTCTTTCAGCGGGCAGGCGTCGAGGATCGCTTCGGCCGATTTGAAGGGATCGTCGAGCTCCGGATGCATGAAAACGCGGCCCATGACGTTGGCGACGAGCACGCGCGCGCCGTTCCGGGCATAGAAGAGGCCGGAGCCGCGGCCGGGCGTGCCTTGGGGATAGTTGGCCGGCCGCAGAAACTGATCATGCCGTCCGGCAAAGGCGACCGCTTCCTTCTGGTCCCAGACGTGATTGCCGGTGGTCACCACATCGGCGCCGGCATTGATCGTTTCCAGAAAGATGTCCTCGGTGATGCCGAAACCGCCGGCGGCATTCTCGCCATTGACGACGACAAAATCGAGCCTGAGGTCGGAGATCAGGCCGGGCAGGCGGTCCCAGACCGCCGTACGTCCCGTCTTGCCGACCATGTCACCCAAAAAAAGCAGCCGCATTCCCTATCCAATCCAAGAGGCAAAAAAGCGAAGGCCGCTTTCTGTCAGGATGGCATCCAGGCTTATGTCATGCGGCTCGTCGGGCACATGTGCCACTTCCTGGCAGTCGAATGCAATGCCGATCAGCTTGGGATGCAGGCCTTTCTCTCTGAGTCGGCTGATGGCGCGGTCGTAGTAGCCGGCGCCGTAGCCGATGCGATGGCCTCTGACATCGAAGGCCGAAAGCGGCACCAGCATGATCTCGGGGTCGAGGATAACGGCGTGCTCGGCGGGACCGACAGTACCGAAACCGGTCGCGATAAGCGGTGCGTCTTCCGCCAGCTCACGAAAGACGATGGTCTGCTTGTCGAGGATCGCCGGAACGCAGAGCCGCGCGCCGCGTGCTGCAAAGCGCGCCATCAGCGGCCTGAGATCGGCCTCCGACCGGATCGGCAGGAAGCCGGAGATGATGGTGCCTGGCTCGAAGGCGACCGCCTCGCCGGCGTGATCGGCCATCGCGAGGCTTTTGGAGGTGCGCTCTTCAGGAGCAATGGCGTCGCGGGCGGACAGCCGTTCGTTGCGTAACTGCGCTTTCAGTTCTTTTGCGGTCATTCGATCTGCCGGATTGAGAGGTTCGGCCGAGCATAACCGGCCGGAGACCCGATGCAAATGCCGGCTGCGACAGGGCTGCGCCCGTTTCACGTCGTATCGGTCTACCGTTGCCGATCGTCGGACGAGGATGCCTATCGATCCTGCGCAGATTCGTGTCGCGGCGACACCGGCAGCGCGGCGGCCAGCCGCCGCATCGTTTCCTCGAACAGAGGAGCTCCACCTGGCAGCCAGCCGAGCGCACGGATTTTCGCCGTGTTCATCGGATTGAGGGCAGCCTTGTCGGCGGGGAGCGGCAAGGCGTGAGGACCGCTCGTTTCGCGGCGGATAGGCGCGAGAATGTCCTGCGTATCGACTGTTATGTCCGATATGTTGAAGACTTCGCCCGAGATGCGGGTGCTTTCCGTCTCCAGCATCAGCCGCACCGCGCGGCCGAGGTCGCGGCCATGAACCTCCGTCCCAGCGCGAGCGGCGACAGGCCGGCCGGCGAGATAATCGGCGATGAGATCATCCCATTTGTTCGGCGTGAGATCGCCATAGACACCGGTCGCCCTCAGGCTTACGCCGGCAAAACCCGGCGCCGAGAGATGGGTAAGCGCACCTTCCGCGTCGAGTTTGATCTGGCCGTAAAGCGTCTCCGGCTTTGGCAGCATCGTTTCGACAAGCTCGGTTCCCGGCGGGTGGTCGCCATAGGCAGCGCGGCTGGACAGGAAGACGCAACGGCGCGTGCCGGCGCGTTTGGCCGCTTCGAAAAGCCGGACCGTGCCGTCCAGGTTCAATCTGTGGAAGCTCTTGGGATCGTCACCCTCACCGCCGCGATATTTGCCGGGAACATGGCTAAAGGCGGCGTGGACGAAGAAATAGGCGTCGTCGAAGACGTCGATCGGATCCTTTTCGGGATCGAGGGAGAGTGCTGCGAACTCGACCGGGCGTGAGAAGAAGCGGGGTAGCGGCGCTCGGCGCCCACCGACAATCACCTGATAGCCGGCGGCGAGCAGCTCCTCGACGACGTACCGGCCGACGAGACCCGTTCCCCCGGATACCAATACTTTCATGCCGTCCCTTCCGGATTTTTCAGCGCCGTGATCTCGGGCATATCGCCGCTCTCGTGTAAACGGTGCCATAGATCGATCAAGGGTTGTAGCTGTTTTGCCTTAGGATGATCCTTTTCCCACGGTTTTTCATATTGGTAGTGCACGATCGAAATGCTCTTCCAGTCCCAAAGCTCCGGCATGGTGAACCATACATATTGCAGCATGTTGAAATAGACTGGTAGGCCGTGCCATTCCGGGAAGAACGCTTCGAGAAAGGTCTGGTCTGTGCGTCGCCAGAAGGCATCCGGCCCGTCGAGGCGTTCGAGCATTTTTCGGAATGTGTCATGCGAGGGCTTGGCGACGAAGACGCCGGAGTTCATCCGGTGAAAATCGGCGAGGCTTTCGTAGACGTTGGGAGCGGCGGAAAACTCCGGATAGAGGAAGAGCTTGTCGACGTTCTTCAGCACGAGGGCGTCGGCATCGATGAAGACGCAGCGCTCGTATTCGACGAGCTGCCAGAGCCTGAGCTTGCAGAAATTGTCGAGCGGCGAATGGAACTCCGGCTTGCGGCCTTTGGTGAATGGGGCGGCGGAATGGAGATGGCCGCGGGCGTGGCGCTCGTTGAAGGCATCGGAGAGCGGCAGGTGCTCGACTTGGATCAGGCGGCAGTCGAGGGTCTTGAGCGGGGCGAGAGCGGCTGCGTCGACGCCGCCGGTGTGGAGGACGACGACGTCGGCGCTGGTGCCGGTGCGGCGCAGAGACCGGGCGAGGGCGGTGGCGCCCATCGCGTAGTCAGCGTTGGTGATGAGGGTGACGTAGGCGAAGGCGGGCGAGCGGTTCATCGGGTTCGACTGCCTTGATATGTCTTGCTCCGGCGGAGGAGAGACGGCAAGGCGTTGCTGCATGCCTCTTTTCCCCAGCGGGGAGAAGGTGCCGGCAGGCGGATGAGGGGGCGAGCGCCGACAGGAGCGAATGCGCTGAGCGCGAGCGAAGGGTAGTGAAGGGCGTACCGTGTGGCCCCCTCATTCGACCCTCCGGGCCACCGACCGGGGTCGAGCCAGAGGTCTCGACCCGTCCTTCGGACCCCCGCTGGGGAGAATAGGAAGCAAGCCGCGGCCTTTCTAGCCTTCGTCATCGCTCAGCACTCATGACACCGACTTCAGCCGCTTGCCTTCCGGATCGTGGTTGATCGTCGCGGCAATATCCCGGGTCCAGGCGGAGACGGCCGGCACGCGGGAGCGGTCGACGCGGTAGGCGAATTTCTTCGCCACGTCGACGATTTCGCCCAGCAGCCCGCCTTCCAGCGTGATCGGTTCGAGGCCAAGATCGAGAAACTTTTCGTTCCGGACGATCAGCTCGTTTTCGGCGGCCTCCTTGCGCGGGTTGGGCAGCCAGGCGATCTTGGCGCCGCTCATCCTGGCGATCATCTCGGCGAGGTCGCGCACCCGGTGGGTTTCCGTCATTTGATTGAAGATCTCGACGCGGGCGCCGCGGGCGGGCGGGTTGTTTAGCGCCAGCTCGATACAGCGCACTGAATCCTGGATGTGGATGAAAGCGCGGGTCTGGCCGCCGGTGCCATGCACCGTCAGCGGATAACCGATTGCTGCCTGAATGAGGAAACGGTTCAGCACAGTGCCGTAATCGCCGTCATAATCGAAACGGTTGATCAGCTGCGCGTGGCGGCGTGTCTGCTCGGTATGCGTGCCCCATACGATGCCCTGATGCAGGTCGGTGATCCTTAGGCCGTCATTCTTTGCGTAGAACTGGAAGAGCAGCTGATCCAGGCACTTGGTCATGTGGTAGATCGAGCCTGGATTGGAGGGATAGAGGATCTCCTGGCTGACCGTTTCGCCGTCCGCAGTCTCGATGCCGACCGGCAGATAACCTTCGGGAATAGCAGCTCCGACAGTCGAATAGCCATAGACGCCCATGGTGCCGAGATGGATGAGGTGGGCGTCGAGATTAAGCTCGGTCAGCGCGTTCAGGAGGTTGTGCGTGGCGCTGACATTGTTGTTGACCGTGTAGTTCTTGTGGCGGTCGCTCTTCATCGAATAGGGCGCGGCGCGCTGTTCGGCGAAATGGATGATGGTATCCGGCCGGTGTTCCGAAAGCCATTTCTTCAGAAGTTCGTAATCCTTGGCGAGATCGATCAGATTGAAGTGGATGCGGCGTCCTGTTTCGGCATGCCAGATGCGCGTGCGCTCCTGGATCGAATCCATCGGGGTGAGCGACTGAACGCCGAGTTCGGTGTCGATCCAGCGGCGCGAGAGATTGTCGAGGATATGGACGTCGTGACCGGCATCGGAAAGGTGGAGCGAGGTGGGCCAGCCAATGAAACCGTCTCCGCCCATAACCGCAATCTTCATCGCATCGTCTCCTGATCGGTCGCTTATTATCGGGAATAGTTAGGAATTATGACAATCATTCAATGCTTGCCTGCCGCGAAGCGTTGCGCCAAAGAGGGCACCTCACTTTGGAGAAAATTATGACGGAACGCCCTTTTTCCATTTCGGGAGAGCTGACGGAGGCCGGACACCGCCTCATCCAGCGGGTCTATTATGAAGATACGGATTTCTCCGGCCTGGTCTATCACGCCCGCTACCTGCACTTCCTCGAGCGCGGCCGTACCGACTATCTGCGCTGCCTTGGTGTTGAGCAGCGCGAGCTCGTCAGCGCGGACGAGGAAGGCCTCGTCTTCGTCGTCCACCGCATGGAGATCGACTTCAAGAGCCCCGCGCGCATGGACGATGTGCTGACGATCCTGACGCATACGGAAAGGGCCGGAGGCGCCAAGATGGTGCTCAACCAGCAGATCCGTTCGGGTGAAACCCTGCTGATTGCAGCCAAGGTGATCATTGCCGTCATCAACGCCAAGGGGCGGCCGCGGCGGTTGCCGGAAACGCTGGCGGCAAAATTCCTGGAAGGAAGCCAGCCTCTGTAGTTCCGAACCAGGCGTTGTCAAAACTTGAACTTTATGTGAAGGAATTGCCGCGCCGCAGGATGAGCGCTCTTTCGGCAGCCGGACCATGTTCCGGTCAAGTAACCCATGGAACAAAATCTTCCGAACGCAGGCTTGCTGTCATAGTCCGGCACTAACGATCTATTAACCATAATAGTGTCTTACTGGGAAAGTCGGAGTTTGTGCGGTGCACGCCTTCCTTTGACCAAATTTGACGGCAAGAAGGCGGAAGAAGAGCTTGGAAGCTTGACCAGGGCTTTGGGCGGCGGTCGCCGGACACTTCTTGCGAGATCATTTTGTGCCGCCCGGTCCAGCGCCGGGCGTTTGGATTCGGGGATTTTGGATCAATGGAACAAGTAGGATTGGCAGCAGCCACGACGGACGTCAGCCTCTGGTCGCTTTTCATGCAGGCCGGCATCGTCGTCAAGCTCGTCATGCTCGGGCTCATCGCGGCCTCGGTCTGGACGTGGGCGATCGTCATCGACAAGTATCTGGCCTATGGCCGCGCACGGCGCCAGTTCGACAAGTTCGAACAGGTGTTCTGGTCGGGCCAGTCGCTGGAAGAACTCTACCGCTCGCTGTCGGAGCGCAACAATACCGGGTTGGCGTCGATCTTCGTCGCGGCCATGCGCGAATGGAAGAAATCCTTCGAACGCGGCGCCCGCTCGCCGATCGGCCTGCAGATGCGTATCGACCGCGCCATGGACGTAACGCTCGCCCGTGAAACCGAATATCTCGGCGCCCGTTTGGGATCGCTCGCGACCATCGGTTCGGCCGGTCCGTTCATCGGTCTCTTCGGCACCGTCGTAGGTATCATGACCTCGTTCCAGGCGATCGCCGGCTCGAAGTCGACCAACCTCGCGGTGGTCGCACCCGGTATCGCCGAAGCGCTGCTCGCCACCGCGATCGGCCTCGTCGCCGCTATTCCGGCTGTTATCGCCTACAACAAATTCTCCGCCGATGCCGGCAAGCTCTCTGCCCGCATGGAAGGTTTCGCGGACGAGTTCTCCGCCATACTTTCGCGCCAGATCGACGAGAAGCTGCAGCCGCGCGCTGCTGCTCAGTAACCAACGGAGTATTCTCAGATGGGTATGGCTGTTGGAGGCAATGGCGGCGGGGGCGGCGGACGCCGCCGTCGCGGTGGTCGGAACAGGGCCGTCATTTCCGAAATCAACGTGACGCCGCTCGTCGACGTCATGCTCGTGCTTCTGATCATCTTCATGGTCGCCGCACCGATGATGACTGTCGGCGTGCCGATCGACCTACCGGAAACGCAGGCCAAGGCGCTGAATTCCGAGACGCAGCCGATTACGATTTCGGTCAAGAACGACGGTGAGGTGTTCCTGCAGGAAACGCCGATCCCGGCAGCGGAGATCGCCGCCAAGCTCGAGGCGATCGCCACTACCGGCTATAACGAACGTATCTTCGTGCGCGGCGACGCGACAGCGCCCTACGGCGTCATCGCCGACGTCATGGCGCGCATCCAGGGCGCCGGCTTCAAGAATATCGGCCTGGTGACGCAGCAGAAGAAGGACCAATAGCGTTCAAGATGAAGACCAGCGTCGTCACATCTGCTGTTCTGCACTGCCTGGTGCTGACCTGGGCGATGGTATCGCTCAGCGCTCCGGAATCCTTCAAGGTGGAGGATTTCGAGGCGATGCCGGTCGATCTCGTGCCGGTGGAATCCATTACCCAAATGCAGCAGGGCGAAAAGACGGCTCCGAAGAAGGAAACGTCCGCGCCCGTGCCGACGACTCGGCCGCCGATGCCGCAGCCGGCGGAGAACGTCGGCGACAACAATGTCGACCTGAAGACGCCGCCGGTTCCGAACGCAAAGCCGAGCAATACCGAGGCTGCGGCAGCGAATTCGAGCGAAAAACCGCTGCCGACGACCGATCCGAAGCCGAACGACGTCAAGGAAGTCAACAAGGAAGAGACCGAGGTCGAGCAGCCGAAGGAGGTCGCCTCCATTCCGCCGCCGAAACCCGTCGAAGTGACTCCGCCGAAGCCGGAAGAAAAGCCGCCGGAAGAACAGGCAAAGCCTGAAGAACCGCCGAAGCCCGATGCGGAAGCATTGCCGGACAAGGTTCCGACGCCGGTCCTCAAGCCGCAGGTAAAGCCGCCGGAGCCCCAAAAAGCTGCCGAAAAGCCGCCTGAAAAGCCGGCGGATGAGCCAAAGGCCGCCGAAAAGCCGACGGACAAGAAGAAGGCCGACAAGAAGCAGGAAGTGGCGAAATCGGCTTCGACGATGAAGAGCGATTTCAACGCTGACGAGATTTCGGCTCTGCTGAACAAGACCGATCCTTCCGCCGGCGGCGCCAAGCGCTCGACGCAGGAGGCCTCGCTGGGGAACAAGAAGAGCAACAGCGGAACCAAACTCAGCCAGAGCGAGGAGGATGCTGTAAAGGGCCAGATTTCCAGCAACTGGAGTGTTGTTTCAGGGCTAGCAGGTGCTAGCGAAGTGCAGCTTAAGGTTCGTTTTCAACTCGATCAAGCTGGGAATGTGGTTGGCGATCCAGAGGTCATTGCGACAGGTGGGCCGGATTCGACACGTCAAGCTCTTAAGAGCAGCGTTTATCGCGCTGTCATGAAATCATCTCCTCTCAAGAACTTGCCAGCAGATAAGTATGAAGGCGAGAACGGCTGGAACGAAATGCTTCTTACCTTCGACGCAAGCGATTTTGGAATCTAGATGCTGAGAAGCTTATGCCATTTTGCGCGCAATTATATATGCAGCTCCCTTACACGATGTTTCCAATAGACAAAACGATGCCTGGAAGGAAGTCATTTTGAACTTCGACGCCAGCCAACTGAACCTATAAAGTGCTGAAAGGCTTGTTTGACATGGTCAAGTGTTCCCTCATCCGCGCCCTGATGGTCGTCGCCGGCCTAGTCGGGGCCGCAGCCTTTACGACTCCGGCGAACGCTCTTGTCGAGCTCAATATCAACAAAGGTAATATCCAGCCGCTGCCGATCGCGGTTACGGACTTCCTGCAAGGTGATATGGGCGCGCAGATCTCGCAGGTCATTGCTGCCGACCTGCAGCGATCCGGTCTGTTTGCGCCGATCAATAAGACGGCCTTCATCGAGAAGATCTCCAATCCGGACGCGGCACCGCGTTTCGAAGACTGGAAGGTCATCAACGCTCAAGCTTTGGTGACTGGCCGCGTCACCCAGGAAGCGGATGGCCGTCTTCGTGCTGAATTCCGTCTCTGGGATACGTTTGCCGGACAGCAGATGACCGGTCAGCAGTTCTATACGCAGCCGGAGAACTGGCGCCGTGTGGCTCACATCATCGCCGATGCGATCTACAAGCAGATCACTGGCGAAGAGGGCTATTTCGACACCCGTGTCGTCTTCGTCTCCGAATCCGGTACCAAGCAGCAGCGTAAGCGGCAGCTGGCTATCATGGACCAGGACGGCTTCAACGTGCGGACGCTGACCGACGGCAGCGACCTCGTGCTGACGCCGCGCTTCTCGCCGAGCCGGCAGGAAGTCACCTACATGTCCTTCGCCAACCAGCAGCCGCGCGTCTATCTGCTGCAGCTCGAAACGGGGCAGCGCGAAGTCGTCGGCAACTTCCCCGGCATGACCTTCTCGCCGCGTTTCTCGCCGGATGGCCAGAAGGTGATCATGAGCCTTCAGCAGGAAGGCAATTCCAACATTTACACCATGGACCTGCGCTCGCGCACGACGACACGGCTGACTTCGACGGCCGCGATCGACACCTCGCCCTCCTATTCGCCGGATGGTGCGCGCGTCAGCTTCGAAAGCGACCGAGGCGGCAAGCCGCAGATCTATGTGATGAACGCCGACGGCTCCGGCCAGACCCGCATTTCCTTCGGCGACGGCTCTTATTCGACGCCGGTCTGGTCGCCACGCGGCGATCTCATCGCCTTCACCAAACAGTCCGGCGGCAAGTTCTCGATCGGCGTAATGAAGCCGGATGGCTCGGGTGAGCGCATCCTGACGTCCGGCTTCCACAATGAAGGCCCGACCTGGGCGCCGAACGGCCGTGTGCTGATGTTCTTCCGCCAGGCGGCAGGCGCGGGTGGCCCGCAACTCTATTCGATTGATCTGACCGGTTATAACGAGCAGCTTGTGAAGACGCCGAGCTATGCTTCCGACCCGGCCTGGTCGCCGCTGCTGGAGTAGCGAGGGCATCAATGCCTTCATGTCGCCTCAAAGTCGTGGAAACCGGGCGATACGGGACAAATCAGTAAATTGTTAACCATAATCTTTGAGGGGCGGTTAACCGAGTGCGGTTACTGTCCGGAAACCCTGATGAACTCGCAAGGAGACCGGCCATGAGCCGAATTCATACCCCGGCACTGAGCCGCATGCAGAATTTCGCCCGCAACCCCGTCATGATCGCGCTCGTCGCCGGTCTCGCGCTTGCGGGTTGCGCCAACAAGAAGAACGGCGGCATGCCGAACAGCGCCGGCGACATGGGTCTCGGCGCAGGCGCCGCGACGCCGGGCTCGACCCAGGACTTCACGGTCAATGTCGGTGACCGCATCTTCTTCGACACCGACTCCACGTCAATCCGCGCCGATGCCGCTCAGACGCTCGACCGTCAAGCACAGTGGCTCGGTCGTTACCCGAACTATCAGATCACCGTTGAAGGCCATGCCGACGAACGCGGCACCCGCGAATACAACCTCGCACTCGGCGCCCGTCGCGCTGCTGCCACCAAGGACTACCTCGCTTCCCGCGGCGTTCCGGCGCAGCGCATGAAGACGATTTCCTACGGCAAGGAACGTCCGGTCGCTGTCTGCGACGATATTTCCTGCTGGTCGCAGAACCGCCGCGCGGTCACCGTGCTCGGCGGCGCCGGCATGTAATTTCCAGTTATAATTGGTTTTATAGAGGCGGTCCCATCAGGGGCCGCCTTTTCTTTTTGACCACACTTTGGCCAGACTCCGTTGCTTTTTGACAGCAATTGGAAAAATCTCCTGTTCGTGCCTCAAGGCGCGAAGAATCACTGGGACAGGACGATACATATGAAGAAACTTGTCGTGGCAGGCATGCTGTGCCTGGCGGCTATGACCGGCAGTGAACGAGCGGCTTATTCGGCCTCGTTCTTCGGGCTGCATCTCGGTGGCCGATCCGCGGAGCAGCAGCCGGCCCCTCCCGTCGTCAAGGTGCAGAGCGGGGATGCGGAAATCCGGGTGCAGCAGCTCGAAGACCAGATGCGGCAGCTGAACGGTCGGATCGAGGAGATGAGCTACCAACTCCTGCAGATGCAGGAGACGATCCGCAAGCAGCAGGAAGACAATGAATTCCGCTTTCAGCAGCTCGAAAAAACCGGTGCCGGCGGCGGTGGCGCCAAGGCTCCCGTCAAGAAGAGCGAGACAGATGCCGCTCCTGCCGCGTCCGGCAGCGACGACGTCGCCAGAGTGATTCAAGCACCGCAGGGGGCCGAAACGGCTCCCTCCACCGATGTGCCTGATAATACCGGTCTCGGTCAGCCGCCGAAGCAGCTCGGCTCGATCGACTTCGACCAGAATGGCAACGCGATCGGCGGTTCCGTCGACGAAAAAGCCACCATCGGTTCCGGCCCGATTCCCAATGCCAACAGCGGCACGCCACAGCAGACGGCCTCGCTTGGGAGCGAGTCGGACCAGTACAAGTCAGCCTACGGCCATGTGCTGTCAGGCGATTACGGCACGGCCGAGCAGGAATTCAACCAGTACATCGCCCGTTACCCGAGCAGTGCGCGGGCGGCGGACGCCAATTTCTGGCTCGGCGAAGCGCTCTATTCGCAGGGCAAATACAACGAGGCGGCCAAGACTTTCCTCAACGCGCATCAGAAATACGGCAGCTCGGAAAAGGCGCCGGAAATGCTCTTGAAGCTCGGCATGTCGCTTGCGGCCCTCGACAATAAGGAGACGGCCTGCGCGACCCTGCGCGAAGTCTCGAAGCGTTACCCGAAGGCGTCACGCGCCGTGATAAGCAAGGTTGCAAGCGAACAAAAACGCCTCGCCTGCTGAGGTCTTCCGGAATGTCTCCGGAAGCCGCATCGCCTCGAGAGGCTGTCCTTCAGTTTCTCGCATCGCTCCGAAGTCCTGCGCGTATTCTCGTCGCGGTCTCGGGCGGCAGCGATTCCAGCGGCCTGCTTCTCCTCCTCGATGAAGCCGTGAAGGCCGCGCCCCATCTTGAAATTTCCCTTTGTGCTGCGACCGTTGACCACGCGCTGCGCGCCGGCTCCGCAGACGAGGCGCGAGAGGTCGCAGCCTTCTGTGCATCCCTCGGCATTCCCCATATGATCGCTAGATGGCAGGGCGAAAAGCCGAAAACCGGCATCATGGCCGCTGCCCGCGAGGCCCGTTACAGCCTTCTGGCCGAGGCAGCGGAAGCGCTCGGCGCCAGTCTCATTGCCACCGGTCATACGGTGGACGACCAGCGCGAAACGCTGCTGATGCGCGGGATGCGAACAGAGCAGCTGTCGAGCGGTATCGCCGACGCCGTGCTCTTCGACCGGCGCTTGTGGGTCCTGCGGCCGCTTCTTTTTGCCACGCGGGCGGAAATCCGCGCTTTCCTGCGGGCGCGGGGCGTGCGGTGGATCGACGATCCGAGCAATGAGGATACCAAGTACGAGCGTGTGCGGATGCGCCGGCAGCTATCTGCCGATCCTGCGGCGGAGACGGATATTCGCGCAGCCTGGGAAGAGCGGCTCACTCTGTCGTCTCGCGCCGCCGAATGGCTGGATCGTCATTTCCAGCTTCACGGCGGCGTGCTTGGGCAGGTGATGCCCGACGGGTTGCTGCAGGACCGTGCGGTCCTCGATTATACGCTCGGCCGTCTGACGGCGGTGTTCGGCGGGCAGCCGTTCGTGCCGGGCAGGGTGCAGATGGACCGTATTCTCGCATTCGCCTCCGGCAGCGGGCCGGGACGGATGACCGCCGGCAGGGTAGTGTTCGATCTCAGGCGCGACGGGCTTTATCTGGCACGGGAGAACCGGGGGATAATGCCGCTGGTATTGCGGCCGGGGGAGGCTGGAGTTTGGGATGGGAGGTTCCGTGTTGAAAACCGGTTAGGAACGACCATGAGGGTGGAAGCTCAGGCCACGCGCTCCTCCCTCATTCCTGTGCCCGTCACAGGAATCCAGCCACCGCGCGTCGGCGCGGTGAATGGCTCATCGATGCGTAAAGAGTCTTCTGCGCCCAAGGACTTGGGCGCACTGGATTCCTGTGACGAGCACAGGAATGAGGGAGGGTGGGGCAAGCATCTTCCCAAGGCGGCATGGAAACGCGCAATCGCCTCGGCGGCTGCCTTATCCTCAGATGGAGCCTATTTATCCCCGGAATCCGCTTCAATGGTTGAACTGACGCCCTATTTCGCGCCCTTCGACCGCTTTTTGACACGATTTGATTTCATCTTTGCCGATAGGCTTTCGGCGGTTTTCGCGATGGCGCCCTATGCGGGACTGCCTTTAAGAAGTATTGACGGAAAAACCATCTGACTTGGGGGATTGCCTTGGCAATAGCGCGGCGCAACCCTATGTTAGAACCTAATAAGACGGTCGCCATGAGGCGGCTGTTGCAGTGCTGGGGAGTTCAATGAACCCTAACTTACGTAATTTCGCATTGTGGGCGATCATCGCGCTTCTGCTGATCGCCCTTTTCAGCATGTTTCAGACGGCGCCGGCGCAGACGGGCTCCCGCGATATTCCTTATTCGCAGTTTCTGCGTGAGGTTGATGCGGGCCGTGTGAAGGAAGTCGTGGTCACGGGCAACCGTGTCTCCGGAAGCTATGTCGAAAATGGCTCCACCTTCCAGACCTATTCGCCTGTCATCGACGACAGCCTGCTCGATCGCCTGCAGCAGAAGAATGTGCTGGTTTCCGCCCGTCCCGAAACGGATGGTTCTTCGGGTTTTTTGAGCTATCTCGGCACGCTGTTGCCGATGCTTCTCATTCTCGGCGTCTGGCTGTTTTTCATGCGGCAGATGCAGGGCGGCTCCCGCGGCGCGATGGGTTTCGGCAAGTCCAAAGCCAAGCTGCTGACGGAAGCGCATGGCCGCGTGACCTTTGAAGACGTCGCCGGCGTCGACGAGGCCAAGCAGGATCTCGAGGAAATCGTCGAATTCCTGCGTGATCCGCAGAAGTTTCAGCGTCTCGGCGGCAAGATCCCGCGCGGTGTGCTGCTGGTTGGCCCTCCGGGCACCGGTAAGACGCTGCTCGCCCGCTCGGTCGCCGGCGAAGCCAACGTGCCCTTCTTCACCATTTCCGGTTCCGACTTCGTCGAAATGTTCGTCGGCGTCGGCGCAAGCCGCGTACGTGACATGTTCGAGCAGGCGAAGAAGAATGCGCCCTGCATCATCTTCATCGACGAAATCGATGCCGTCGGCCGTCATCGCGGCGCCGGTCTCGGCGGCGGCAATGACGAACGCGAGCAGACGCTGAATCAGTTGCTCGTTGAAATGGATGGCTTCGAGGCGAATGAAGGCGTGATCCTGATCGCCGCCACCAACCGCCCTGACGTTCTCGATCCCGCACTGCTGCGTCCCGGCCGTTTCGACCGCCAGGTCGTGGTGCCGAACCCGGATATCGTCGGCCGCGAGCGCATCCTCAAAGTGCATGCCCGCAACGTTCCGCTGGCGCCGAATGTCGACCTCAAGGTTCTCGCTCGCGGCACGCCCGGTTTCTCCGGCGCCGACCTCATGAACCTCGTCAACGAAGCCGCTCTCATGGCTGCCCGCCGCAACAAGCGCGTCGTCACCATGCAGGAGTTCGAGGACGCCAAGGACAAGATCATGATGGGCGCCGAGCGCCGTTCCTCGGCAATGACCGAAGCGGAAAAGAAGCTCACCGCTTATCACGAGGCCGGCCACGCCATCACGGCGCTCAACGTCGCCGTCGCCGATCCGCTGCACAAGGCGACGATCATTCCGCGCGGCCGTGCGCTCGGCATGGTCATGCAGCTTCCCGAGGGCGACCGCTACTCGATGAGCTACAAGTGGATGGTTTCACGCCTCTGCATCATGATGGGCGGCCGTGTCGCCGAAGAACTCACCTTCGGCAAGGAGAACATCACTTCGGGCGCGTCTTCCGATATCGAGCAGGCCACCAAGCTTGCCCGCGCCATGGTCACGCAATGGGGCTTTTCCGATCAGCTCGGTCAGGTCGCCTATGGCGAGAACCAACAGGAAGTCTTCCTCGGTCACTCGGTTTCGCAATCGAAGAATGTTTCGGAAGCCACCGCGCAGAAGATCGACAATGAAGTGCGACGCCTGATCGACGAAGCCTATACCCAGGCCCGCACGATCCTGACGGAAAAGCACGACGAATTCGTCGCCCTTGCCGAAGGTCTGCTCGAATACGAGACCTTGACCGGTGATGAGATCAAGGCGCTGATCCGCGGTGAGAAGCCCTCCCGCGATCTCGGCGACGATTCGCCGCCGAGTCGTGGATCGGCCGTTCCGAAGGCTGGCGTGCGGCCTGCCACCAAGGGTGATGAGCCCGAAGCCGGTCTCGAACCGCAGCCGCATTGAGCTGCGAGACGATCTCGAAAACAGGCCGGATTTCCGCTATGGGAGATCCGGCCTTTTTCATTGGTAACGGGATATAATCATTTTTCTCGCTAATTTACGTGCCGATTGCCGCAATTTGTGGCATTCCGCTGAAGAGAAGCAAGCATGAATCACGCTCCTGGACTGACGACAATCCACTGAAGCCGGATTTGCTTGGAACGATGCGCTGCCTTGAATGGCGCGCCAAAGCGCAGGAGTGCAGATGAAAAGACGCTATTTCGGTACGGACGGTATTCGCGGTCAATCTAACGTCTTTCCGATGACGCCGGATCTTGCCATGCGGGTCGGCATCGCCGCCGGCACGATCTTCCGCCGGGGCAACCACCGTCATCGCGTCGTGATCGGCAAGGATACCCGTCTTTCCGGCTATATGCTTGAGAACGCCATGGTGGCAGGCTTCACGGCTGCGGGTCTCGACGCCTTCATTCTAGGCCCGATCCCGACGCCTGCCGTCGCCATGCTGACGCGTTCGCTGCGCTGCGATATCGGCGTGATGATCTCCGCTTCGCACAATCCTTATGAAGATAACGGGATCAAGCTTTTCGGTCCCGACGGCTACAAGCTGTCGGACGACATCGAGGCCGAGATCGAGGACCTGCTCGAAAAGGACCTGAACGCGCAGCTTGCCAAGTCCGACGATATCGGCCGTGCCAAGCGCGTCGACGGCGTGCATGACCGTTATATCGAACATGCCAAGCGTACGCTGCCGCGCGACGTGACGCTGCAGGGGCTGCGGGTCGCGATCGATTGCGCCAACGGTGCTGCCTACAAGGTGGCGCCCGCCGTGCTCTGGGAGCTCGGCGCCGATGTCGTTACCATCGGCAACGAACCGAACGGCACCAATATCAATCTCAATTGCGGATCCACCAGCCCCGTCGCATTGCAGAAGAAAGTTGACGAGGTTCGCGCCGATATCGGCATCGCGCTCGACGGCGACGCGGACCGCGTCATCATTATCGACGAGAACGGTTCGATCGTCGACGGCGACCAGCTGATGGCCGTCATCGCCGAGAGCTGGGCCGAGAGCCAGCAGTTGCGCGGCAATGGCATCGTCGCCACGGTCATGTCCAATCTCGGGCTCGAGCGTTTCCTCGACGAACGCGGCATGGCGCTTGCCCGCACGAAGGTCGGCGACCGCTATGTTGTCGAGCATATGCGCCAGCACAATTACAATGTCGGCGGCGAGCAATCGGGCCACATCGTGCTTTCGGATTACGGGACGACGGGCGACGGTCTGGTCGCGGCGCTGCAGATCCTCGCCGCGGTCAAGCGCACCGGCCGCACCGTCAGCGAAGTCTGCCGCCGCTTCGAGCCGGTGCCGCAGCTCCTGCGCAATGTCCGCATCAGCGGCGGCAAGCCGCTGGAGGATATTCAGGTACAGAAGGCGATCGCCGATGCCGAAGCCGAGCTCGCCAGAAACGGCCGCCTCGTCATCCGGCCTTCCGGCACCGAGCCGTTGATCCGCGTCATGGCCGAGGGCGACGACCGCGCCCAGATCGAGCGCATCGTCAACGAGCTGATCGGCACGATCTCGAATGTCCGGACCGCTGCCTGACCCTGCGAGAACAAACAATCAAAAGGCCGGTGCGTGAGCGCCGGCTTTTTTTACTGCGCACATCGGTGGTGTCTATCTCCCCTCAAACCATTTCACCAGGCGGTCGATCTTCTGTTTCATGCGACTGAGATGCTTGAAATCAAAGTAAACAAGCGTGGTTAAGCAGCTTTTAACGTTTGCAATTCATTATCCATGCAAAGCGTATCAGATTGGCAGCGACTGAGCTGCCGACGCAACGGGATTTTGGAGTGAAATCCATGAAAAGAAGCTTGTCCGGCATCTTCGCCGCATTCTTGATAGCGACAAATGCCTATTCTGCGGATCTCGCCCCTGCCGAGCCCATTCCGGAGCAGCCGCCGGAGGTGACTGTCAGCGAAGCGACCGGCTGGTATCTGCGCGGCGATGTCGGTTATGCCTTCACAGACCTGCGCGGCGCGCGTTATTTCCAAGGCAGCAACGCCACGGAGGTCGATTTCGACGACGCCGATCTCGACGACGCATGGACGGTTGGCGGCGGTGTCGGTTATCAGATCAACAGCTATCTGCGCACCGATCTGACCTTCGACTATCTCACCCAGGCGGATTTCAAGGGCTCGACATCCGGGCAGTGCGGCTTCCCGCTGGTGGATTGCACCTCGCGCGACCGCTCTTCGCTCACCGCCTATACGCTGCTGGCCAACGCCTATGTCGATCTCGGCACCTACGGCTATGTGACGCCGTATGTCGGTGCCGGTATCGGCGGTTCCTACGTCAAATGGAAAAACCTGCGCAACGTCGCCTGCGCCGATGACGGCAGCTTCTGCGACGATGAGGTCACCCATGGCGGCAGGGGCAACTGGCGCTTCACCTATGCGCTTATGGCTGGCGCCTCGATCGACGTGACCTGCAACATCAAGGCCGACGTCGGCTACCGTTACCTGCATATCGACGGCGGCAACATGTTCGGCTATGCCGAAAACGGCGGCCCGGGCCGCGACAGGGGCCTCAGCGCCCATGAAGCCCGCGTCGGCGCCCGCTACCTCTTCGGTGGCTGCGCCCAGCCGGTCGCCTACGAGCCGGCGCCGGAAATCCCGCTGCAGCAGCCGGTCTACAAGTAGGGCCGGTCAACCATCGCGTCAGAAAGCCGCCCTCGTTCCGGGCGGCTTTTTCATTTTCGCCACCTTGCCTGCGTCAAAATATCTACAGCTTGCGACACTTCGATCTTGACTATGACGCTTCCGATCCATACACACGGCGGCGGGACACCCTTCCCCAACGAAGGGCTTTCTATCTGAGAGGATAGCATCATGGCGAAGACCGCAAAGCCGGACATCCGTCCGCACAATACTCATTTTTCTTCTGGCCCCTGCTCGAAGCGCCCCGGTTGGTCGCTCGAGGCCCTTTCCGACGCGGCCCTCGGCCGTTCGCACCGCGCGAAGGTCGGCAAGGCCAAGCTCAAGCAGGCCATCGACCTTACCCGTGAAATTCTCGAAGTGCCGGCGGACTACCGCATCGGCATCGTGCCGGCTTCCGACACCGGCGCCGTCGAAATGGCGCTCTGGTCGCTGCTCGGCGAACGCGGTGTCGACATGCTCGCCTGGGAAAGCTTCGGCGCCGGCTGGGTCACCGATGTGGTCAAGCAGTTGAAGCTCAAGGATGTGCGCAAGCTCGAAGCGGGTTACGGCGAGCTTCCCGATCTTTCCGCCGTCGATTTCGATCGTGACGTCGTCTTCACCTGGAACGGCACGACCTCGGGCGTGCGCGTGCCGAATGCCGATTTCATTCCTGCCGACCGCAAGGGTCTGACGATCTGCGACGCCACCTCGGCCGCTTTTGCGCAGGAACTCGATTTCACCAAGCTCGATGTCGTCACCTTCTCCTGGCAGAAGGTGCTGGGCGGCGAGGGTGCCCACGGCGTCATCATTCTCTCGCCGCGCGCCGTCGAGCGTCTTACCACCTACGCGCCGGCGTGGCCGCTGCCGAAGATCTTCCGCATGACCTCGGGCGGCAAGCTGACGGAAGGCATCTTCCAGGGCGAGACGATCAACACGCCGTCGATGCTCTGCGTCGAGGACTATATCGATGCGCTGCTCTGGGCCAAGGAGCTCGGCGGTCTCCAGACGCTGATCGCGCGTGCCGATGCCAATGCCAAGGTCATCCACGATTTCGTCGCGGCAAACGACTGGATCGCCAATCTCGCCGTCAAGGCGGAAACGGCCTCCAACACCTCCGTCTGCCTGAAGATCGTCGACAAGGACATCACGGCTCTCGATGGCGACGGCCAGGCGAATTTCGCCAAGGGCCTGGTCGGCCTCCTGGAAAAGGAAGGTGTCGCCTATGACATCGGCCATTACCGCGACGCGCCGTCGGGCCTGCGAATCTGGGCTGGCGCCACGATCGAGGCATCCGACATGCAGAAGCTGATGCCTTGGCTTTCCTGGGCTTTCGAAACGCAGAAGGCGCAGCTCGCTCAGGCGGCCGCTTGACGTGATCGCATCCGGCTCCGCCACGTCCGGCGGAGCCCAGCATTCCATTTTCATTCATCGCTGAACACTTTTGAAGGAGGCCTCAATGGCACCTCGCGTTCTCGTATCCGACGAATTGTCGGAAACCGCCGTCCAGATCTTCCGCGACCGCGGCGTCGAAGTCGATTTCGAACCGCAGCTCGGCAAGGACAAGGACCGTCTGCTCGAAGTCATCGGCAAATATGATGGCCTCGCCATCCGTTCAGCCACCAAGGTGACCGAAAAGATCATCGAAGGGGCGAAGAACCTCAAGGTCGTCGGCCGCGCCGGCATCGGCGTCGACAATGTCGATATCCCGGCCGCCTCGCGCCGTGGCATCATCGTCATGAACACGCCTTTCGGCAATTCGATCACGACCGCCGAACACGCAATTGCCCTGATGCTCGCCGTCGCCCGCCAGCTTCCGGCTGCCGATGCCTCGACGCAGGCCGGCAAATGGGAGAAGTCGAAATTCATGGGCGTCGAGATCACCGGCAAGACGCTCGGCGTCATTGGCGCCGGCAATATCGGCTCGATCGTCTGCTCCCGCGCCATCGGCCTGAAGATGCATGTCGTCGCCTATGACCCGTTCCTTTCCAAGGAGCGCGCCGAGGAGATGGGCGTCACCAAGGTTGAGCTCGACGAGCTTTTCGCCCGCGCCGATTTCATCACGCTGCACGTACCGATGACCGACAAGACGCGCGGCATCCTCAATAAGGAAGCTCTGGCAAAGACGAAGCCCGGCGTGCGCATCATCAACTGCGCCCGCGGTGGCCTTGTCGATGAAGCGGCGCTTGCCGAAGCCATCAAGTCCGGCCATGTCGCCGGTGCTGCCTTCGACGTCTTCGAAGTCGAGCCCGCCAAGGAAAGCCCGCTCTTTGGCCTGCCGAACGTCGTCTGCACGCCGCATCTCGGCGCTTCGACGACCGAGGCGCAGGAAAACGTCGCGCTGCAGGTCGCCGAACAGATGTCGGATTACCTCGTCAAGGGCGCGGTCTCCAACGCCATCAACATGCCGTCGATCACCGCGGAAGAGGCGCCGATCCTGAAGCCGTTCATTCGTCTTGCCGACGTTCTCGGCGCCTTTGTCGGCCAGGTCACCGAAGAGCCGATCAAGGAAATCGAAATCCTCTATGACGGTGTGACCGCCAGCATGAACACGCGGGCACTGACGAGCGCGGTTCTTGCGGGCTTGATCCGCCCGCAGGTCGCCGACGTCAACATGGTTTCCGCGCCAATCATGATCAAGGAAAAGGGCATCGTGCTTTCCGAGGTCAAGCGCGACAAAACAGGCGTCTTCGACGGCTATATCAAGCTGACGGTCACGACCGAAAGCATGACGCGCTCCGTCGCCGGCACGGTGTTTTCGGATGGCAAGCCGCGCTTCATCCAGATCAAGGGCATCAATCTCGATGCCGATGTCGGTTCGCACATGATCTACATCACCAATACCGACGTCCCCGGCATGATCGGCTTCATCGGCATGACGCTCGGCACTGCCGGAGTCAACATCGCCAACTTCCAGCTCGGCCGAGATAAGCAGGGTGGCGACGCCATTGCGCTGCTCTACGTCGACGGCGAGGTGGATGACGGCGTGCTCACGCAGCTGACGGCGCACCAGGCGATCCGCCAGGCAAAGCTGCTGACATTCAACATCGACTGAGTTTCTTTCCTCCCAAGGAAACAGGGGAAACCCGGCGCCGGAAACGGCGCCGGGTTTCTGCCTCAGCAATGGGTATATTTCAGTGGGGCAACCGCTTGCGGCGGACGATCTTGCCGAAGCGGGCTCTATCGTCCTCAGCCTTGGTGCGATGAAGGAAGGCGCGCCTGCTGCCGTCGAGACCCTGGAAGAATTCGTCCCAGGATATCTCCTCCTGCGTTTCCGAGGAAAAATCGACGCGGACAGTTTCGCTGTCGCTCGCGTCCTTGATGCGGGCGGGATGGCCGCCTCGCTCTTCGATCCAGTGTCTGATCCTGTTGTAATCCGCCGTCGTGCCGAACCTGGCCATGATACCCTCCGCAGCGTTCGATTGCGACAATGATCACCCGGAACGCATGATCGAGAGAATAGTTCCTTAGGGGCGATAATTATTCGCTCAACGATTTCCGGTTGAGCTGATGCTCAAGCATTCGTTATTTTGAGAACGGCGCCTGCAGCCGCATAATTCGTATGGCTGCAAGGAGGATGTATATGAAACGCTATTCATTCTCGATAATCGGACTGGCGCTGATGACCGCCACCATTGCCAATCCAGGCATCGCATTCGCCTGCAACAAGCTGATCGGCACCTGAGCCGCACCCCCGCTTTCAAGGCGTGGCCTCGGCCGCGCCTTTCCTTTCTCACTGGCGAGACTCGGCCGCCCGAAAGCCGCCCCTTGCGTCCCGATACAATCCTTTCTATATCGATCGCTTATCGAAAGGCGGCCGATCCCGCCTGATACAGCAATCCGCCGTAATTGCAGCGCAAGGGCGGATGATGAGCGCGCAGAATTTGGCACCACCGTTGAACACACTGGATTTTGACAAGAAGCCGGAAGAGACCCGCGTCGTCGTCGCCATGTCGGGCGGCGTCGATTCCTCCGTCGTGGCCGGCCTTCTCAAACAGCAAGGTTACGACGTGCTCGGCATCACGCTGCAGCTTTACGATCATGGCGCCGCTGTTCACCGCGCCGGCTCCTGCTGCGCCGGCCAGGACATTGACGACGCCCGCCGCGTCTGCGAAACCCTCGGCATTCCGCATTATGTGCTGGATTACGAGAAGCGCTTTCGCGAGACGGTGATCAATCCTTTCGCCGAAAGCTATGTGGCCGGCGAAACGCCGATCCCTTGCGTCTCCTGCAACCAGACCGTCAAGTTCGCCGACCTTCTGGCAACGGCGAAGGAGCTTGGCGCTGATGCGCTGGCGACTGGTCACTATATCCGCTCGCGGCCAAACCCCTCGTCTGAACATCCCGGCCGCCGCGCCCTTTTCCGCCCGGCCGACGCCGACCGCGACCAGAGCTATTTCCTGTTTGCCACGACGCAGGAACAGATCGACTATCTCCGCTTTCCCCTGGGCGGCCTGCCAAAGGCCGAGACCCGCCGGCTGGCCGAAGAGATGGGCCTTGTCGTCGCCAAGAAGGCCGATAGCCAGGATATCTGCTTCGTGCCGCAGGGCAAATATTCCGACATCATCACCAAGCTGAAGCCGAATGCGGCGCTCGCCGGCGAGATCGTCCATCTTGACGGCCGCGTGTTGGGAACGCACGAAGGCATACTGCACTTCACCATCGGCCAGCGCCGCGGCATCGGCATCGCCACCGGCGAGCCGCTCTACGTCGTGTATCTCGACGCCCGCTCGCGCCGCGTCATCGTCGGGCCGAAGGAGGCGCTGGAAACGCATCGCGTTTATCTGCGCGACGTCAATTGGCTGGGCGACGTCCCGCTCGCAGAAGCCGCTGTCGGTGAAGGTTTCGCCTGCTACGCCAAGGTCCGTTCGACGCGGGCACCGGCGCCTGCCGTACTGCACGTCGATGCGACCGGCACCTATGTCGATCTGACGGTCGGTGAGGCAGGCATCGCGCCGGGGCAAGCCTGCGCGCTTTATTCTGCGCCCGGCGACGACGCCCGCGTCTTTGGCGGCGGTTTCATCGAGCGCTCCGAACGCGAACCTTCGGCCGAAGCCTCGCTCAGGGCTCTGCTGGCCGACCCCGTCGCCGCCTGAAACCCATCGGAAACGACGGGCGGCAAAGCTCAGCGTTTTTCTCCATCATGCGCTTGACACAAAGCCGAAGCGCACCTTATAAGCCGCTCATCCCACGAGCCCGCAGCGCTTCGCGAGCAGGTATCGTTTGACCAGTGGCGGAGTAGCTCAGTAGGTCAGAGCAGAGGAATCATAATCCTTGTGTCGGGGGTTCAAATCCCTCCTCCGCTACCAGTCAAATTCTATCATAAAATTACTGGTTCGTTCAAAATTGCTCTGGGATTTCCGGGGCCTCATGTCGCACGAAAAACCTTGTTTTCCGGCACGTCCTTTTTCGTGCCGGCGCGTCAATGCGGCATAGATTGCGACATAGATGGCCCACAAATAAATCTGGGAATGAGGGTGCACGCGGGTCTTCTGGCGCTTTGCCTTTCAAGCTTCGACCCGCCCCCGCTACGCCGTTGGGTGAAAAGCCTACGCCAGATGGCGGAATGGAGGTGGACAACCTTTGCGGATATTTTGATGCAATGAAGGTCATCCAACTTACTATGCGCTCAGTGCTAATCGTGACCTGTGGTTTCCTTCCGGGATGCTGGCAGCCGGAGTGTGATCCAGCGATGCCTGAGCTGCTGCGCAATTTACATGCTACGGTAGGCTGGTGGAGCGAGGGGTGCCCACCTCCGGAAGATTTCCGCCGTCAATCCTCGAAGGAAGCGGATTCGCCGCAGCTTTCGGGACGATTGCGATCGCGGTTTCCGCTAGGGAGTGATGAGACGGCTATGGAGAGATATTTGCTGGCGGAGGGGTTCCAGATTTCCTCCCCCTGTGGCGAGCGCGCTCCAAGAGTGCGTCAAGCTCAATTTCATGAAGAAAGTTGCCCATATCCGATGAATGCCAAGATAGCTTGGGAAAGAGCGGAGGATGGTAAATTAGCCTGGATCAAAACTCACGTCTTTTACAAATATCCCTAACAACCAATCCACTGCGATAACCGAGGCCAGCGCTATCTGTAGAGCATAAAATGCAAGATGGGCATTTTCATCGCCCAAAGATGGGATGCAGCAGAGATAATGATGGCCCACAAGGCCAGCGAGAACATGACCGCGGCTAACCTGATTCCCATTGACTGCATCAGTTCCTCCATCCCAGATAATCGTCCCTCCTCGGACGATCTATTGCTAGCAGGGCGCAGGTCGATCAGCTATCGCAAGAAATCGCTACTGGATCGTCGCTGCAGCGCGCGCTCGAAAAGATGCAATGTTTGGCGATGGGGCGCCCCTTTTCCTCTCTCTCAAACGACAAAGTGGAAGTTGTCGTATTGCGCACCATAATAGTCGGGGCCGCTCGTTTCGGTGATGACGGGCTCGGTGTCGAGCACGAGATAGTCAATCGCGCCATAGGCGCTGAGATCAATCACCTGCGGGTCATGAACGCTGTCGGCGGTCACGTTGACCGTGACCAAGAACACGGTATCGCCGTTCAGCCTCCCTTCGATCGTCAGAACGTTGTCATAGTCCGATGTGCCGTTTGCCACGCTGAATTGCTCGATCTGAAAGGTGCCGCCATCGGCGGCCTGGATGGGTGTCCAGAATACACCGCCTGACAGATAATGGTTGCCGTCGGCTTCCTTTTGTATCGCTGCATCGTCACCATCGTGCCATGCGCCCCAATCGAAGCCCTTGTAGCCTGTGGGGAAATCATATTTGCCGACATCCTCGAAATTGACGAAGATGTCGCCGCGCTCCGGCAGGTCGACCGTGATATTGAGCAAGCCGAAGTCGGTAGCACCTCTGCCGTCCGAAATCTTGAAATTGAACTGGTCGAGAAGTTGATCGCCCGGGCCGAGCGCTGATACCACCGGATTGGAGTGATCGAGTTCATAGGTGCAGTAGCCGTTGGAATAGACGGTCAGCGTGCCGTACTTTCCCTCGATCGTCGTCGTGGCCGGTCCATCCGGATTGGCCGGTTACGGAATTCGCTGCCCGTTCACGAAGTTGAGACGCACAAGATCTCCGTCGGCATCCGTGGAACCGTCCAGCATGTTGCCGTCAACCGGCTTGTCGACGTCGAAAATAGGCTGGTATACGTCACCTGCGATCGGCTTGTGGTTTGCCATTTCTACCTCCCGTGTGAGGTAGTGCTCAAATATGCAACCCTATCGGGCGCTTCGCAACGAAATTTGACGGAGCGTCAGATCAATTCAACCTGTCAAATCCAACAGGGGCAATTTTTCTGCAGCTCAAATATCCAAGTAGAGGCATCGGCTTCGACGTCCGCCAGCCTGATGATGACGTAATCCACGACGATATACTGCATTGATTGCTTCAATGCAGGCCGCCCACTCCGAGCAAGCTTTCGACGGCTTCGTGGTCCTTGGATAGGTCCGCCGGCGTTCCCGCCCAGGCCAGCCGCCCTCGTTCGAGAATGACCACCTGATCGGCGAAATCGAGCGCACTCTGGATGCGCTGCTCGACAAGAAGGATGGTCATGTCGGCTGACTTGGCGAGTCCGGCGAAGGCCGCCATCAGTTCCTCGCAGATCACGGGCGCCAGGCCCTCCAACGGTTCGTCGAGCAGCAGCACGGACGGGCGGCCGAGAATGGTGCGGGCTGTTGAAAGCATCTGCTGCTCGCCGCCCGAGAGCTGGTTGCCGAGGTTGCGGCGGCGCTCCTTCAGGCGCGGGAACAAGGCATAAGCTTCCTCCAATGCCGTCTTCGGCCGCGCCTTCAGACCGACGAAAAGGTTCTCTTCGACGGTCAGCGTCGGAAAGATGCAGCGTGTCTGAGGCACATAGCCGAGACCCTTGTGCGCGCGTGTTGCGCTTGGTGCTGTTGTGACGTCCGCATCGCCAAGGGTAATGCGGCCCTCGTAGCGTCTGGTCTGGCCGGCGAGCGTTGCCAGCAGCGTGGTCTTGCCCATGCCGTTGCGGCCGAGCACGGCAAGCCTTGCGCCTGCCGGCACTGCGAAGGAAATGTCTTCCAACACCCGCGTCGGCCCGTATCCGGCCGACAGATTTTCGACCTCAAGCGACAGGGCTGGCATTGGCATAACTCCCGAGATAGGCCTCGCGCACACGCGCATCCCTGGTGACGTCTTCAGGTCGGCCGTCGAAAATGATCGCGCCGGCCGCCAGCACGATGACACGTTTGGCAAAACGAAAGACAAGATCCATGTCGTGCTCGATCATCAGGACGGCGAGATCGGCGGGCAGATCGGCCAGCGCTTGTTCGATGCGGCCGGTATCGCTTTGCGGGACGCCGGCTGCCGGCTCGTCGAGCAGCAGCACCTTCGGCTTCAGCGCCAGCGCGACGGCAAGTTCGAGAAGGCGCTGTTGCCCATAGGCAATCTCGCTGACCTTGCGATGCATCAGAGAGGCCAATCCGAGTTTTCCGAGGAGTTCATCGACCTCCGCCATGACATCCGGCATATGAAGGAAATTTCCGAACATATTGCCAGTCTTTCCGTCGCGCTGAAGCACGGCAAGTCCCAGATGTTCGGCGGGTGTCATATCCTGGAAAAGGCGCGTCACCTGAAAGGACCTGATAAGGCCGCGTTTGACCCTGCCGGCCGCATCGACCGCCGTCACCGTCTCGCCGCCGAGGCGGACCTCGCCGGAATCGGGGGACAGATTGCCGGTGACGAGATTGACGAAGGTGGTCTTGCCGGCGCCGTTCGGGCCAATCAGCGCAACACGGTCGCCGGGCGCCATCGCCAGCGAGACATCATTGGTCACGACAAGGCCGCCGAACGCTTTCCTGAGATTGGCGACTTCGAAGACGGGATTCATGAGCGCTCTTTTCTGCGACGGGCAATGAAGGTTGCGGCTGTTCCGTAAAGCCCCTTGGGCGCGAAGAGCACGACGGCGATCAGCAGCGCGCCGACCATGGTCAGCCAGTGAAAGGGATTGGCGGCCGAGACGGTGTCCTCGAAGAGCATGAAGATAACCGTGCCGGAGAGCGCTCCGAAAAGAGAGCCGGCGCCGCCGAGCACGAGCATGACGAGCGCCTCGGCCGATTGGGTGAAGGACAGGCTGTCCAGGCCGACGACCTGCGTCGAAATCGCATTCAAGGCACCGCCGACGCCGGCCACCGCGCCCGAGATCGCGTACATCCTGATCAGAGCTGCCTTCGGCGAGCCGCCCATGGCGCGGATGCGCAACGGGTCCTGCTTGACGGCGCGGCAGAGCATACCGAATGGCGAACGTACCAGCAGCCTCAGCAGCACGAAGACAACAAGCAGCAGCGCCATTCCGAAGAAGAAGGCGGTCTGGCCGTAAAGATCGAATTCGAACAAGCCGAAGACCGGGTCCGGCGCGATGCCGGAAAGCCCATCGCTGCCGCCCGTCCATGAAGAGGCCTTGTTGGCAAATTCGTGGAAGAGGTGGATGAGGGCAATCGAGAGCACGAGCTGCGGCAGTCCGTACGCACGCAGGATGATCGCGCCGCTGAGCAGTCCGGCAAGCGCACCCGCCGCGATGCCGGCAAGCATCATCAGCAGCGGATCGTTGATGCCGTAATGCGCCGACAGGATGCCGGCGGCATAGGCTCCGGAGCCGAACAGGGCGGCATGGCCGAGTGTCGCGACACCGCAATAACCCGTCACGAGATCGAGGGACAGGACCAGCAGCGCGATCGTGATCATTCGCGTCAGAAGCGCGAGATTATCGGGGAAGGCGAAATAGCCGATGGCTGCAGCGGCGATGATCGCCGTTATGCCCGCCAGATCGTGGCTGAGGAAAGCGTGCCGGTGCTGGAGACGTGCGTTTTCGTTGTTGATCACGAGCGCCATCCTATCTCCCCCTTCCTGCAAGGCCGCGGGGGAAGATGCAGATGATGGCAATCACGGCGAGATAGAAAAAGAATTCGCCGAATTCAGGCAGGAGATAACGAGCTGTCGTATCGATCGCGCCGAGCAGCAGGCAGGCGATCAGCGCGCCGGGAATAGAGCCGGCGCCGCCGACGGAAACGACGACCAGAAAAGTCACCATATAGCGCAGCGCGTAGTAAGGTTCGACCGGCAACAGTTCGGCTCCGACTACGCCACCAAAGGCGGCAAGACCGACGGCGACGGCAAAGCTCACCGCATAGATGATTTCGGTCCGCACGCCGAGTGCGGCAGCCATCGCCGCATCATCCACGGAGGCGCGCAGCTTGACGCCGAAGCTGGTCTTCTCGATTGCGAACCAGAGCGCGAGCGCAACGGCGAGCCCGCAAAGGACGGCGAAAAGCCTGTGAACGGGAATGGTGCGAAAGCCGAGATCGGCCGAACCCTGCAGCGCCGCGGCAAGCGGTATGGTCTTCAGTGTTGGTCCCATCAGGTAATTAGCGATGCCGATGATGCAGAAGGTGATGCCGATCGTCATCAGCACCTGGGTCAGCTCCGGGGCGCCGTAGATCCGGCGGTAGAGGAAGCGCTCGAGCGGGATTGCAATGATGATCGTGGCGACCACGGCGGCGATGACTGCCACCGCATAACCAAGGCCGAGGTCACGTGCGGCATAGGAGGCGACATAACCTCCGATCATCGCGAAGGCGCCGTGAGCGAGGTTGACGACACGCATCAGCCCCATGGTGACGGAAAGGCCGATCGATATCACGAAGAGCACCATGCCATAGGCAAGCGCGTCGACGGCTATGCTGAAGACTGTCTGCATGGAAATACCTGCTTGCCTGCGACGGGCTGCGATGACCAAACCCGCCGCACGTTCTGACGCTCGATGTTACTTTGCCGCCGCGAGGCCCGGGTCGCCCTGCTTCTCGAACGTCTGGATCTCCTTGTTGAAGTAGGTCCCGTCATCGGCCTTGGCGACTTCGCGCAGATAGATGTTTTGGGTAATGTGCCGGCTTTCCGGATCGATCGAGACCGGGCCGCGCGGGCTCACCCACGCAAGGCCCTTGACCGCGTCGACCGCTTTCTCGGCGTCCTGCTTGCCACCCGTCGCCTCGATCATCTTGTAGATGACATACATACCGTCATAGGCGCTGACCGCGGGGAAGGAGAGTTCGGCCTTGTTGCCGATCGCCTTGGCGGCAGCCTCGACAAAAGCCTTGTTCTCGGGCGAGTCGTGCGACACGGCATAGTGGAAGGTCGTCTTGATGCCGAGCGCGGCGTCGCCGAGCGCCGGCAGATCGGATTCTTGGGTCAGATCGCCAGGGGCGAAGAACTTGATGCCGGCGGCCTTCAGGCCATTCTCGTTATAAGCCTTGACGAAGCCAAGCGTCGTCGGACCCGACGGCAGGAAGGCGAAGACGCCCTCGGCTCCGGAATCCTTGATGCGCTGCATGATCGGGCTGAAGTCGTTGGTCGCAAGCGGCATGCGGATTGCCTCGACCACCTGACCGCCCGCCTTTTCGAAGCCGGCCTTGAAGGCATTCTCGGCGTCGATGCCGGGGCCGTAATCGCTGACGACCGAGATCACTTTCTTGACGCCTGCGTCGGAGGCGACCTTGGCGATCGGCGTCGAGGTCTGCCAAGTTGTAAACGAGGTGCGCACGACGAGCGGGCTCTTGGTGACGATCGCCGAGGTGGCAGCGTTCATGATGACCATCGGCACGTTGCCCTGCTTCAAGATCGGCGTCACCGCCATGGCGTCGGGGGTGAAATAGAAGCCGGCGAGATACTGGACCTTTTCCTTGACGATCAGTTCCTGCGCCAGCGCCTTGGATTGGGCCGGATCGGCCTGCGGCACGTCGCGGTAGACGATCTCGACCGTGTCGCTGCCGACCTTGCTGCCGTTGACAGCCATATAGGCGTCGATGCCGGCCTTGAAGTTCTTGCCCTGGAGCGCGAAGGGACCGGAGAACGGCCCGATGACGCCGACCTTGATCGTGTCGGCATAGGCGCTGGTGCCCATAACAATTGCCGCAGCGGCGGCCAGAAACAGCTTCCTCATTCTTCTCTCTCCCTTTTCGGCGTACTCCAGCGCCGTATTGAATTTCAGGTTAGCTTGTCATGCGAAATGGTGATGTAAAATGAAATAGATCCCCCGAACACATGATTTGCCGGTTATGGTTCTGCGTCGTCGTGACTCGCTCTGTTCACCGGCGTATGCGCAGCTTTCATCCCTCGATCTTCGCGTCAGAACGGCAATCCCACGTAGTTTTCCGCGAGCACCGTGGAGGCCGCACGGGAATGTGTGAGATAGTCGAGCTCGGCTTCCTGAATCTTTTGATCGAAATCGCCGGTATCGGGAAACCGGTGCATTATCGTCGTCATCCACCAGGAAAACCGCACCGCTTTCCATACGCGGGCGAGCGCCGTCTGCGAATAGGCGTCGATGCCGCTCTCGGAGCCTTCACGGTAATGCTCGAGGAGCCCGCAGAACAGGTAATGGACATCGCTTGCTGCAAGGTTCAGCCCTTTGGCACCGGTCGGCGGCACGATATGGGCGGCGTCGCCGACGAGGAAGAGCCGGCCGAAACGCATGGGCTCGGCGACGAAGGAGCGTAAAGGAGCGATCGATTTCTCGAAGGACGGGGCGGTCGTCAATGCCTCGGCGTGATGGGCCGGCAGGCGCCGCCTCAACTCGTCCCAGAAGCGATCGTCGCTCCAGTCTTCGATCTTCGCGTCGAGCGGGCACTGGATATAGTAGCGGCTGCGCGTGGCCGAGCGCATCGAACAGAGCGCGAAGCCCCTCGGGTGGTTGGCGTAGATCAGCTCATGGCTGACCGGCGCCACGTCGGCAAGCAGGCCCAGCCAGCCGAAGGGATAGACCTTCTCGAAACTTCGAATCGCCCGTTCGGGAACGGCTCTGCGGCTTGTTCCATGAAAGCCGTCGCAGCCGGCGATGAAATCGCAATCGATGCGGCAGCCGATACCATCCTTCGTGTAGGTAACGAAGGGCGAGCCGCCGTCGAGATCATGTGGGGCCACATCGGCGGCGTCATAGATCGAAAGGGCGCCACAAGCTTCCCGCCGCTCCATGAGATCGCGCGTCACCTCGGTTTGTCCGTAGACGGTCACGCGCCTGCCGCCGGTCAATTCGTGAAGATCGATGCGATGGTCGCGGCCGTCGAAGGCCAGCGAGAAGCCGTCATGCGGCAAGCCTTCGGCATGCAATCTTGCTCCGGCTTTGGCCTCGTCCAACAGCCCGACAGTGCCTTCCTCCAGCACGCCGGCGCGGACGCGGCCGAGGATATAGTTCTTGCTCACGCGGTCGAGGACGACATTGTCGATCCCAGCTTCGGTCAGAAGCTGACCGAGCAGCAGGCCGGATGGCCCCGAACCGATGACGGCGACCTGGGTTCGCAAATGCTTCCTCCCTTGCATTTTTGCGTTTTGTCAGATTCTGCCGTGCCGCCATTGCCGCAACAATGGACAATCCGCCCCAAAGATTGCACTTATCGAACATTGGCGCGGGAGGAAGACGATGAGCAAGCATATACCGACCTACGAGCTCTACGGTGAAAATACCGGGCGATCGCCGGAATTCTGGTTGCATTGCGAAACAATCCGCTCCCGCAGCAGCCTGCATCAATGGGAAATTCGGCTTCACCGCCACGAGAGCTTCTTTCAGATATTATACATCGAAGCCGGCTCGGGCGATGCGATCTTCGGCAAGAGGAGCCATGCCATCCGTCCGCCGGCGGTCATCACGGTACCCCCTGGGATCGATCACGGCTTTCGCTTCTCACGTGATATCGACGGCCTCGTGATCACTATCTTGAGGTCACATCTCAGCCACCCGCCCGGCGAGCGAAGCCATCTCGGCGAGTGGTTGGCGATGCCGCGGCTGACGCCGCTCGATCCCGATAATGCCGAGGCTGCCTATGTCATGCAGACGCTGAGGCGGCTCGGCGACGAATTCGAAAACCGCCGCGGTGGCCGCAACGAGGTATTGGCTGCCTATGTCGGGCTGGCGTTGCGGCTGACGGCGCGGATTTCGCATGAGGGACATGCGCAGGAGCTTCCTTCAAACGAGAACGAGCGGCGGATGGTGATGCTGGACGAACTGATCCAGCAGCATTTCCGATCGCACAGACCGGCTTCCTTCTATGCCAAGGAACTCGGCGTTTCGTCGACGCATCTCACCCGTATCGTTCGCTCCATGACGGGAAACACCCCGCATGAGCTGATCGCCGGGAAACTGATCGAAGAGGCGAAGCGCCAGCTCGTCTTTACGATCGGCAGCGTTCAGGAGATCGGATTTCGCCTCGGCTTTGCCGATCCGGCCTATTTCTCGCGCTTCTTCCTGAAATATACCGGCGAAACGCCGCGGGTCTGGCGGATGAACGAAAAAGCTCGGCTTGAACGGGCATAGGTTCCGGCATTCGGTCATCCGACATCGCGTGCGTCAGTCGCAGATGTCTCACGCCGCCGGCCACGTCCAGTCCCGCACCTCCGGCATGTCCTCGCCGTATTCCCTGACATAGTCGTGATGCTCGGCGAGCTTGCCTTGGAAGGCGGCAAGCGCGTCTTTTGCCTTCTCCTTCAGGCCCGGCACGCGCTCGATGGCTTCGATGGCGAGATGGTAGCGGTCGAGTTCGTTGAGGACGGTCATGTCGAAAGGCGTGGTCGTAGTACCTTCCTCGATAAAGCCGCGGACGTGGATGTTCTCGTGGTTGGTGCGCTTATAGGTCAGGCGGTGAATGAGATAGGGATAGCCGTGATAGGCGAAAATGACCGGCTTGTCGGCGGTGAAGATCGCGTCGAAGGCCTCGTCGGAAAGGCCATGCGGATGCTGGTCCCTGGATTGCAGTGCCAGGAGGTCGACAACATTGACGGTGCGGATCTTCAGCTCGGGAATGGCCGTGCGCAGAAGATCGACGGCGGCGAGCGTTTCCATCGTTGGGACATCGCCGGCGCAGGCCATGACGAGATCAGGCGAGATCGTGTCCTCCTCGTTGCTTGCCCAGCGCCAGATGCCGATGCCGGCCTCGCAATGTTTCACCGCCTCGTCCATCGACAGCCATTGCGGCTCCGGCTGCTTGCCGGCGACGATGACGTTGACGCGATCATAGGTGCGCAGGCAATGATCGCCGACCCAGAGCAGGGTGTTGGCGTCTGGCGGCAGGTAGATGCGGACGATGTCGGCCTTTTTGTTGGCGACGAGGTCGACGAAGCCGGGATCCTGGTGGCTGAAGCCGTTATGGTCCTGGCGCCAGACATGCGAGGTCAGCAGGTAGTTCAGCGATGAGATCGGCTTTCGCCATTCGAGCTCGCGTGTCACCTTCAGCCATTTGGCATGCTGGTTGAACATGGAATCGATGATGTGGATGAAGGCCTCATAGCAGGAAAAGAGGCCGTGCCGGCCGGTCAGCAGGTAACCCTCCAGCCATCCTTGGCAGAGATGTTCCGAAAGCACCTCCATGACACGCCCATCGCGAGAGAGGTGGACATCATAGGGTTCTATATCCTCCATCCAGACGCGGTCGGTGACGTCGAAGACGCTGCCGAGGCGGTTCGATTCTGTCTCGTCGGGGCCGAAGATGCGAAAGTTTGCCGCCTCCGTGTTGAGCTTCATCGTGTCGCGCAGGTAATGGCCGAGGATCTCGGTGGACTGCGCCGTGACGCTGCCGCGCCTGCCGACATCGACCGCATAATCCTCGATAGCGGGAACCACCAATTCCTTGCGCAGCAAGCCGCCATTGGCATGCGGATTGGCGCCCATGCGGCGTTTGCCGACAGGGGCGAGTGCGCGCAGTTCGGATTTAAGCCGACCGTCGGCGCCGAACAGGTCTTCGGGATCGTAGCTTTGCATCCAGTCCTCGAGAATCTTGCGATGGCCTTCATTCTCGCGGCAGTTGGAGACCGGCACCTGGTGGGCGCGCCAGAAACCTTCCACCTTCTTGCCGTCGACTTCTTTCGGACCGGTCCAGCCCTTGGGGCTGCGCAGCACGATCATTGGCCAGCGCGGGCAGCCCGCCGCAGCCTTGCCGCTGCGGGCTTGCTCCTGGATTTCGCGGATGCGGTCGAAGACCCGGTCCAGCGTCGCTGCCATCTGTTGATGCATGTCGCGCGGCTCATGGCCGTCGACGAAAAACGGCTCGTAGCCGTAGCCTTCGAAGAGACGTCGGAGATCGTCGTCACCGGCCCGGCCGAGGATGGTCGGATTGGCGATCTTGTAACCGTTCAGATGCAGGATGGGCAGAACGGCGCCGTCGCGGGCGGGATTGAGGAACTTGTTGGAATGCCAGCTGGCGGCGAGCGGCCCGGTTTCGGCCTCGCCGTCGCCGACGATGCAGGCGACGGTGAGGTCGGGATTGTCGAAGGCGGCGCCATAGGCATGGACGAGGGCGTAGCCGAGTTCGCCACCTTCATGGATCGATCCCGGTGTTTCCGGCGCCGCATGACTCGGAATGCCGCCAGGAAAGGAGAATTGCCGGAAAAGCTTGCGCATACCTTCGGCATCCTCTGAGATATCGGGATAGATTTCGCTGTAAGTGCCTTCGAGATAGGTGTTGGCGACCATGCCCGGCCCGCCGTGACCGGGGCCGCAGATGTAGATGATGTCGAGATCGCGGGCGCGGATGAGGCGGTTCAGATGCGCATAGATGAAGTTCAGGCCGGGTGTCGTGCCCCAGTGGCCGAGCAGGCGGGGCTTGATGTGCTCTGACTTCAGCGGCTCGCGCAGCAGCGGATTGGCAAGCAGGTAGATCTGGCCGACCGAGAGATAGTTGGCCGCCCGCCAGTAGCGGTCGATCAGAGCGAGTTCAGCATCGGTCAGGGCGGCGGCGGTCGAGACATGCTTTTCCATGGGGCTTCTCCCGTTCGAAAACGCGTTCAATCTCAGTTCTAGCCGTTAGCGCCAGCGCGCCATTGATCTGGATCAGCGGGCGCGAAGAACGGACAGCGCCTCGTCGGCGATCACCTGTTCTTCGTCCGTGGCAACGACATGGGCGGCCATGCGACTTTCCCCGGCGCTAATCGTGAAACTGTTGGCGGCGTTTGCCTTTTCATCAATCGAAAGGCCGAGCCAGGACAGACGTTTCGCTACGTCGGCGCGGATTTCCGGCTGATGCTCGCCGATGCCGGCGGTGAAAACGACGGCATCGAGGCCGCCGAGGGTTGCCGCCATGCGGCCGATCTCGCCGGCAATGCGCAGCGTGAACAGATCGATCGCCTGGCGCGCTTCCGGCCGGCCGTCCGTCAACAGATCGCGCGTATCAGCGCTGATGCCGGAAACACCGAGCAGGCCTGAGCGGTGATAGAGCAGATCCTCGATCTCACCCAGGGATCGTTTTCTCTCTCCCGCCAGATGCAGGATCACGCCGGGATCGAGGCAGCCCGGGCGTGTCGCCATCGGGATTCCGTCGAGGGTCGAAAAGCCCATGCTGCAATCGCGGCTGATGCCATCTTCCATCGCACAGAGGCTGGCGCCGCTGCCGAGATGGGCGACCACAGCCTTTGCCGCATGCGGCGCCTTGCGCGCGAGTTCACCGGCGATGAACTTATAGGAAAGCCCGTGGAAGCCGTAACGCTTGATGCCCTCCTCATGCAGGGAACGGGGTATGGCGAGGCGGCGCACGAGATCGTCCTGCGTGGCATGAAAGGCCGTGTCGAAGGAGGCTGTCTGGACAAGATGCGGCTTCAGGTGACGGAGCGCGCGGATGAAGCGCAGCGCTTGCGGTTGGTGCAGGGGCGCGAGCGGGATCAGCGCTTCGATCCCATCGGTGGCGGCGTCATCAAGCGCGACGGCGCTCGTGAAGCGCTCGCCGCCATGGACGACGCGGTGGCCGGCTGCGGCGGCCGCTGCCATGTCGAAATGATCGGCGAGACGCGTGAAGGTCTCGTCGATGACCCCGTGCAGATCGTCCGTTACCTCCGCCTTCAGCGGCATGTCGAATGTCTGCGATCCCCTGGTCAGGCCAAGCGAGAGCGGCTCGGCGCGGAGGTCGATGACGCCCTTGCCGAGGTGTCGTGCCTCGGCGCCATCGATCGAGAAGACGCCGACCTTCACAGTCGATGAGCCGGCGTTGAAGGTCAGGAGGAGGTCGGTGGATGACATGTCTTCAGAGACTCCGCACGGTCGTCACGATGACCGAACTTAGCGCCGAAACTCCCGCTGGAAAGGCATGGCCGCCCGTGCGCAACATGCTGACGGTGCTTGGCGGCCGACAGGGACGCCAAAGCTTGGGGCCGTTTTGTTGAATTACGCTAGAGCTTTTCCGGGTTAGATTGAAGCATTCTGCCGGAGCAGGTTTTCGTCAGGGCAGAGGCGATTAGCGACGGACATACCCCTCGGTACGTCCGAGCCGATCGCCTCTGATCCTGGCGGAAAGATGCCCGGCCCTCCGGGTTGGCTGAAACGGGCCGGCTGATCGACCGGCCGGCTTGGCCGTAGAGTTGGGCTACGACGCGCGCCGGCCGGTCGACCATCCGACTCCGTTTGAGCCAACAGAATGCTTCAATCTAACCCGGAAAAGCTCTAGGGTCAGGCCGTCGACGCCAGATTGACGTTGCGATCGCGGATGAACATGCTGGCCTCGGCGGCGGGCATCGCCTTGCCGAAAAGATAGCCCTGGCCGATGTCGCAGCCGAGCTGCAGCAGGAAGGCAAGCTGGCCATGCTCCTCGACACCTTCCGCAGTCGTCTTGATATTGAGGCTTCTGCCGAGGCCAAGCATGGCGCGGACGATCTTTTCCTGGCGTTCGTCGTCGCGATAGGTGGCGATGAAGCTTTTGTCGATCTTGATCTTGTCGAAGCGGTAGCGGGCGAGCTGGGCGAGGCTCGAATAGCCTGTGCCGAAATCGTCGAGGGCGATCTGAATGCCGGCCGCATGCAGCTCTTCGAGAATGACGGCGGCGATAGCGGGATCTTGAATCAGCGCGTTTTCGGTAATCTCAACTTCCAGGCGCTGCGGCGGCAGCCGGCTTGCCGAAAGGACCTTGAGGATGCGGGACGTCAGCAGCCGGTCTTCCATCTGTACCGGCGAGACGTTGAAGGACAACGTGACATGCGCCGGCCAGGCGAGCGCATCGCTGCAGGCCTGCGCAAGGAGATCCTCGAACAAGGCGGTGATCATCCCGGTTTCCTCGGCAATGTCGATGAAGACAGCCGGCGGAATGTTGACGCCATCCTCGCCGATCCAGCGCGCGAGGGCTTCGAAACCGCAAAGCTGGCCGGTCTTCAGGTCGATCAGCGGTTGATAGAAAGGCTTGATCGCCTTGTTGGCGATTGCGGCGCGCAGTCTGGTTTCCAGGGAGGCGCGTTCGGCTACCTTGTCCTGCATCGAAGTTTCGAAGACGAGATAATGGTTGGGGCCGCGTGATTTGGCCTCATACATGGCGAGATCGGCACGGTGGGCGGCGTCTTCCAGCGGCTCGCTGTCTTCAACCCAGCGATCATAGCCGACGCTGGCGCCGACTTCGACGGCAAAGCCATCGATATGGATCGGCCGAGTGACGGCCTGGATCAGCAACTTGGCGAAACGCTCCTCGCGCTGCGTCGTCAGGGCGAAGGCGACGACGATGAATTCGTCACCGCCGAAGCGGTAGACGCAATCGGAATTGCCGAGCGCGCAGATGCGTTTGGCAACTTCGACCAACAACACGTCGCCGCCCTTGTGGCCGATGAGATCGTTGACTTTTTTGAAGCCGTCGAGGTCGACGGAGAAGATGGTGACGTTGTGGTCCCATTCCTCGATTTCCGCCTCGTCGCTTCTGACCGGCCGCGAGAGAATTTTGCGCTCGAAGGCGTAGCGATTCGGCAGCTTGGTCAGATGGTCGTGCGTTGCCGTCCAATCGGCCTTCGCTTGGGCGGCGGCGCGCAGTTCCATTTCCTTGCGCAGATCGGCAATACGCAGCACCGAGTAGATGAAGCTCATGGCGCCGGCGATGCCGAGTCCCAGAACGAGCTTGTCGGCGCCGTACTCGCCGAAGCCGGTCATGAAGGAAACCAGACTGTCGTCGAATTGGAGCAAGGTACCGAGGAGCCAGAGGGTAATCCCCAAACCGACGATCGACATGCATTGCCTTCCGGCTCTGCTCTGGAAAAACACCGGCATTATGCCTTCTCCATCTCCACCCGCGCCGGGATATCACAAAAGTCTGAAATGTTCGTTGAAACCAGAAGGCGAATATTTACAGGGAGCAGTTTGCGGTGGGTCGTCGGCAGACGGATAGCGTTGCGATGCAGCCAGGATCGGCACTGCGGCTGTTTTGCCGGTTCCGTTCGGGAAGAGGATGTTGCTGCAGGTGATTAGGCCGAAAAGATGCCAGAGGAACGAAGGCGAGCGTGCTGACGCATCGCTCGCCTTTTTTCGTGCTTCAGGCGGTGACGATCAGCAGCGGAACGCTGAGGATGAGACCGGCCAAAACCGTGAACGTCGCGACGCGCATCAACCGCAGGCGCCGTGTACGCTCTCCACTCCAATCATATGTCATTCTTCCATCTCCTTGGGACAAGGAAGTAGTCCCCGCAAAACCGGGTTCAACAGGAATGACGCGATTTGCTTGTGTAAGGCTGGAGAAAATAAGGAATCTCTAATGCTGGAGGCGCAGAGACCAGCGGCTTCCGTTGCTGGTCATGCGAACGATGGCGAGTGGCTCGACGTCGCTCAGCCAGAAGGAGGAGGGCGGCGCCTGAAGCACATGCGCGACTGCAGCCCGGATGACGGCCGCGTGGCTAATGGCGATCACGTGACCGCTTTGGGCGGACTGGGCATCCATCCAGCCAGCGACGCGCTTTCGCAGGTCGAGAAGACTCTCGCCGCCGTGCGGGGCAACCCCCGGCTCGGTCATCCAGGCCATGAGATTTTCCGGCTCTTCCGCCTCAATCGCCTCGATCGATCTGCCAGCCCAGCGGCCATGGTCGCAATCTCGAAGCGACGGATCAATTTGCGCTTCGAGACGGAGCGCCTCAGCCGTCTGGCGGGCGCGCAAGGCGGGGCTTGTGACAATACGATCGGCGTAGGGCAGGGCGGCGATCCTGGCTGCTTCTTCCACGGCCTTTTCTTCCAGCGGTTCGTCGAGCGGAAACAGGGCCTTGCGGTTCGCCGCCGTCGCCCCGTGGCAGATCCAGGTGAGGCGCGTATTCACGGTTGTTCTGATCTCCGAGGACGGGGTGTGGACGGCCTTTGCGGGCTTCGTGAAGTTTCGTTGACAGTCTCTTCGGCGTGCAGATATAACCGTGCTGTTGCGGGTTTGGAAGCCGGTGGAAACCCGGCGCGGTCGCGCCACTGTGACCAGTGTGTCGAAAGCTCTTCACGCTGGAAGTCAGACCCTGCCGCACAACACTCTTTCGACTGAACGCGTCATTCCGGAGGAATACATGTCTGACACCACTTTCGCGCCCGTTGCGGCGCCGGCCCCGATCCCGGTTGGCGAGATCCTTCCCTGGGCGATCTTCGGCGGTCTGCTGATGCTCATCGTTCTTTATTTCGTCGGCACCGAGGAGGGCGCGATGGCGCTGTTCAACGGCATGTATGTGCACGAATTCGTGCATGACGGCCGCCATCTTCTCGGCTTTCCCTGCCACTAAGCGCATCGCGATCTTTCGGATTCGTTTCTCGCGCTTTAGGTCTTTGTTTTACGCATGTCGGTATCGCAAAACCGCTGCATACTTTGCGCGACATGCTTAGGGGGAATACTGACATGGTTGGAAAGCTCCTGCTTCGCGGCATGCTTGCGGGCCTGATTGCTGGCATGCTCGTTTTCGCTTTTGCGCATATCTTCGGCGAGCCGCTGGTCGATGCGGCAATCGCCTTCGAGGAGGCGAGCGCCCAGGCTGCGGGCGAAGCTGCCGAACCTGAAATCGTCAGCCGGGCCACGCAGGCCGGTCCCGGCCTTTTCACAGGCGTCATGGCCTACAGCATCGCCGTCGGCGGGCTTTTTTCGCTCGCCTTCGCCTTCGTGCACGGCCGCTTCAGCAGCCTATCGGCGCGCGGCACCTCGGCCGTCATCGCCATTGCCGCCTTCGTGGCGGTCGTTCTGGTTCCCGGCATCAAATATCCGGCCAACCCGCCGGCGGTCGGCAATCCCGATACGATCGGCGTCAGGACCGAACTATTCTTCCTGATGATCGTCGTTTCGCTCGCCTCGCTGGTTGCCGCGATCGCGCTGTCGCGCCGCCTTGGCGAGCGTTTCGGTCTCTGGAACGGCGCGATCATTGCCGGCATCGCCTATCTCGTCTTCATCGGCTCGGTTCTCTATCTGCTGCCGCCGATCAACGAGGTGCCGGAGAATTTCTCGGCGATGGTGCTCTGGCGGTTCCGCAGCACCACGCTCGGCATGCACGCGATCCTTTGGACAACGCTCGGTCTTGTTTTCGGAGTGCTGGCAGAAAGGCCTCTTGCCGCCAAAAGCGGACTGCTGCCGACGTTCCGGTGATGCGGCATATCGGCAGGCTTGCTTTTCTCGGTCTCATCGCGAGCCTATCGCCAATGTCTATCGGAAATGCCCTCGCCCATGGGAGCAGCTCTGGCGGCTCCCATGCCGGGCTCGATATTCCGGCAATTTCCCACGGCGAGATGGCGGTCATTTCGGAGTATCGCAGCAGCATCAGCACGCTGGCGTCACGGGCGGCCGATACGAACGAACCGTTCCGGCGTGTCCTGAACTACTCGGAAATCCAGTATTCCTATTGCCTCTGGGGACGGATGCCGGGCAGTGTGACGGACGAAGAGAGCCCGTTCAACGAATGCACCCATGCTTATCTAGCGGCGACCAAAGCCGTGCTGATGGCGATGCGTGAGATGCCGCGGGAGGCAACTGCGGCGGGCGAAATCATCTCGGCCATCGACGCCGAGATGGCGGGCCGCGGACTTGCCTTCATCACCTGCCAGTTCAGCGGCGAGGCGTTCAATACCGCTAATATCGTCAAGCCGAATTGGAGCAAGGTGCCGCTTCATCCTGCCAGCATGGTCTCACTGACGGGGTTGGCCGCTCTGTTCGGTCTTGCCGTTCTTGCACTACGCCGCTTCCTGCGGCCGAAGGCTCAGTCGTCGGAATAGCGCTGCTCGCGCCACGGATCACCATGCATATGGTATCCGTTCTTTTCCCAGAAGCCGGCCTCGTCGGCGGCGATCAGCTCGATGCGGCGCAGCCACTTGGCGCTTTTCCAGAAATAGAGATGAGGCACGACGAGCCGCATCGGCCCGCCATGCTCCGGTGTCAGCGGCAGGCCTTCCCAGGAGGTCGCCAGAATCGTATCCTCGGCGGCGAAATCGGCGAGCGGCAGATTGGTTGTATAGCCGTCGTAACTTGTCAGCATGACGAAGGCTGCTTCCGGCCTCGGCATGGCAAGGTCGAGCAGATCGCGCGTCGAAACGCCCTTCCATTTGTTATCGTAGCGCGACCAGGTGGTGACGCAGTGGATGTCGCTGATCCTGATGCTCTGCTCGATCGCCTGGAATTCGGTCCAGGTGAGGGTGAGTGTCGTTTCGACCAGGCCGCGTACTTCAAGCCGCCAGCTCTCGGTTGAAATGACCGGTTGCTGGCCGAGATCGAGCACCGGCCAGTTCTTGACGAGGTGCTGGCCGGGCGGCAGGCGCTCGGCCTCGGGACGGCTGATGCGGCCGGTCAGGAACTTGCCCTCGGATGCCCAGCGGCGCTTGGAGCTGGTGAGCTTGCTATCGGCGGGCGTCTGATCATCGCTCATGAATGGGTCTCCTTGCGGTGCAGCAAATAGGACATCCGTTCCTGCCGAGTGTCAAGTTTCGGCGAGCCCTTGGAAATCCTCGCTTGCCTCATTAAACTGAGCCGTCGGGCATGCCTTGCTGGGGAGTGAAGGCAGAAGGGAGGAGCCGGATCTGTCTTCGAGATATCGTGCCATCGCGGCGTTGTTACTGGTGCCGCTCGTCACTTTCGCCTTCTTCACCTATGGAAGTGCGATTGCGACGCGCGCCTATATGCAGGAGGCTTCAGCCCAGGCGGGAACGGCGCTGCGCCTAGCCGTCTCGGCACTCAGCGGCCACCTCAACCGCTACGAGGCGCTGCCGGCGCTGATCGCCGATCACGACGATATCAAGGAACTGGTCAGCGCGCCCGAGGACATGGCGCTTCGCGATGCGGCCAATCTCTATCTCAAGGAAATCAATGGGCTTTTGAAATCCTCCGACATCTATGTGGTGAAGCCGGACGGGGAGACGATCGCGGCGAGCAATTACGATGGCCCGGGGAGCTTCGTCGGCCAGAATTTCAACTACCGGCCCTATTTCCAGGAAGCCATCGAAGGCCGGCAGGCGCGGTTTTATGCTCTCGGCACCACGTCGCTAAAGCGCGGCTACTATTTCTCTGCTCCGATCAGGGTCGGTGCGGATATTCGCGGTGTCATTGTCTTCAAGGTCGATATCGACATGATCGAATCTTCCTGGAGCGGCGGCGAATACAAGATCTTCGTCTCCGATCCCGAGGGCATCATCTTCATGTCCGGCAGCCCGGAATGGCTCTATGGCGCGATCCTGCCGCTGACAGCCGATCGTATTGCCCGGACCGAGGCGTCGCGGCGCTACGCCAATGCGAAGCTGACGGCTCTGCCGGTGACGCGCCATCGCTTGGAGCCGCATGATCTGATGACGCTTGCGAGCGATCGGGGCGCAAGCGAATATCTGGTGCTGTCGCATTACATGCCGGCCGAGGACTGGACGGTGAATGTGCTGATGGAAACGAGTTCTATCCGCGCCCAGGCGCGCACCGCGCTTGTCGCCGTCTTTCTCATCCTTTGCATCGCCGGTCTCGCTGTAGCGGTCATTCGCCAGCGGCGGGCGCGGCTTGCCGAGCGCATGTTGATGCAGGCCGAAGCGCGGGGCGAACTGGAGCGGCGGGTGGAGGAGCGCACGGCCGATCTTGCCCGAGTCAACAGCCGCATCGAGGAGGAGATCGCCGAGCGGCGGATGACTGAGCAGCAGCTTCGCCAGACGCAGGCCGACCTCATCCAGGCGGGCAAACTCGCTGGTCTCGGGCAGATGTCGGCTGCGCTTTCGCATGAATTCAACCAGCCGCTTGCCGCTGCCAAGACCTATACGGATAGCGCTTCGGTGTTGATCGACCGCGGTCGGATGGAGGAGGCGCGCGACAATATAAGGCGGATCGGCGGGCTCATCGACCGCATGGCCTCGATCAGCCGGCACCTGCGCAACTTTGCCCGCAAGCCGAACGAGAAGCTCGGGCCGGTTTCACTCGACGAGGCGATGCGCGATACGCTTGAGATTATCGCTTGGCGGCTGAAGGCGGCGGACGCCGAGCTCCGGCTCGATCTCGGAACCCGGCCGCCGGTGGTGCGCGCCGGATCTGTGCGGCTGCAGCAGGTGCTGGTGAATGTGATCTCCAATGCCGCCGATGCGGTGGAAGGTCTGAGTGACAGGCGCATCGAGGTTTCGGCCTCCGAGGAGGCCGGCAAGGTGGTGCTGACGGTGCGTGACCATGGGCCTGGCGTGCCAGCGGCAATCGCCGAGCGCATCTTCGACCCCTTCTTCACGACCAAGGGTGTGGGCAAGGGGCTCGGCCTCGGACTGTCGATCTCCTACAACATCGTCAAGGATTTCGGCGGCAGCCTGACCGCCGCCAATCATCCCGAAGGGGGCGCGGTGTTCCGCATCGAGCTGCAATCGGCGGCAGGGTCGATGCCGGAGGCGGCGGAATGAACGAGGCCAAGATCCTGCTTGTCGACGACGAGGAGGAACTGCGCCGCTCGACGGCGCAGGCGCTGGAGCTTTCCGGCTTCAGCGTCGAGACCTTTTCGAGCGGCGACCATGTGCTGGAACTGATCGGCTACAGCTTTCCCGGCGTCGTCGTCAGCGATATCCGCATGCCCGGCATGGACGGCATGACCTTGATGCAGAAGATTCGTGAGATCGATCAGGAGGTGCCCGTTATCCTCGTCACCGGCCACGGCGACGTCCAGCTTGCGGTCAAGGCAATGCGTGAGGGCGCCTATGATTTCATCGAGAAGCCGTTCACGCCTGAAATGCTCGCCGGCGTTATCCGCCGGGCGATGGAGCGGCGCGGTCTCGTGCTCGAAAACCGGCTGCTGAAGGCGGTCGCCGGCAAACGCGACGATATCGAGGCGCGGCTGCCGGGGCGCACCCAGGTGATGGTGGATCTGCGCTACCGCATCCGCGCGATCGGCGCCAGCGATGCCGATACCCTCATCGTCGGCGAGACCGGGGCGGGCAAGGAGGTCGTGGCCCGTGCACTTCACGATATCAGCGCCCGGGCGAGCCGGCCATTCATTGCGATCAATTGTGCCGCCCTGCCGGCAAATCTGATCGAGAGCGAGCTCTTCGGCCATGAGGCCGGCGCCTTTCCCGGCGCCGTCAGGCCGCGTTACGGCAAGTTCGAACATGGCCGCGGCGGCACCATCCTGCTCGACGAGATCGGCTCCATGCCCTTCGACCTGCAGGCGAAGTTCCTGCGGGTGCTGCAGGAGCGGGTGATCTCCAGGCTCGGATCGAACGAGGTCGTGCCGCTCGACGTGCGCTTCATCGCGACGAGCAAGGTCGATCTGGAGGCTGAAGTGGCCGCTGGCCGCTTCCGCGCCGATCTCCTCTACCGACTGAACGTCGCAACGCTGCATGTGCCGTCGCTATCGCAGCGGCGGGCGGACGTTCCGCTGCTCTTCCTGCAGCTGGTGCGGGAAGCGGCCGCCCGCTACGGCCGCGACGAGGTGGCCGTGCCGCCGGAGGTGATCTCCGACATCGCCCAACGCGACTGGCCCGGCAATGTGCGCGAGTTGAGGAATGCCGCCGACCGTCTGGTCCTTGGGCTCGACAATGGCGGACGGCAGGCCGAAGAGGCAACTGGGCTTGCGGAGCGGGTCGCCGAATTCGAGCGAGGGATTATCGCCAGCGCGCTGGTGGCGCATGGCGGCAGCCTCAGGCCGGTTTACGAATCCCTCGGCATCTCCCGCAAGACCCTTTACGAAAAGATGCAAAAATACGGCCTCGACAAGCGGATGCTGACTACCGAAAGCTGACTTTGGGTCCCTGGTGCATTCTCCGGGGCAATGGTGCTGTAGCACTGGACCGTCGCGTGTTGGGTGGAAATCCACCCATCGCCTATGCCGTTTGTTTCCAAATCGACCCATGCTGCATTGCACTGCCGGAGAATCGTCTTGCGGAAGCGACGGTAATGATTGCGGCTCGATTTCTCCCGGCGGCAAATAGGTGATCGCCGGCGCGGAGGATGTGTCGGCGGGCTTGCTGTTTCATCAGGGAGGAAACGATGAAAATCCTGAAGGCCGTGCTCGGCCTGACCGCGGCTGCCGCGGTTTCTCTTCTCGCCAGTGTCGCTTCGGCGCAGACCTATCCCGAGCGCACCATCACCATGGTCGTCCCCTTTGCGGCGGGCGGCCCGACCGATACCGTCGCACGCCTGGTGGCTGAATCCATGTCGAAGGATCTCGGTCAGCAGATCGTCGTCGAAAATGTCGGCGGCGCCGGCGGCACGCTCGGCGCCGGCCGGGTGGCGAACGCCGATCCCGATGGCTACACGATCCTGCTGCACCATATCGGCATGGCGACAAGCGCCACGCTCTATCGCAAGCTCGCCTATGACACGCTCGGCGCCTTCGAATATGTCGGCCTCGTCACCGAGGTGCCGATGACGATCGTCGCGCGCAAGGATTTCGAGCCGAGCGATCTCAAGGGACTGATCGATTACGTCAAGGCCAACAAGGACAAGGTGACGGTCGCCAATGCCGGCATCGGTGCGGCTTCGCATCTCTGCGGCATGATGTTCATGAGCGCCATCCAGACGCCGCTCACGACCGTTCCCTATAAAGGAACCGGCCCGGCGATGACGGATCTGCTCGGCGGCCAGGTCGATATCATGTGCGACCAGACCACCAACACCACGAAACAGATTAAGGGCGGCACGATCAAGGCCTATGCGGTGACCTCGCCGAAGCGTCTCGACGTGCTGAAGGATGTACCGACGGCTGTCGAAGCCGGCCTGCCGGGCTTCGAAGTCGGTATCTGGCATGGCATCTACACGCCGAAGGGTACGCCGGCCGCGATCAACGAACGCCTGTCGAAGTCGCTGCAGCTGGCGCTGAAGGATCCGAATGTCGGCGCCCGCTTCGCCGAACTCGGCACAGCGCCGTCTTCCGATGCAGATGCGACTCCTGCTGCTTTGAAAGCCAAGCTCGAAAGCGAGATTGCCCGCTGGAAGCCGGTGATCGAGGCTGCCGGGGAATATGCGGACTAGTGAGGGATGTGCCAGGAATAGCCTCTCACCCTAACCCTCTCCCCGTAAACGGGGAGAGGGGACCTGCCCTGAGCAATTGCGGAAAAGGCGAAGGCTTGCGGCATGTTCCCTTCTCCCCGCAAGCGGGGAGAAGGTGCCGGCAGGCGGACGAGGGGCAATCGCTGCAGTAACGGCCTCTCGTGAACCATCTCCAACTCCAGGAGACACCATGAAATCCATCAGTTTCGATAGTACCAATGCGATCTGCGGCGCGCTGTTCGTCGCGACGGGCGCTTTCTTTGTCTATCAGTCGGTCGGGCTCGACCTGGGTACGGCATTGCGCATGGGTCCCGGCTATTTCCCGTTCATCCTTGCGTGCGCGCTGATACTTCTCGGCGCGATCATCTTCATTCAGGCGCTGCGTGTGGAGGGGGAGCCGGTCGATCCCTTCGCCTGGCGCGGCATGCTCTTCATTCTGCCGGCTCCCGTCTTCTTCGGATTGACGGTGCGCGGGCTTGGATTTGCGCCGGCGCTGTTCTTCACAGCCTTCATCGCCTGCTTTGCATCGCGCAAGATGAACCTGGTGTTCGCGGTCGTCCTGTCGCTGCTGCTGACGATCTTTTCGGTCGCCGTCTTCAGCTATGGGCTCGGACTGCCGTTCGAACGCTTCGGCCCCTGGGTCCGGTTCTAGGAGGCGGCGATGGATCTTTTCAGCAATCTCGCGCTCGGCTTTGCCACGGCGGCAACGTTCGACAATCTTCTCTTCTGCCTGATCGGCGTGCTGCTCGGCACGCTGATCGGCGTGCTGCCCGGCATCGGCGCCACGGCGACGATCGCCATGCTCTTGCCGATCACCTTCCAGCTCGAGCCGGTCTCCTCACTCATCATGCTCGCCGGCATCTATTACGGTGCGCAATATGGCGGCTCGACAACGGCGATCCTCATCAACATGCCGGGCGAATCCTCCTCTGCCGTCACCGCGATCGACGGCTATCAGATGGCGCGCAAGGGCAGGGCGGGGGCGGCGCTGGCGATCGCGGCCCTCGGCTCCTTCTTCGCCGGTACGGTCTCGACCTTTCTCGTTGCGGTCTTCGCGCCGCCGCTGACCGACATCGCGCTGCAATTCGGATCGGCTGAATATTTCTCGCTGATGATCGTCGGCCTCGTTTCCTCGATCGCGCTGGCGCACGGCTCAGTCGTCAAGGCGCTGGCGATGGTGGCGCTCGGGCTGCTGCTCGGCCTCGTCGGCACCGATATCTATACCGGCACGCCGCGTTTCACGCTCGGCATCCGCGAATATGCCGACGGGCTGAATTTCGTGGCGCTCGCCGTCGGCGTCTTCGGCGTCGCTGAAATCCTGCGCAATCTCGAGGGAGAGTCGACACGCACGGTGCTGATGGCCAAGGTATCGGGTCTCTTGCCTTCGCGCCAGGAATTCAAGGAGATGATCGCGCCCATCATCCGCGGCACCGCGATCGGTTCGGCGCTTGGCATCCTGCCCGGTGGCGGGGCGATCCTCGCTTCCTTCGCCTCCTATACGGTGGAAAAGCGCTTGTCGAAGACGCCGAAGGAATTCGGCCAGGGCGCGGTCGCCGGCGTCGCAGGGCCGGAATCGGCCAATAATGCCGGAGCGCAGACCTCGTTCATTCCGCTGCTGACGCTCGGTATTCCGGCCAATCCGGTGATGGCGCTGATGATCGGCGCGATGATCATCCAGGGCATCGTGCCGGGCCCGAACGTCGCCACCGAGCAGCCGGCGCTGTTCTGGGGCATCATCGCCTCGATGTGGATCGGCAATCTGATGCTCGTCATCCTCAACCTGCCGCTGATCGGACTCTGGGTGAAGCTTTTGACGGTGCCTTATTATGTGCTCTTCCCCATTATCATGGCCTTCTGCTCGATCGGGGTCTACAGCGTCAATTCCAACGTCTACGACCTCTATGCTGTCGCCTTCTTCGGTCTCATCGGGTACGTGCTGGCCAAGCTCCGCTGCGAGCCGGCGCCGCTGCTGCTCGGCTTCGTGCTCGGGCCGTTGCTGGAAGAGAATCTCAGACGCGCCATGATCCTGGCGCGCGGTGACCCCAGCACCTTCATCACGCGGCCGATCAGCGCCACGCTTCTGGCAATCGCGGTCGCCGTACTGATCGTCGTCTTCCTGCCGAGCGTCAGGAAGAAGCGCGAGGAGGTGTTCGTCGAAGAAGCTTGAGGGTTGAACTCGCGAGTTGTTTGATGAACAACGAATGATCTGACGCGGGCGCCGTTCGGGCGCCCGTTTCACATGGAGGGATATCCAGGCCCATGAGCATTCCTGCCCGGATTAAGGACGATCTGCTGTTCCTCACCGCCCTGCGCCGCGATCTGCACGCCCATCCGGAACTCGGTTTCGAGGAGGAGCGCACCGCCGGTATCGCCGCAAAGCTTCTCGAGGAGGCCGGCATCGCCGTGCATCGCGGGCTTGCCGGCACCGGCGTGGTCGGCACGCTGCAGGTCGGCAATGGCACGCGCACGATCGGGCTGAGGGCTGATATGGATGCGCTCGCGATGCCTGAGATGGCGGAGCGGCCCTATAAATCGACAGTGCCGGGAAAGATGCATGCCTGCGGCCATGATGGCCATACGGCAATGTTGATCGGCGCCGCGCGGCACCTGGCGGCGACGCGGAATTTTTCCGGCACCGTGCATTTCATCTTCCAGCCGGCCGAAGAGGGCCGCGGCGGCGCGAAGCGCATGGTCGAGGAAGGGCTCTTCCGGCTTTTCCCCTGCGATGCCGTTTATGGCCTGCACAATATGCCGGGGCTTGCTGTCGGCGAGATTGCCGTGGTCGAGGGGCCACAGCTCGCCTCCTCCGACAGCTGGCGCATCACCTTTCGCGGCATCGGCACGCACGGCGCCAAGCCGCACCTCGGCCGTGATCCGATCACGGCAGCCGGTACTTTCCTGTCATCGCTGCAAACGATCGTTGGCCGCGTTGTCGACCCGCTGCAACCGGCGGTCGTCAGCGCCTGCTTCCTGCAGGCGGGCGATGCCAAGGCGTTGAACGTCATTCCCGATATCGTCGAGATCGGCGGCACGGCACGGGCCTATTCGCCTGGGGTGCGCGACCAGCTGGAAACCGAAATCGGTCGGTTGGCGAGTGGGACGGCTTCGATGTACGGCGTATCAGCCGACTATCGTTTTGAGCGGCGGATACCGCCTGTCGTCAATGATGCGGATGCGGCATCACGGGCGCTTGCCGCCGCCGGCACCGTCTTTGGTGAAAAAGTACGGAGGAGTTTTCCGCCATCGACGGCCGGAGATGACTTTGCCTTCTTGGCTGAGAATGCGCCGGGTTGTTATGTCTGGCTGGGCAACGGGCCGGCGGTTGATGGGGCGCTGCATCACAACACGGCTTATGATTTCAACGATGAGGCGCTTGGATACGGGGCGGCTTACTGGGTAGCGTTGGTGGAGGGGGAGTTGAAGGTTTAAGCGGTGTCCATCGCTCCGTTTTCGAGCATCACCAGGATCGGTCCCTCAACCGATTTATAGACAGCCGCGAGTTGAACCGCTCGAAAAACGACCATGCCCAGCGCGGCTGCGAAGAAAGCCACCGGAACCGGCGCGAGGCAGCTCCTCCCAGCATCTAACATGTCAACGCCCCGAAAAGCAGAGCCAGATTCATCACAATACGCATTTCCACACCAATTTTTACGGTCCTCGAACCGGCGTAATCGTCGGTTTGCTCCGCCTTCGGCGCGTCATTTAGTTTTGTACAAAGCTCGAAAATTGGCCGGACGCGAACACGACAGTCGATGATTCAGTTGGCGAGGCCGCAATTTTCCCGGGAAAGATTCCTAATCTGCGCCGATAAACTCAACCTGCGGTGCAGCTCACCCATTTGGGTGATGGAACCAAATCGCTTAGCCGTGGTTCGGCGGGCTTTCACGGTTTCAAAGCATAAGGGAAATCCTTTGAACGAGCTGCATCACGAATTCCAGCTGCGAAGAGATTTTTTGCCGAGAGCCGACGAGGACGAGTGGCCTGGAGCTGAGCCCGCGGCATTGCCGGTGGACAGTCCACCGGACCTCCAAAAACCGCTGCCGCCCCGCCCGTTGGTGGTTGATCTTGACGGCACCCTGGTGCGATCGGACCTGCTGATCGAGACGGTCTTCTCTGAGCTTAGCCGCCGGCCCCATTCGATCGTCGATTTCATCAGATCGCTGTCCGCCGGAAAAGCGTGTCTGAAGCACCGCCTTTCTCAACCAGCGGATTTCGATCCGGCTATCCTTCCTTATGACGCGGAAGTGCTGAACGTCATCAAGGCCGCACGGGAGGAGGGGCGTTCGGTTTATCTCGCTTCTGCAACCCACGAACGCCTGGTTTGCGCGGTTGCCGACCACCTCGGCCTCTTCACCGGCTGGTTTGCAACGAACGAGACGATGAACTGTGTCGCCGAGGTGAAGGCGGCAGAGCTCGTCGCCGCCTTCGGAGAGGGTGGTTTCGACTATATCGGCAATGACCCGGCCGACTTGCCAGTCTGGCGCCACGCCGCAAAATCTTATGCGATAAGGACATCGGCGGCAGTTGCGCGAGAGCTTTCGCGCCAATGCGACAACGTCGAGCATCTTAGCCACGACAGACCGACATGGCGGATTTGGACGCGCTCGTTGCGAGTGCATCAATACGTCAAGAACGGGTTGGTCTTTATCCCGTTACTGACAAATCAACTCTTTGACCTCCATAGCCTTGCGAATGCCGGCCTGGCTTTGGTGGCTTTTTCGCTTTGTGCCTCGGGCGTTTATCTCCTGAACGACCTGGTCGATCTGCAGGACGACCGCCGCCATAAAACCAAATGCCGCAGACCCCTTGCCTGTGGCGAGATCCCGCTGTCGCACGCTCTGCTGGCAATCCCGATCCTGCTTTTTCTGTCGTTTGCGGTGGCCGCCGTGGTGTCACCCGTCTTCGTGCTCGTACTCGCGGGATATTTCGCCTTGACCACCGCCTATTCGTTCTTCCTCAAGCGGAAGATGATCCTGGACGTGGTGGCTCTCGCCTCTCTTTACACCACGCGGGTGATCGGCGGCGCTGCCGCCGTCTCGGTGTGGCCATCGCCCTGGCTGCTTGCCTTCATGATGAGCTGGTTCCTCTCGCTCGCTTTGGTGAAGCGATACACCGAGCTCATTTCACGCCGCGCCGCGCACCTGCCGGATTCCAAGAGCCGCGACTACCGGAAGGCGGATATTGGTATGGTGGGCGCCCTGGCGGCTGGAGCGGGAATGAACGCGCTGACGTTATTTGCTCTCTATGCCGCAAGCGACAGTGCCCAAGACATCTACACCCGGCCAGCGATGCTGTGGTTGGCCGGACCAATCCTTGCCTGCTGGATTGCCCGCATCCTTATGCTCGCCCACCGGGGGCAGATGCATGACGATCCAGTCGTCTTCGCGATCAAGGACAAGGTCAGCCTCGTCACGCTCGGCGTCGCCGGCGTACTTGTCATTGCCGCAATGTGAGGTGGCCGAATGGGTCGTCAGTCCTCAGAGCGAAGCACTTCCGCGGGCCTCGCAACCCGCTACCTCGCCTTCGCCGTGCTCTCCACCGCCGCCAACTTCGCGGTCCAGGCTACTGTCATGCAGCTGGCGCCGTCGCCGAGCCTCGTGCCATCGATGCTCGCAGGGACCGCTGCCGGCTTCGGCTTGAAATACGTCCTCGACAAACGATGGATCTTCTTCGACGGCTACACGTCATACGGCGACGAGATGCTCAAGGTGGCGCTTTACGGCCTGTTCAGTGTCCTGACGACGCTCATATTCTGGGGGTTCGAAATTGCTTTTTGGACGGTCTGGAAGACGGAGCTCGCAAAATACACCGGCGGAGCGCTCGGATTGGCGATCGGCTACGTCTCCAAATACGCAATGGACCGGAAATTCGTCTTCAAACCAGAGGAGGCGTAACAAACTCATGGAGGGCTGGGGACGGTATCCGCGCCATGAGAGCCAGGCAATCGACTGCCAGCTGCCGCAAGCGCTTGCAGGCATCGTGGCCGATCGCGTGGGATTGATCGGGCGCGGAAATGGGCGCTCATATGGTGACGCGGCGATCGGCGAACACTCCACCTTGATGTGCCGTGGTTTGAGCCGGATGCGGAGCTTCGATCCCACTAACGCGACGCTGACCGTGGAAGGGGGCGTAATGCTCTCGGACATTCTGCGCTCGTTTGTCCCGAGAGGCTATTTTCCGCCTGTGGTACCGGGCACCAAATTCGTCACGGTCGGCGGGATGATCGCCTCTGACGTGCACGGCAAGAACCATCATCGCGACGGCGGGTTCGGCGATCATGTCAGCGAGCTCAAGCTGGCAGTCGCCGGCGGAGAGATCCTCACCTGTAGCCGCAGGCGCAATCCCGAGCTTTTCTTCGCGACGGTCGGTGGCATGGGCATGACCGGGATCATCGCGGAAGCGACCTTCCGCTTGAAACCGATCGAATCCGGCTGGATCGCGCAAAAGACGATCGTCACGGAAAACATTGGCGAGGCGTTGAAGGCGCTGCAGCAGACCGAGGATGTCACTTATTCGGTCGCCTGGATCGATTGCCTTTCGCAAGGCGCTTCCCTTGGACGCTCGCTGATTTTCGCCGGCGAACACGCGACGCTGGACCAGGTCGGCGGCATGCCGGATGCCGATCGTTTTGCAGAGAAAAACGCGGGGAGGTTTTCACTGCCATTCGATCTGCCGCAATGGGTGCTCAGCAAAACAGGCGTTGCAGCCTTCAACGATCTTTATTTCAGGGCGGGAGCGCGAAAGGCGGCCAAGACGTCGCTGGTCCACTGGGATAAATACTTCTTTCCACTGGACGGTATCCTTGAATGGAACCGGCTTTATGGCAGGCGGGGCTTCCTGCAGCATCAGTGTGTGGTTCCAGCCGAGGACGCGCTTCCAGTCCTGAGCGGCATTCTCGAGCGCTTTGCGCGCTCGGGAAAAGGCTCCTTTCTTGCCGTTCTGAAGAAGCTGGGGGGCGGAAGCGGGCTGCTGTCCTTTCCTGCGCCGGGCTACACGCTCGCACTCGACCTTCCCGTCACGCAGGAGGTGTTCCGGCTGCTCGACGAAATCGACGAGCTGGTTGTCAAGGCAGGGGGGCGGCTCTATCTCGCCAAGGATGCACGACAGTCACGTCACACATTCGAAGCCGGTTACCCTCGGTTGGCTGCCTTCAAAGAGCTACGCAAAGTAACGGGCGCCGATCGTCACTTTAGTTCCCGCTTGGCAAAGAGGCTCGGCATATGACGGGGATCGGCAAGACACTGCTCCTGATAGGCGGGACCTCGGATATCGGTCGCGCTACGGCGCTGATCTATGCCGAGGCGGGATGGAACGTGCTTCTCACCGGACGAAAGCGCTCTGCCGTACAACGCGAAGCCGACGACATCAGCGCGCGGACCGGCGCTAAGGTCCTGGTTCACGAACTCGATATCCTCGCTACAAGCCGCTTCGAAGATTTCGTGGGCGTCGTTTCGCCTCTGCCTGACACGGTGGTCTGTGTCGTTGGCGAACTGGGCGAGCAGTCTCGCGCCGAACGGGAACTCGACCACGCCGCTATGATCATGCGGACAAACTTCGAAGGACCAGCTTTGCTTCTCGGTCTGCTGGCGGAACGTTTTGCGGCGAGAGGATCAGGTACCATCGTCGGCATAAGCTCCGTCGCCGGCGATCGTGGACGCGCGTCCAACTATGTCTATGGCGCCGCCAAAGCCGGGCTGACTGCATTCTTGTCCGGCCTGAGGAATAGGCTGTCGGGGTCCGGGGTGCGCGTGCTCACCGTGAAGCCGGGTTTCGTTCGGACACGCATGACGCATGGGATGAAACTCCCGCCGCTTCTCACCGCCGAACCTCGGGAGGTCGCGCAAAAGATCTTTACCGTCGCCGAGGGAAGCAGAGGCGGGGACGTCGTCTACGTCAGACGAATATGGCGACCGCTGATGACGGTGATCCGGTCAATCCCGGAGCCGATCTTCAAGAGGTTGCGGCTATGACGGAACCGGGCAATCACGCCGCCTATGCGACCATCGGAACGGGAGCAGGTGCCAGCAAGCGACCGGCGGCCAGGCTACGGCGGTTGCTGTCGGCGGAAGGTGCGATCGTCCTCGCAGCCTTGGCCTGCGCTGCCATGCTTGCCCTGCCTGAGAGGACCATCAACGCCGCCTTTATCAATGATGTGCTGGTCTTTATCGACGGTGCGCACCGCATCACGTTCGGTCAGGTGCCGAACCGCGATTTCCACACGGCGCTCGGGCCACTCGTCTTTTATCTCCCGGCGGCTGGATACCAACTGACGGGGAATTTCGGCGCTGCCATACCGGTCGGAATGGCTATCGTTGTCGTCGCCTTCATCCCGGCGATGATCCGCATCCTCGTGTCCCGCCTCAGCCCGTCATTGGCGGCCGCGCTCGGCATATTCCTCATTCTCATCCTCGCGGCGCCGATCAATCTCGGCAGTTCCATCTGGTATCCTTCCTTCGCGATGTTTTATAACCGCATCGGTTGGGTCGCGCTCGGCCTGCTGCTGGTGATGTATCTGACGCCGCAGCCCGCGCGCGGGCGAAGCGATGCCGCCGATGCCCTTGCCGCCGTCTTTCTTCTGCTCGTCTCGTTCTATACCAAGGCGACCTACGGGCTCGCCGGAACCGCCTTTCTCGTCGTCATGCTCTTGGATCGGCAGCAGCGCCGCTGGGCCGTGACCGCCCTGCTGCTGACGGGACTGGTCATGATCGCCATCGAGTTCTTCTGGCGCGGAACCGCTCAGCATATAGAGGATCTGCGGGCGGCGGCGCGTGTCAGCGGCGGCCATGATGTCGCCAGCATCCTGAAGAACCTGCGTGAGAACCTTTCCGACCTCGTCGTGTTCGCGACCTTCGCCTTGATCGCCATCTGGCAAACCCGCAGCTTCCGAGATCTTCTCTTCTCCGGGTTCTGCATAGGCGCCGGCCTGGCGATCATCAATCAGAACGCCCACAGCTGGGGCATCATCACGCTCTACTGTGGCGCAGTCGTTCTGGCGCAGAAAGCCGCCTGGTTTCAGAAAGGCGATGAAGGGAGAAGGGCGGGTGGCTTGGCTCTTCCTGCCGGCGCTCTTTCGCTGCTCGCGACCTTGTTCCTGTTGCCGCCGATCGTACATCACGCCGCGGCCCTCATTCTGCATACAGCGCTTGCGGCTGAGAAAGCCGGGCAATCTCTCGGGCTGCCGCGTTTTGACGATGTTCGCGAGATTGATCCGCCCGGCGGTGAACCGGACTTCATAAGGCGCTATCTCGACGACATCGTCACCGGCGGAGCGCTGCTGCAGGCGTTCCCCGTACCGCCCGAGCGTGTTTTTGTGCTTGATTTCGTCAATCCATTTTCAGCCGGCCTCGGAATTCGCCCGCCTGCCGGTGACACCGCCTGGTTTCACTGGAACCGTAATATCAACGAGAGAGCCTACATCCCACCGGAAGTGCTCTTTGCGGATGTAAAGATCGTCATGGTGCCTAAAACAGGAATCAACAGCCTGCCGCTGCAGGCGCTGTACGGCCCGTTTCTTTCGGCCCGGTTCGAGATCGTTCAGAAGACATCGGAGTGGACGGTCTACCAGTGGCGTCAGGCGAAGGCGCAAAGCGAGGTGCAGTGATTGAGACGGAAAGGTCGGTGCAAGCGGGAAACGGCGCATCGCGCCCGGCTTCACGGTTGAATTGGTCGCAGGCTGTCATCTTTGGCACGGGCTTCATTCTCGCTTGCCTGCTCGCTCTGCCTGGCCGAACGGCGACAACCAAATACGTCAACGACCTCTTCGTTTTCCTGGATGGTGCTCACCGCATCGCACGTGGCCAGGTGCCGAATGTCGACTTCCATTCGCCGCTCGGGCCGCTGACATTTTACATTCCCGCTGCTGGCTATGGCTTGTCGGGCAATATGGGCGGTGCGATGCCGGCTGGAATGGCGATAGTGGTTCTCCTACTCGCGGTTATTGCCGCGGAAATCGTGGGCAGCCGGATGCATAAGGCGTTCGGACTGCCGCTTGCGATCTTCCTGCTCCTGATAGCTGCGGCTCCCGCAAATCCGGGCGAGCGGATAGGGGAGCTGACCTTCGCCATGTTCTACAACCGGATTGGATGGGCGTCGCTCGGCTTACTCCTGGTGATGTATCTGCCTCGGTTGCCGGCCGCCGGGAACAGCCAGGCAGTCGACGCCGCATGCGCCAGTCTCCTTGTGTTGCTGATGCTCTACACCAAGATCACCTATGGCGTTGTAGGGCTTGCCTTCCTGTTGTTCATGCTTTTCGATCGTCGCCAGATCGGTTGGGTGACGTTGGCGCTCGGCATGATCGCCTTCAGCATCATCACGATTGAAATCATCTGGCGCGGCGGGTTCAACTACCTTGCTGACCTTGGTCTTTCAGCAAAAAACAGCGGCGGCGTTCTGACGTTGACCGCCCTCGGTCACTTGGTACGGAACAATCTCGCCGACCTTCTTGTCTATCTGACGGTCGCGCTCATCGTTCTCAACCTGACGCCGAGTTATCGGCATCTGCTCTTCGTTGCCTTCTGCGGCACAACCGGAATCCTCTTGATCGGGCAGAATTTCCAGACCGTCGGTATTCTGACACTGGGCGCAAGCGCCGCCATCATTACGGAAAGCCTCTTTCGCGCCAAGCTGCTCTCCCGATACGGGAAGCCGCGGTTCGCCCTGCCGCTACTCGTGGGCTTCCTGTTATTACCCGCTGCCATCGGCAATACTGCATCGCTCGCAATTCATGCCTATTACGCTGCCGGCGGCCGAGGCAAACCGATCCCGCTGCCGGCGTTTTCCGAGATCAGGCTCGTTGAGATGTGGAGCGCCGGCCAATACGAATATTTCGAGGGATACAACAGGACATTGGCTGATGCTTCGGTCGCCCTGTCGCAACTGATGTCTGCTGACGAGCGCGTCGCGGTTCTCGATTTCGTCAATCCCTTCTCAGCCGGCCTGGGGCTGACGCCGCCGGTGGGCGACAGCGTGTGGTATCATTGGGGGCGAACTCTTGGACCGGATGATCATCCGGCCGCGGAAGCGACGTTCGCCGACGTTGATCTTATCCTCGATCCGAAATGGCCGATCGAGATCTGGACGGGCAACGGGCTGCGCGACCTTTATGCCCACTATATCGCCCGCCACTATGTGCTGGTGCGGGAGACGGCCGATTGGCGCATTTATCGCAGAAAGGCTTCCTGAGCCGGTGCGGTCTGTTGTTTCAGCTCCGCGGTGATCAGGCCGATGAGCATTAGCACGAGCGCCCAGGCGTAAATGGATCCTGCCGTCAGCTGGCTCAGGCGGGAAGCCCCGAAGTAACCGAGTATGACGGGGACGGGAGTCACCAGGGCTGCTGCCGTCAGCCATGCCCACGGGCGCTGCCAATGGTGCAACAGCACGGGTAGCAGGAAGAGCGTGTAGTGGATCCATCCAAGAGGCGAAGCCAGCAGCGACGCCAACAGCGCGAAGCCACTCACTGCGACGACCGGCGGATGACGAAAAAAGGCCCAGCCTGCCAGTCCAAGCAACAACAGAGCGGCAAGCACCGTGCCCGCGGCCGGAAGGCCGGCGCGGGCCGCGATGCCTGCAAACGACGCGTTGGTCAGAAAAACAGCCCGGTCGCCGTCTGACGCGACGAGGCGCAGCCAATCGACGTAGATCTGCGGGCCGAAGACGACCAGCGGGATGGCGGCTATAACTGCCGCGATAGCCACCGACACAAGGCCGGGAAGGCGATGGCCGGCAAGAAGGAGCATCACCGGCCACACTGCAAAATTGGGCTTCATCGAGATCAGTAAACCAATCATGATGCCGGCGAGTACGCCATCACCCTTCTCCAGTTGGAGCCAGGCCACGACCGCGAACAGCACAAACGGCATATAGATCTGGCCGAGATAGAGCGTGTCCCAGAAGCCAGCCAATGCAAATGCCCAGATCGCCAGCAGCGGGAGCTCCAAGCCGCCGCTATAGCGTCGCAGCAGCAAAGCGACCGCGGCGACGTAGCTGGAGATTGAAATCATCCACCAGATACGAAGCGATTGCACCGGCTCGAGGAGGTCGAAGGTCTGGAACAGGAGTGCCGAAATCGGGGGATTGAGATTTGGGTTCCAGGATTCAAATCCGGGAAAGACGACATGCGGCGTAAGCGGCGGGTAAATGCCATAGGGATCCCATCCTGCAGCGGCTGCGCGACCCGACGCGACGAAGGCGCCGAAATCCCAAAGGCCGTGATCTGACACGACACGCGGAATTTCCCCCTTGATGATCCGCAAGGACATCAGGGCAAGACCTGCGGTCGCGGCCATCTTCAGCAGCCTCCACGGTTGTCGGTTGATGGCATCACTGTCCATTTTGACGCCCCTCTCGATGCCCCCGATCATGATGAGCGGTGGCGCCATACGCTCTTGTTCTGTGTGCTCGCTGCGGCCTCGTCACCAACTACCGCCATTTGTCGTGCACGTTGCGGAATGGCCCTGCTGCGTCATCGCAATCCGATTGCTCCGTCTATCTCAGACGCTTGCTAACTCTCTCTTGATGCGGATGTTCCCGGTCGGTCTGCGGCAGCGCGGCCGGGCGCCACCGTCGCGACTTACGACAGCTTCCTGATGGTGCTGTAAATGATGTTGTGGTTGCATTTCCATGCAAGTCTGGCTCGACGACTTTGGCACAGGGTTCGCGGGGTTCGCGTGGCTTCGCCTTTGATCGGTGCGTCCCGGCCTAGAAAATCTCCAGTACAGGACTTTCCAGCACCTTCCCCGTCGCCACATCCGCAATCCCCCGGTCCGTCTGGTGCGGACCGGCATTGCAAGCCAGCGTTGCGCCGAAGCAGGCCTTGAAGACGCGGTAGGGCGGTTTCCAGTCGACGATTTTGTCCATGGCCTTGCGGATATCGGAAAAGGCCGAAGCCGTGTCTTTCAGCGATGCGTCGGTGACCAAGCCGGAGAGCGGCAGCGGCAGGATCGCCTGGATTGCGCCGTCCTTGGCGACTGCCATGCCGCCGCCGGCAGTTATGACGGCGTTGGCGGCGAGCGCCATGTCGCGCACATTACTGCCGAAGACGGTGAGGTTGTGGCTATCGTGCGAGACGGTGGTGCAGAAGGCGCCGCGCCATTCGCCCCAGCCGGTGAGAAAGCCGATGCGCGGGGTGCCCCCGGCCTTTCCGTGGCGGTGGGCGACGGCGATCATGGCGCTGCCGGCCGGCGGCACGACGAAGCCGTCTCGGATCTCGGTTTCGGCTTCGCCCCATTGCGTGAAGCGCGGACGGTCGATGGTGGCGACGCGGACGCGCGCGCCCTTCGCAGGGACGCGGAAATCATTCTCCGACAGCGGCGGTAGCTTGATGGAGTTGATGAGCGGCGCCGTATCGAGCGATTGAACGGCCGCCTCCATGCTGCCGTTGCGGGCGACGATGCGGCCGTCTGATATGACGAGGCGTGCCCGCAATTCCGTGAGATCCTCGAAGAGAACGAGATCGGCGCGGCGGCCGGAGGCGACGAGGCCGAGATCGGAACGCTTCAGCCGCTCAGCGGCGTTGAAGGTCGCGGCGCGCAGTGCCCATTCCGCTTTCATGCCGTAGCGCACCAGGCGGCGGGCGACCTCATCGAGGCCGCCGCTTTGGTAGAGTTCATCGGGAAAGACGTCGTCGGTGCAGAGCGTAACGGTGGAGGGTAGGTGGCCGAGACCGTTAAGCACCTCGACGAATTCCTGCAAGAGATGATCGTGAGAGCCGCGCAGCTCGATCGTCAGGCCGGCGGAAAGCTTGGCGGCGAGATCGGCGCCGGAGGTGAGTTCGTGGTCCGAGGTGACGCCCGCTGCCATGAAGGCGTTGAGGTCCGCGCCGGTGAGGCCGCGGGCATGACCACAGACGAGCTTGCCGGAGGCAAGGCCTGAGTTGACGATGGCGCTCATGCGCGGATCGCCGTCGATGACGCCGCGCATGTTCATGACTTCGGCAACGCCGCCGACGGCAGGCGAACGCAGCATTTCGGTGATGACGGCGGCATCGAAATCAGCGCCGGCAAGTTCCAGGCCCGGCGCCGATGGCACACAGGAGGGAGCAAGCAGGATCATGCGCAGAGGCAGGGTGCGCGCCGCCTCGATCGCCCAGCGTACGCCGTCGAGGCCGTGGACGTTGCCGAATTCATGCGGATCCCAGACGACCGTCGTGACGCCGTGCGGCAGCACGGCGCTTGCATATTCCGCCGGCGTCACCATCGAGCTTTCGACATGCATGTGCATGTCGATCAGGCCCGGCGTCAGGATGCCGCCGGTCGCATCGACAATTTCGACCGCGTCCGTGCGGCTCGCCGGGGCATGGATGCTGGCGATGAGCGCGCCGACGAGGCCGATGTCGGCTTCTCGGATCAAACCCGTCACCGCATCGAGCAGCCGGCCGCCGGTGATGAGCATATCGAATGGGGCATCGCCGCGGGCGGCGGCAACGGCCCGGGCGCGCAATTCGGGATCGTTGAGATCGAATGGTTCTTGACGAGCGATGGCGTTCATCTGCTGGCCTCATTGATCAGGGCGGCGAGAATGACGGTACGCGTCTTCCCGACGTCGATATCGGCGGCGAATTGGGCGTTGAAGGTCGCATGCGTGGCGCGGACCTCGACGACGGTGCGGCCACGGGTGAGGGCGCCCTGCAGTTCGACGTCGATGCGCGCGGGGCGGAAGGTGACGATATCGGGGGCGACGAAGGCCACGGCGGCCGAGGGATCGTAGATCGCCATGCCGGGACGGCCGCGGCTGGTGCCGATGCTGATATAACCGGCGAGCATGTCGGCGATCAGTTCGGCATTATTGCCGCCGGCATTGCGCACCGGCTCGGCATCTTCGGGCCGCGCCAGCACCTTGCGGCAGAGGTCTAGATCGACCATGCGCAGCGGCAGGTCATGGGCGATGACGATTGCCAGCGCCTCGGGATCGGCGAGTGCGTTGAACTCGGCAGAGGCCGTGTGGTTGCCTGATGTGACGCCGCCGCCCATCCAGACGAGGTCGGTGATGCGGGCGGCAAGATCGGGGCGGGCGAGCGCTACGGCGGCGATATTGGTGAGTGGGCCAAGCGCCAGGATGCGGTGGGGTCCGTCGCCTTCGAGCCAGCAGCAGAGCGCAGTGAAGGCATCGCTCTCAGCAAGGGCAGGAGCTTTCGGCAGGCTCTTGCCTGACGTCGGGATGCCGGTTTCGCCGAGGATCGCCTGGGCGGTTTCGAGCTTGCCGAGAACAGGTGCTGCACGACCGGTATGGACGGGGAACGCCCAGCCGAAGGCGCTGACGGCGCCGGCGGCGTTCGCCAGTACCTGCGGCAGCGGCGCATTACCGAAGACCAGCGAGACGCCGTCGATTGCATATTCCGACTGCGCCACCACCAGAATGGCGGCGATGTCGTCGAAGCCCATGTCGGTATCGATCCACACACCCATGATGTCACCCGAAGCGCTTGAGGTTGGCCGCGCCGGCGACCGGCAGATCGAAGGCGAGCGCACTGCCGATCTCGTGCGGCGGCAGGCTCGCGTCGATTTCAGCCTTGATAGGCCCAAGCGGCGTTTGGAGGAGGTATTCGCGTGTGTTGCCTGCGAAAGACGTGCCGTGCACCGTACCTTGGAACGGACCGGAGCCGAGAGTCACCGTACGCGGGCGCCAGGCCAGGCCGGCTGCAGCTTGCGGCGGCGGATCGGAGAGTACTGCCGGGCCGTGCGGCGTCACGAGTTTTCCGTCCTTCAGGGCGAAGACATTCTCGAAGCCGACGAAATCGGCGACGAAGGCGGAGGCGGGATTGTTATAGATCTCCTCAGGCGTGCCGATCTGTTCGATGCCGCCGTTCAGCATCACGACGATGCGGTCGGCGAGCGCCAAGGCCTCGACCTGGTCGTGGGTGACGAAGATCATGGTGATACCGGTCTCCCTTTGCACGCGCTGCAATTCCGCGCGCATTTCGAGACGAAGCCGGGCATCGAGATTGGAGAGCGGTTCGTCGAGCAACAGCACCTTCGGCTCCATCACCATGGAGCGCGCCAGTGCGACGCGCTGCTGCTGACCGCCGGAGAGTTCGGCAGGCTTTCGGCCAGCGAAGCTGGTCAGGCCGACGGATTTCAGGCCGGCGCCGACGCGGGCATCGAGGTCCGCGCCCGAAATGCCCTTGAGGCGCAGGCCGAAGGCGACGTTTTCGTAGACCGTCAGATGCGGGAAAAGCGCGTAGGACTGGAAGACGAGGCCGACGGCCCGTTTGTTGGCGGAGACGCGGGTTATATCGGCGCCGTCGAGACCGATGCGGCCGGAAGCCGGCTTCAGCAGGCCGGCAATGGCGCGCATCGTTGTCGTCTTGCCGCAGCCGGAGGGGCCGAGAAGAGCGACCAGCTCGCCCTTGGCGATCGCAAGGTCGAGATCCCTCACGGCGACCGTATCACCATAGCGAAGCGTCAGCTTGTCGAGTTGGAGATAGGCATCAAACATAGCGCGAGAATCCTAGGAAGCGTTCGGCGAGGAAGACGATGCCGATCGAGAGGAAAGCGAGAAGGGCGGAGAGTGCCGCGATGGAAGGATCGTAGGTGGTTTCCATATAACCCAGCATATCGATCGGCAGGGTTCGGACACCCGGGCCGGAAAGGAAGAGCGAGACTGGCACCTGATTGAAACTGGTGACGAAGCCGAGGATGAAGGCGGCCAGGATGCCGCCGCGGATATTCGGCATGACCACGCGGAAAAAGGCGCCGAGCCTGGAGGAGCCGAGCAGGACGGCCGCCTCCTCAATATCCGAGCGCAGATTGTCGAGGCTCGCCGAAACGACGCGCACTGCATAAGGCAGCACGAGGGCCGCATGGGCGAAGAAGAGCGCGAGCGTGATGTTGAAGCCAAAGGGCACGACGAGATAACGCAGCAATGCCAGGCCGACGATGATGCCGGGAACGATGATCGGCAGCGAGACGATGGTGCGGACGGTCTCCGCCGCAGGCAGCCGGTAGCGCGACAGGGCGTAGGCGGCGGGGATGCCGAGGACGAGGGCTGCGAGCGTTCCGAAGACGGCAAGGAACATCGACATGGCGAAACCGTCGCGGAAGCTTTCGATGGTGAAGACCTTCATCACCCAGCGCAGCGACAGGCCCTGCGGCGGAAAGGCCAGCGTATCGCCCGCGGAAAGCGAGGCGGCGATGATGATCAGGAACGGACCGATCAGGAAGACGAGCAGCAGGAAGAGCACGACAGGCGAAAAGAGACGGATGCTCATCTGCGGCTCCTCGCGGTCGCTAGCCGTTTCAGCAGGATATTGGCGGCAAAGCTCATGACGATCAGAATGAAGGCGATGACGCTTGCCGAGACGAAATCATTGGCGACGGAAACCTGCTGGTACATCAGCGTTTCGAGCATCAGCACCTTGGAACCGCCAAGTACGGCGGGTGTGATATAAGCCGTCAATGAGCCGGTGAAGACGAGGGTACCGCCGACGACGAGCCCTTCACGCGTCAGCGGCAGGATGACCTTCCAGAAGACCTGGAACCAGTTGGCGCCAAGCACACGGGCGGCGGGGATCGCATCCTTCGGCATGTTTTCGAGGGCGCTAATCAGCGACAGGATCATCAGCGGCAGGAAGAGTTGTAGCAGGCCGATGAAGACGGCGGTTTCGGTGAAAAGCAGGCGCAGCGGGTCGGCGCTGAAACCGAGACCTGTTATTGCCTGGTTGACGATGCCGGTGCGGCCGAGAATGACGATCCACGCATAGGTGCGCGCCACCGGCGAGATCATCAGCGGCAGGGTGACCAAGCCGACCATGCGGCCTTTGCCGTTCGCCGGCAGGTTGACGATGGCAAAGGCTGCGGCGTAGCCGATGACGGCCGAGACGGCGGTGACCTCGATAGCGAGCCGAAAGGAGCGCAGGAATACGGTGCGGTTCAGCGTCTCGGAAAGGAAGCCTGTGTAGGCCGACAGCGTCCAGGCGCCGCCAGCACGAAAACCCTCCGACAGCAGGATTGCGACAGGCAGCAGGAAGACCACTGTCGCAAAGACGGCTGCCGGCAGGGCAAGCGCCAAGGCTTCCGCGCGGTTCTGGAACATGACGTGCCTTTCCGGGAGAGGAGATGGCCCCGGCGTGCGGCCGGGGCGGGTTCATGCGGGCTCTACTGGCCGACCTTCTCGTTCCAGGTCTTCAGCCAACCGGCGCGGTTGTCGAGGGCGATGGCGGAAGGGATCAGCTTGAGGCTCTTGGCCGTTTCCTCGCCATAGGTGAGGTTGCCGGCGGCAGCTTCGGAAAGCTTGACCTCGCTATTGGCGGGGCTATCGATCAGCTTTTCGGCGAGCTTGGTCTGGATCTCGGTCGAAAGCCAGAAATCCATGAACTGCATGGCGAGATCCTGGTTTTTCGAACCCTTGGTCAACACCAGCACGTTCATGCCGCCGGTCTGTCCCTCCTTCGGCGTTGCCCAGGCGACGGGAAGGTCGAGCTTGGTGAAGCCGGCCCAAGAGAAACGGCCGATGGGGGCTGCCCAGATTTCCTCCTGCTGCATGAGCTGCACGAGCTGCGAGGACTTTTCGTAGAAGGTGACGATGTCGTCCTTCTTCTCGCCCAGCGCCGCGATCGGGCCTTGCAGATCAGGCGTATCTTTGCCGAGCGACAGGCCCAGCATATAGAGCGCCGGCGGGCCCTGATTGGTGGTGACATTCGGGAAGGCGACATGGCCGACATATTCCGGCTTCAGAAGATCGGCCCAGGACTCGATCTTCATCTTGTCGGAACGATAGGCGATCGACGTGGCATAGAAAGTATAGCCGACGCTCATGCCGTCGCCGTTGGGATCCTTGGCGACGTCGTAGAGCTTGTCGAAATTGGCAAGTTTCGTCGTATCGATCTTGTCGGTCAGGCCGGCGCGCGATGCCGCAAGCGCGTCCGCCATCGAAACGGCGGCGAGATCGACCACGGGATTGGCCTTGTTCGCTTCCATCTTGGCCAGCCGCTCGACGCTGTTGCCGGTCTCGACCACCAGCTTGCAGCCGCATTGGGCTTCGAACGGATCATAGACCAGCGTCTTGAAGTCGTCTTGCGCGAAGGCGTAGACGGAAATGGTCAGCGTCCGTTCGGCTGCGGAGGCGGCAAACGGCCACAGTGCGGCGAGCGCCGCCGACGCCATGAGAGCTTTTTTCATCTTACATGTTCTCCATCTCTGAGGTTTTTGGTGCCGGGCTCGCAGGCCCGGACGATTGGCGGACAATCAGCTGCATCGCGACGCGTTCGATGTCCGCGGTAACGAGCACGCCTTCCCGGGCGCGGTTTTTTCTGATGGTATCGGCCAGCGCCGACACGGCAATCCCGGCAATTCTATCCATGTCCATCCTGACCGTCGTCAGCGACGGTGTGACAACAGGCGACCAGATGAGGTCGTCGAAGCCGGTGACGCTGGCATCGCCGGGAACGCTGATGCCGGCCTGCTGCAGCTCGGTCAGCGCGCGCAATGCCTGCAGATCGGAAAGAGCCGCGAAAGCGGTAAAACCCTCCCGCACCTTTTCGGCAAGGCCGAGCGGACAGCCGCTGCCGCCATCCTGCTCCACTTTCCCGATCCACAGCGTTTCGGCATGCATGCCCGCGTGCATACCGGCGCGAATCCCGTCGGCGCGGTCGTTCTGAACGCTGGATTCCTGGTTGTTGCCGATGATGAGGATGCGCTGGTGGCCGAGGTCCGCGAGATGGAGAGCGATTTCGCGGCCGCCCTGCCAATGGTCGGCGGAAACGGTGTTGCCTGGCGTCGAGGGGGTGTCGATGAGAGCGACTGGGCAGGCGGCGGACGAAATGCGGGTGGCGCGGCGGGGAATAATGACCATGCCGTCGACGCCGCGTTCGACGAGACGATTGATCGCCTCGGTCTGGGCGGCAGCATCGCCGCGGGAGTCGGCGATCAGCACGCCGTAACCGGCGGCGGAGGCGGCAAATTCGATCGCCTGTGCGATCTTCGGGAACAGAGGGTTGGCGATATCGGGCAAAACCAGGCCGAGCACGCCGCTGCGGCCGGTCCTGAGCGCGCGGCCGGCCTGGCTCGGGACATAGCCCAGTTCAGCGGCATGTTCGCGGATCCGTTCGACCAGCTGCCCAGAGACCCGGCCTTTACCGGAAAGCGCATTCGAGACCGTGGCAATGGAGACGCCGAGCGAGGTCGCTATCCTGCTGAGGTTCGGTCCGGAGCGCGATGAAGCCATGGTCAGGAATTCTGATTAATCGTTTAATCAGTCCTATAGCAGCCGTTTCTGCTTGTCGAATCCAAATTCGTTCGGTGTGCGATTATTCCGGGATTTGTCCGGCATGAAAAAACCCCGCGAGGCGATCGCGGGGTTTTGTATTTCCAGGAAGGCGAAATGCCGATCAGCTCTTGGCCTTTGCCGGCGCCGGCGTCACCGTTGCTGTGGTCTTGCCGCCGGGCGCGTAGCCGCCCCCGACCGCAATGTTCAGCGAGACGTAGTCCTTGGCCATCTGCTGGACGGCCTGGGCAAGGCTTGCCTGGGCAAGCGAGACCTGGCGCTGCGCATCGAGAACGTCGAGCAGCGAGGAGGCGCCGTCCTTGTAGGACGCGGTCGACAGTTCGAGGGTTTCCTGCGTGGTCTTCACCTGAGCCTGTAGGGCCGCGACCGTGCGGGCGTCGCGGCGGACAGCGGCCAGTGCGTTCTCGACCTGTTCGACAGCGGTCAGCACAGTCGACTTCCAGTTGAGATAGGCCGTTGCGGCAGTGGACTGCGCCGACTTGACGTTGGCGCGCAGACGGCCACCATCGAAGATCGGCAGGTTGAGGGTCGGGCCGAAGGACCAGGGGGTCAGGTCGCCATGGATGCCGCGCTGGTTGATGTAGGACGGCGAGATCGAGCCGCTGAGCGAAATGCTCGGATAGAGCTGCGCCTCGGCAACACCGATATTGGCCGTTGCGGCGGCGAGATCACGCTCGGCGACGCGAATGTCGGGACGGTTACGGATCAGGTCCGCCGGGATGCCCGAGTTGATGCCGCCACGGAAGACCGGCTGACCGCGACCCTTCAGCAGCTCGTCGACGAGGGCCGAGGCCGGCAGGCCAAGCAGCGTGGCGATGTGATGGGCTGATATACGGATGTTGGTTTCGAGGCCGGGAATTTCGGCGAGCGTCGACTGTACGAGGCCTTCGGCCTGCACGACGTCCAGGCGCGAGGCGGCGCCGGCTTCAAGCTGGAACTTGGTCAGTTCGTAGGTTTCCTGACGGGACTTCAGGTTGGCCTTCGAAAGCGCCAGGCGCTGCTGATAATAGCGAACATCGATATAGCTCGAGACGAGATCCTGCACGAGGGTCAGCTTGGCGACGTCAGCGGATGCGTATGCGGAATCAAGCGATGCGAGAGCACTTTCGGTGCTGCGCTTGTAGAGGCCGAAGAGATCGAGCAGCCAGGTCAGCTGGACTTCGCCGGCACTGGTGTTGCGTGTGTCGAACTGCGAGCGCAGCTCGCCCTTCTGACCGCTGACCGTATGCGAAGCGCCGACATTCAGGTTCGGCAGGGCGCCTGCGCCGGCGGTGGTGACGTTTGCAGAGGCCGCATTGATGCGTTCGATCGCCTGCTGAACCGTCAGGTTCTGATCGAGGCCGGCATGGACATAGCCATTCAGTTTGGGGTCGTTGAAGGCGGTCCACCAGGCTGCGGTAGCAACGTCACCTACACTTTTCGTGCCGCCTTCTCCGAATTTGGCGGGCAGCGGCATTTCAGGAGGAGCATGATCCGGGCCAACAACGCAGCCCGACAGTAATAACAATAATGCCGGTGTGGCAAAACGAAGAGATACCATTCATTTCATCCTGTACTCGAGCAAGTCAATTCTTGTCCGAAGCTTCATGCTTCACTATCGCAGCCGCGCCTCGTCCTACCACAAACACACACACCGAAGCAGTCGGGCGCAATGTAGCAATCGAAACAGCATTATCACAGTGCATTTATATCACACTCCTGCCGCATTTTTGTCGCGTGTGGCAAAGATGCGTCGAATGACGACGTAGAAGGACGGCACGAAGAAAATTCCGAGCATCGTTGCCGACAGCATGCCGCCGAGAACGCCGAGGCCGATGGCGTTCTGGGCTGCCGAGCCCGCGCCCGTAGCGATCGCCAGCGGCACGACGCCGAGAATGAAGGCAAGCGATGTCATGATGATCGGCCGCAGGCGCAGCCGCGCCGCCTCCAGTGTCGCTTCGAAAAGCCCCTTGCCGCTTTCCATGCGATCCTTGGCGAATTCGACGATCAGGATCGCGTTCTTCGCCGCCAGGCCGATCGTGGTGAGCAAGCCGACCTTGAAATAGACATCGTTGGCCTGGCCGAAGAGTGTTGCCGCCGCCAGAGCACCGAGGACGCCGACCGGCACTGCCATGATTACCGAGAAGGGGATCGACCAGCTCTCGTAAAGCGCTGCCAGGCAGAGGAAGACGACGAGAACCGAGATTGCATAGAGCATCGGCGCCTGTGAGCCGGAAAGGCGCTCCTGATAGGAAATGCCCTGCCAGGCGACCGTGTAACCGCCGCCGAGTTGCTCGGTCAGCGCTTCCATTTCGTTCATGGCATCGCCGGAGGACACGCCGGGCGCGGCAGCACCATCGAGCGGAATCGCGCTGACGGCGTTGAAGCGGGCAAGCGAAGGTGCGCCCTTGACCCATTCGGTTTTGGTAAAGGCGGAGAAGGGCACCATCTCGCCGGCCGTGTTGCGGGCATACCAGTGATTAAGATCGTCCGGCTGCATGCGGAAGGGCGCGTCGCCCTGGACATAGACCGGCTTGATCTCGCCGTTCAGCGTGAAGTCGTTGACGTCGCGGCCGGTGAAGATGATCGACAGCATCGAATTGACAGAGGCGATGTCGACGCCCATGGCGCCGATCTTTTCCTGATCGAGCACGATGCGCATTTGCGGCTCGACTTCCTTGTTGCTGCTGCGTAGCGCCACGATCTTACCCGAGCTGTTGCCCATCTGGATCAGGCGCTTGGAAGCCGCCGTCAGCGCGTCGTTGCCGTGGCCGCCGGTATCAACGAGATACATGGAAAAGCCGCTCGAAACGCCGAGGCCCTGAATCGCCGGCGGCAGGAGCGCGAAAACCTGTGCCTCGCGCATCGCAAAGAAGCTGCGAAGCGCCCGGTTGACAACCGACTGGGCGCTCAGATTTGGATCAGTGCGCAGCGAAAAATCCTTGAGCTTGGTGAAAACGATGGCGCTGTTCTGACCGGAGCCGCTGAAGCCAAAGCCGAGTGCGCCGAAGACGGATTCGACGGCATCCTTCTCATTCTCGCGATAATAGTTTTCCACCTTCTCGACGACGGCCTGCGTCTGCTGCGTCGTCGAGCCTGGCGGTGTCGTGACGATGGTCAGCAGCACGCCCTGATCTTCCTGCGGCAGGAATGAACTCGGCAGCCTGGTGAAGAGATAGGCGCAGCCGGCGCCGACGAGAAGGAAGACCAGCATGACGCGGATCGGCCGCTTCAAGAGATAGCCGATGGTCCTGACATAGCCGTTGGTCGAGCGGGTGAAGTTGCGGTTGAACCAGTCGCCGACGCGGTGCTTCCTGTGCTCGCTGACCGGCTTCAGCATCGTGGCGCAGAGCGCCGGTGTCAGCACGATGGCGACGAGCGCCGACAACAGCATGGCAGAGACGATGGTGATCGAGAACTGGCGATAGATGATGCCGGTCGAACCGCCGAAGAAGGCCATCGGAATGAAGACGGCGGTCAGGACGAGCGCAATGCCGACGATGGCGCCGGTGATCTCGCCCATTGATTTTTCCGTCGCTTCGAGCGGCGAAAGCTTCTCTTCGGACATGATGCGTTCGACGTTTTCGACGACGACGATCGCATCGTCGACGAGAAGGCCGATGGCCAAAACCATGGCGAACATCGTCAAGGTATTGATCGAATAGCCGGTGGCCGCCAGCACCCCGAAGGTGCCGAGCAATACCACGGGAACGGCGATGGTCGGGATCAGCGTTGCCCGCAGATTCTGCAGGAACACGAGCAGCACCACGAAGACGAGCACAATCGCCTCTATCAGCGTATGCACGACCTTCTCGATCGACAATTCCACGAAGGGTGTCGTGTCATAGGGATAGGTGATCTTCACGCCTTCCGGCAGAGTGCGGCCGATGACATCGAGGGCGGACCGCACGCGGGCGGCGGTATCGATGGCGTTGGCGCCGATCGCGAGGTTGACGGCAAAACCGCTCGAAGGCTGGCCGTTGTAACGTGAACTGCCGCCGTAGCTTTCCTGGCCGATCTCTATGCGCGAGACATCGCTCAGGCGCACGGTCGCGCCGTCCTTTTCGACCTTCAGGATGATGTGCTCGAAGTCGGCGACTGTGGTCAGCTGGCTTTGCGCGGTGATGGTGACGTTGAGTTGTTGACCTGGAATCGTCGGCTGGGCGCCGAGCGAGCCGACGGAGACCTGGGTGTTCTGCGCCTGGATCGCTGCCGTGACGTCGCTTGGCGTCAGCTGATATTTCAAGAGTTTGAAGGGATCGAGCCAGATACGCATGGCGTATCCGGAACCGAAGACGTTGATGCTGCCGACGCCTTCCAGGCGCTGGATCTGGTCCTCGATCGAGGTCGACATGATGTTGCCGAGATCGACCGAATTGCGCTTGCCGTCGGTTGAAACGAGCGAGCCGACGAGAAGGATGCTCGAGGTCGAGCGCGTCACACTGATGCCGGCATCGATGACGTCGCCGGGGAGCTGCGATTGAACCAGCTGCAGCTTGTTCTGCACCTGCACCTGAGCGATGTCGGGATCGATGCTGGTGCCGAAGGTGAGCTGAATGCTGGCCGAACCGGTCGACGAGGTCGAGGTCATGTAGGTGAGGTCGTCGAGGCCGGTCATGCCGTCCTCGATGATCGTCGTCACTGATTTCTCGACAGTCTCGGCGCTGGCGCCGCGATAGGTGGCGTTGATGCGGACCGTCGTCGGGGCGATGTCGGGATATTGCGAAATCGACAGGGTGAAGATCGCCAGAAGGCCGGCGAGCATGATGGTGATCGCAATGACCCAGGCAAAAATCGGACGTCGGATGAAAAACTTGGCCATCGGTTGTTCCTGTGCGGCTGAGACGGTGACGATGCGGGCTCGCAGCGATTACTTCGCTGCGGGCTTCTCAGCGTCACCGGCCGCGGGCTGCTCGGCAGCCACGACCACGCCATTGTCGTTGATCTTCATCGGAACCGGCTTCACCGGCATGCCCGCCGCGACCGACTGCAGACCCGTGACGATCAGCTGATCGCCATCGTTGATGCCTTCGGTCACCAGCCAGGAATTGTTGGAGGGCGAGCTGTTCTCGAAGGCGCGGGTTTCGACCTTGCCGTCGGCGGAAACGAACTGCGCCGTCAGTCGGCCGTTGGCGTCACGGCTTGTCGCCAGCTGCGGCAGCGCATAACCGGTCTCGGCCCCGAGCTCGACGGTTGCGCGGACATACATGCCGGGCAGGACGACACGATCGGGATTGGGGAAGAGCACGCGGATGATGAAAGTGCCGGTCGTCTCGCTGACGACCTGCTTCGACATGTCGAGCTTGCCCTGCTGGTTGTATTCCTTGCCGTTTTCGAGAATCAGGTGGAAGGCGACGTTCTCCGCGCCCTTGATATCGCCGGCTGCCATGGCATCGCGCAGCCTTAAGAGGTTGGTGCTCGATTCCGTCAGCGAGATATAGATCGGGTCGAGCTGGCGGATCGTCGTCAGCGCCGTCGTCTGGTTCGCCGAGACGACGTTGCCGACATTATAGGCCGTCTGGTCGATGATGCCGTCGAAGGGCGCGACGATCTTGGTGTGATCGAGATCGATCTGCGCGGCGGAAAGCGCTGCCTTTGCCGACTCGACCTCGGCTTTCGCCTGGAGAAGCGTCGTCCTGGCTGTCTCGTATTCGATCTGCGTGGCGCCGCTGCCGACGAGGCGCTGGTAGCGTTCAAGGTTGCTTTCAGCGCTCGGCACGCTCGCTTCGGCCTTGGCGATTGCCGCCTTGGCTTGCTCGACGGCGGCGATATAGGGCGCATCCTCGATCTGATAGAGAAGGTCGCCCTTCTTGATCTCGCCGCCTTCCCTGAAGGCGATCTCGTGGATGATGCCGCTCACCTGCGGCCGGATATCGGCCGTCTGAAAGGCTTCGGCGCGGCCGGGAAGGATAGTGGTAACAGGAAAACTGGCCTTCTTCAGCGCGACCACGCCGACCGGCGCTGCCTGCTGCGGCGCGCTTGCGCCGGCATTGCCGGCAGGCTTGCCGGCGTTGTCGCTGCAGGCGCCAAGCAAGGCGCCCGCCACCAGGGCCGAGGAGATGAGCAGGGCACGCCGTATCATTCTGAATTCCCTCATGCGGTGGCAATCGCCATTCGATCCACGGGCTCGGCCGGGCCGGGCGCAGGCTTATATAAGCGTCAGGATTAATCTGGCTTCACGTGCCATTATCCGAGTCTAAGAAAAGCTTTACGAAGTGACGTAAGTCAGCAATCGTCACTTAGCAAGCGCTATTTTGCAGTGCGGCATCGACGAAGCCGACGATTTCCCCGGCGCGCTGCACCAGCGTCTCCTTGTCGTCGCGGACGATGAGGATAGGGTGCAGCACGCAAGCCAGCACATCGGCGACGGTATGTGCCGCGTGCTCGGGATCACGGCAGTGGTAGCGTCCTTCCGCCATGCCCTTGCGGATTATCTCACCGAGTTTTTCTTCGATGCGGGCGCGATAGCGATTGCCGGCTTCGAGTTTGGCCTCGATGGTCGAAAGCACCATTTCGAAGATATAGGGGCTCTTCTGGATGTCCTGCAGATGGCCCTCGAGCAGCCGCAGGACGAAGCGCAACAGCTGTTCTTTCGCGGGCATGTCCTGGTCGAGAGGGAGGAAACGCTCGGCGGCGTTGTCGAGATGGCGTCCGGCGATGGCGTCGACCAGTGCGACCTTGGAACGGAAATGCTTGAAGACATTGGCGGGCGACATGTTGAGCGCGCCGGCGATATCGGCGATCGACACGGCGACGTAGCCGCGCTCGCGAAACAGCATCTCCGCCATGGACAGGATGTCCTGTCGGGTTTCCTCGGCCTTGCGTCTCGGCCTTCTCACCATCTATCCCCCGCCGGGCCGCGCCCGGTATCCCTTTTTTAGCCGATGCTAGCTCGATTGCACGAAAGCTGCCAAGCCGGTGCTTGGCCCGGCGGTTTCGTGTGTCGCCTTTTTCAAGGGAAATAGCGGGAGAGGTTGTTTCGGACACGGGCAAGCGGCGTCTCGCCGCTGTCGTCGGGAACAAAGCGTTCGCCGGTGATCGACTCGTAGGCCTTGATGTAGACGGCCGAGGTCTGCTCGATCAGCTCGACGGGAATTTCGGGGATTTCGTCCTTATAGGGATCGCAACGTTCCGCCACCCAGGCACGGACGAAATCCTTGTCGAAACTTTCCGGCCGTTTTCCGGCCGCGAAGCTCGCCGGATAGCTTTCTGCGAGCCAGTAGCGGCTGCTGTCAGGTGTGTGGATCTCATCGGCGAGGATGATGTTGCCGTCGCCGTCGGTGCCGAATTCATATTTGGTGTCGACGAGGATCAGGCCGCGTTCGGCGGCCATTGCCTGGCCGCGGGCAAAGAGTGCAAGCGCATATCCGGATAGCGTCTCCCACTGCTCCTTGGTCAGAAGGCCGCGGCTGACGATTTCGGCAGGCGTCAGCGGTTCGTCATGGCCTCCGTCGAATTCCTTGCTGGTCGGCGTGATGACCGGTTCCGGCAGGATCTGATTGTCGCGCATGCCGTCCGGCAGACGTATCCCGTACATCTCCCGCGCACCCTTCTTATAGAGGGTCAGGATCGAGGTGCCGGTGGTGCCGGCGAGATAACCGCGCACGACGATTTCGACCGGCAGGATGTCGAGCCGCTTGCCGATAACCACATTCGGATCGGGATAGTCGAGCACGTGGTTCGGGCAAATGTCCTTCGTCGCCTCGAACCAGTAACGCGCCGTCTGCGTCAGCACCTGGCCCTTATAGGGAATACAGGTGAGAATGCGGTCGAAAGCACTCAGCCGATCTGTGCTGATGATGATGCGGCGTTCGTCGGGAAGATCGTAATTCTCGCGCACCTTGCCACGATAGTAGTTCGGCAGTTCCGGGAAATGGGCTTCGGAGAGGATTCGCACGGCGCTCGACTGTCCTTGTATTTGGCTGATGGCTTCCTGCTCTAGTTTCATTACCGGCGAAGTCAAGCCGAGCCGAAGTATCGCATCACAGCCAGAACAGAGCCAGAAGAAACAAAGCGAGGCCGTAAGTTGCGACGGCAAGCGGCCAGCCGGCCCGCAGGAAGTCGCTGAAGCGGTAGCCGCCGATACCCATCGCCAGCGTGTTGTTGTGATGGCCGAAGGGCGTCAGAAAATCGAGGGAGGCTCCGATGGCGACCGCGATCAGGTAGGCGTCGGGTGCGTGCCGCCCGATCCTCGCAAATTCGAGTGCGATCGGGGCGAGCACGATTGCGACCGTCGCGTTGTTGACGAAGGGCGTCAGCGCCATCGCGAGGAAGAGGATGAGGGCGATGCCGGAAAGCGGATAGTTAACCGGCACGATGAAGCTCAGCCAGCCGGCAATCGCTTCGGCCGCCCCGGTGCTGGCCACTGCCTGGCCGATCGGAATCATCGCCGCGAGCATGATGATGATCGGCCAGTTGAGGTCGGCCATCGCCTGGCGGATGTTGATATGATTGAGCAAAGCGAGGACGAGGACAACACCCGCAAAAGCGACCTCGGGATGCAGGCCCGCCGCCGATGCCGCGACGCCGCAGGCAAATAATGCGAAAGGCCGCCAGGATAGGAGGGCCGGTTCGGCTGAAGCTGTCGGAGCAAGCGGCAGGCACTCGCTTTCCTCCAGCGCTTCGGCGATTGCCGTACGCGGCCCTTCCAGCGTCAATATATCACCAATCGACAGTTGCAGATCGAGAAAGCGGCCTTCGATACGGGGTGTGCGCATGGAAAGAGCAGTGACTGCGATGCCGCGATGGTGGAAGACTTCGAGTGAGCTGACGCGTGAACCCACCAGTGTGCTTTCGGGCATGACGACGGTTTCGACCCGGGTGAAATCTGGCGGCCGATCATTCAGATGGGCATCGGCCACCAGGGCCTGTGTGGCGGCAAGGCCGGCAAAGATGTCATCGGCGCCTTCGGCAAGCAGCACGTCGCCCGCGCTGATCATCGACTGGTCGAGCGGGCCAAACACGAAATTGCCGTCACGGATCAGCGCGTGCGGTTTGATGCCGAAGCGGGTCAGACACTCGGAAAGCCGTGCGCCGATCAGCGGCGAAGCATTGGGAATGCGACGTTCGATGACGATGCGACGCGAGCCCTGGGCGAGCGTTGCCGGCACTGCGTCAGGTTCCGGGAACAGGTATCGGACCCGAACGGCGATGAGTAGGATGCCGGCGATTGCGACTGGCAGCCCGACATAGCTGAAATCGAAGAAATGAAAACCCGCACCGGACGTCTTGGCAAGCGCATCGCTGACGAGCAGGTTGGCCGGCGTGCCGATCAACGAGACGAGGCCGCCGAGCAAGGCGGCAAACGAGATGGGCATGACGAGCTGACGGCGGGGGATTGAGAGCGCCACGCCGAGCCGCAGCGCCACCGGCAGGGTGATCGCAAAGGCGCCAATATTGTTCATGAAGATGGAAAGAAAGCCGGCAAGCGAGGAAGCGCCTGATATGACCTTGAAGTTCGATGACCTTGCGGCTGCGACATGCGCAGCGAGGTTGTCGAAGAGCTTGGCGCGTGCCAGCACCTGCACGATCAGCAGGATTTCGATGACGGTGATAACGACGGGGCTGGCGAAGCCCGCGAAGATTTGGTCGACCGGATAAAGTCCGAGCGCATAGCCGGCGAGCAGGCCGGCAATCGCCGTCACCTCGATGCGTATGCGCTCGAGCGAGAAGAGAACGAGCATCGCCAGCAGAAGGATCAGCAGGGATGCTTGCTCGAACGACATGGGCGGATCCGGTGTTTCATCGACGGAGGCATGTCGCGGTACCGGAACTGCTGCAGATTTCCGGATGACAGGCCTTGGGCGGACTGTAGTCGTTCCTCATCTGCTGTACAGAGGCGCCAGCCGGCAAAGATTGAACAATCTCATGTCTTCGGTCGGGCCGAAACCTGCCAGCGGCCCTCGGCATTCCGCTCCAGCACGGGCGTTGCGAAGACACCGCGGATGCGCGCGACCCATTGCGGCCCGGCGGCTGCGAGGCTGTCGCGCCAGCGCTCCGATTGCAGCATGGCCGCGCCGATAACGACGGGTTCGATGCCGCAGGCCGTCAGCAGCTCAAGGCCCGAGACGATCGAGGCGCCGCTGGAAATGACGTCGTCAATCAGGGCGACGCGCCGTCCGGTCAGCAGCGGCAGCATGCGCGGATCGATATAGAGGCGCTTGTCCTGTGTCGGCGTGGTGATCGAAGACAGAGGAACGGAGAGTTCGTCGCGGTACCAGAACTTTCGCGAGGTGCCGAGAGGGACGTAGCGGCCGTGGCCGAGCTTCTGCGCAACGGCGGCGGCAAGCGTCAAGCCGAGCGTCGGCAGACCGGCGATGACATCGACGCCCATGGGTCTGATCTTTTCGGCGAGACCGTCGGCCAACGCGTCGAGGACGGCGAAGCTCGCCTGGTTGACGATCAGCGAAGCGAGGGCGTGATCGCCATCTGCCAACACGCGTATCGGCAGGCGAAGCTGGCGGCCGTCTTCCAACGTGGCGACATAGAAGGTGGTGAACTCCCGATCGTCGGAAAAGGTGCCGGGCGGATGGATCTCCTGCCAGAAGCCATGCGGCGCCATCTCCGGCACACCGGTCAACGTCTCGCCCTTTCCATGCCGGCTCTTCGGCGCAGCGCCTGCAATTCTCCCTCGGTCAGCGCACGCACGGCGCCTTTTGGGAGTTCACCGAGTTCGAGCCCACCGATGGCGACCCTCACGAGGCGCAAACATTCGGCCCCGAGGGCCTCCAGCATACGACGGATCTGGCGATTGCGGCCTTCATCGAGCTCGACCTCGATCCATGAGTTCCTGTCACCCTGGCGCAGGCGTCGTGTGGCGGTGGCGGTCAGCAACTCGCCGTCATGGCGGATGCCGGATGTCATGGCGGCAATTTCCTCGTCCTCCATGAGGCGGTCGATCTGGACATGATAGGTTTTGGTCACATGCGTGAGCGGATCGAGCAGGGTCTGGGCGAATTCGGTGTCGTTGGTGAAAAGCAGCAGGCCTTCGCTCGCCTTGTCGAGCCGTCCGACCGGAGAGAGGTGCGGGATGTCGAAATTCTTGAGGCAATCATAGACCGTCGGCCTGCCCTCAGGATCCTGGCGGGTCGTGACGAGCCCGCGCGGCTTGTTGAGCATCAGATAGATTTTCGCCTCGGCGGCAATGACAAGTCCATCGACACTGATACTCGCCGTCGACAGATCGACCCATGCAGAGGCATCGCTGACGGTACGGCCGTCGACGGCGACGCGGCTTTCGGCAATCAGCCGTTCGGCCTGGGTACGGGAGCAATAGCCGAGTTTGGAAAGGGCGCGCGGAAGGGTGACCCGCCTGCCTGCAGTGTCGGCGGCTGGCTTTAACCGCTCGCGCGTCTTATGCGATGGGCGCCGGTCTCTCATCTGCCATCCCTGTCCAGTCTCGATGCCGCTTCTTGGCACGAACGGTACAACGATGCCAGCATGACAACCAAACCAGGGAGCGATAGGGGTGCAAAACGACGTCAGCGCTTCGGATAAAGCGCCGTCTGCGCGAAAAACCGGTCGGTCGCGCCGCCTTAGCGGCAGGCCATGAAGCCGGCGAGTTCCTTGCGGCTGACGACGATGCCGGCAGCGGCCTTCGCCGGGTCGGGATGGGTATAGGACAGGCTTGGCATTTCCGGCAGCTCGAGTGCCTGACGCATATTCATGATGCCGACCGCGTAACGGCCGTTAACGCCATCGACGCTGACTTCAATGATGCAATTGGCCCTCTTGTTATCCATGTTGTCCTCCCTTTCGTTTTTATGGTCCCTTGCTTACATTAAAAATTGGTTTTTATAAGACCTAAGCATTTACGCACCCTACCGAAAAACGGATCGGCGGGTGCGTAAAAAGTATGATTTTTTAGCCGATGCAGGGGATTAGCGCCACCAATGGCGAGGCTGCGGCTGTGAATTGCCGGATAGCAGGTAGCCAATGAGGAAGCCGACTGCCCCGGCAAGCACCAGTGCGGTGGTGGTTGCGGCCGCATGCTCGCGGGCGGCGCCGGCGGCGGCTGCCCCTTCGGCCCGGATTTGGGCGACGGCGTTTTTTGCGCGGGGCAGGGCTTCGTCGTATGCCT